>JBQGCF010000119.1:0-11708 GCA_052038315.1 Iamia sp.
TCGCCGGCGGTGCCGACGACCTCCTCGCCGGCATCGACCAGCAGGCGGATCAGGCCTTCGCGGAGCAGGACGGAGTCCTCGGCGATCACGATGCGCATCAGGGCGATCCTTCGGTCGGGGCGGCCCCGGTGGGGTCGACAGGGGTGGCGGCCGTCGGTGGTGGGGTTCCCGGTCCCGCGTCGCCCGGCGGCAGCCCCGGCTCTCGGTCGGTGCGGTCCAGGAAGGTCGGCAGCGGGAGCTCGGCCCGCACGGTGGTGGGGCCGCCGGTGGGGCTGGTGACCCGGAAGGTGCCGTCGACGGCCCGGACCCGGTCGGCCAGGCCCCGCAGCCCGGAGCCCCGCTCGTCGGAGGCGCCGCCGATGCCGTCGTCGCTGACCTCGACGACCAGCCGGCTGCCCTCGTCGGCCACGTAGGTGCGGGCCCGGCGGGCGCCGCTGTGGCGGGCCACGTTGGTCAGCGACTCGGAGATCACGAAGTAGGCGATGCCCTCGATCGACGGTGGGGCCCGGCGGGTGACCCGCAGGTCGACCTCGACCGGCACCGGCGCCCGCGACGCCAACCCGGCGACGGCGGCGTGCAGGCCCCGGTCGGTGAGCACCGGGGGGTGGAGGCCACGGGCCAGGTCGCGCAGCTCGACCAGGGCGTTCTTGGCCTCACGGTGGGCCTCGTCGACCAGGGCCCGGGCGGCCTCGGGGTCGGAGTCCATCTTCTCCTTGGCCAGGCCCAGGCTCATGGCCAGGGCGACCAGGCGCTGCTGGGCGCCGTCGTGGAGGTCGCGCTCGATCCGGCGGCGCTCGGCCTCGGCGGCGTCGACCACCTCGGCCCGGCTGGCCTCGACGGTGGCGACCCGCTGGCGCAGCTCCTCGGCCTCGCCCCCGGCGAGCAGCCCCTCGGCCATGCCCAGCGACAGGCGGCTGAAGCCCCGGGTGAGCCAGGGCGCGGTCAGGAGGATGACCAGGCCGAGGAGGGCGGCCACCAGCGCCTCGAACCCGGGGTCGATGTGCCACCAGAAGAGGCGGGCCCGCTCGGACGGCACGCTGCCGATGTAGAGGGGGAGCGTGAACAAGGCCAGGCCGATCGACCACGCCCCGAGCGTGACCGTGGTGACCACGACCGCCTTCGGGAGGTGGATCAGGTGGTAGCCGAGCTCCTTCCACGTGGACGCCGAGCGCAGCCAGCGCCAGGCGCGGGTGTGGAGCTGGCCCTCGTGCCGTCGGTGCGGGCTGGACAGCACGACGCCGGTGGTGGCGGCGATGCGGAAGCGCTCGACGTGGCCGGCGAGCCAGGACGCCGCCAGCAGCACGGCCAGCATGACCAGCGACAACGGCACGATGGGGAAGGTCACGACGGTGATCACGGCGAGGGTGATCAGCACCGTCGACGTGACCAGGGCAGCGAACAGGTCGGTGACCACGTGGACCAGCGCCTGCAGGGTGCGGGGCGCGACCGGCGCCGTCGCCCCCACGCCGACGGCGCGCAGCCACCCGGGGCGGGGCGATGGGGTGAGGGCGGTGGTCACGACGGCCAACCTACGGAGGGGGTGCGACAGCGACCATCCTGTCCCCCGGTGAGCCCGAGGTGGGGCTGTCCCCCGGGTTCCGGCAAGATCCGGGGATGGCCATGACCCCCGAGGAGGACCCGCGGGACCCGTTCCGGCTGAAGGACGACCCGGGGTGGAACCCGCGGCGGACCGGTGATCGCCCCGACGGGCTGATCGGCCTGCGGCTCCTGTTCGTCGCCTACTGCGCCGGCCTGCTGGTCGTCGGCGTCGTCGTCGGGCTGCTGGCCGACACCGCGACCGACCGCGACGACTACTCGCCGTGGGTCGCCGCCCTCGTCGTCGCCCTGGCCGGCGTCGCCGGGCTGGCCTACGTCCGCTTCGTGCCGGTGCGCCTCGACTGCGCCGACGAGCTGGCCCTGGCCCGGTCCTGGCGCAGCCGCTACGTCGCCCGGCTGACGGGGACCACGGTGCCCGCCTTCGCCGGCTTCGTCGCCTTCGTCCTCGCCGGCGTCCCCGCCCTCTACCCCCTCGGCCTGGCCTTCTCGGCCGTCGGCCTGGCCGTCAGCGGCCCCTTCCACGCCACCCTCGTGCGGGACCAGGAGCGCCTCGCCCTCGACGGATGCGCCATCTCCCTCGTCCCCGCCCTCCGCCACCCGGTGCAGTAGCGACCTCGGGGGCGAAGGTGCCCGGTTCCGGTCACCTTCTCCCCCGAGTTCGAGGCGGAGGGCTAGCTCTCCTCGGGGTTGACGTAGGCGTCGCTGCCGACGATGGCGGCGACGAGGCGGAGGTCGGTGCTGGTGCGGAGGATCTCGCTCCAGGCCGCCGCCTCCTCCGCCGTCGGCTCCCGGCCGAGGAAGTGGTCGGCCAGGGCCTCGAGCCGGTAGATCCGGCTCTCGGGCACCTGGAAGAAGGTCTTGCCGACCATCGAGCGGCTCAGGCCGCCCTCGATGCGGTCGACCCAGTAGACCCGGCCCGCCTCCTCGGGCAGCCGCCCGAGCACGGCCAGGTAGGCCTGGTCCACGAAGGCGGCGACCTCCCGGTTGGCGCCGGCGAAGAACTCGTCGGAGCCGATCAGCTGGGCGGCGAGCAGGCTCTCGGGCTTGCCGGCACGGAGCTGGCCGACCCAGAAGGCGAGCTCCTGCGGCCCGGGGGCCCGGCCGAGGAGCTGCTGGTAGCGGCCCTCGACGACCGGCTCCAGCCAGCGGTCGTCCTTGGCCAGCTGGTAGGCGAAGGCCGTCGGGGTGATCGAGCCGCTCTCGAGGCGCGCCGCCCAGTAGTCACGGGCGGCGTCGCTGGCCGGGTACCCCAGGATGTCCTGGTAGGCCCGGTCGACGAAGGCCTCGGCATCGCCCATGGCCGGACCGGGGTTCACCGTGATCGGCGTGGTGACGACCGTGGTGCCGGGCATCCCCGAGGCCGAGACCTCGGTGCGGACGTGGCCCTCGCCGGCGGCGTAGCCCTCGACGTCGATGCTCCACGAGATCGAGTCGCCGGCCACGGCGTCGGTGCTGACGACGTCCAGGTCCTCCCCGGGCGGGGTGTCGACCAGCGACTCGCCACCGGCACCGGTCTCGTTCTCGACCCCGATGACGAGGGGCTCGCCCAGGTCGGTCAGGTCGGGCAGGTCGTCGGCCGGGTAGTTGAGCGTGATGTCCTGCTCGTCCTGGTGGCCGAGCCACACCTGGAAGGTCTTCAACGTGTCGGTCCCGTAGGCGTTGACCTGCCACTCGACCACGGTCCAGGCGGCACCGGTCTCGTTGTCGGTGAGCTTCACCACGGCGATGCCGGGGGCGTCCTCACCGGACAGGTCGCTCCAGAACGGGGCGATCACGTTGTTGGGCGGCAGCACGTTCGGCAGCTCCTGCGGGGGGCAGCAGACGTTGTCGGCGCTGCCCGACGACCCGCCGACGACCAGGTAGCCGTTGGAGTCGACACCGATGGCGTCGTAGGGGATGCCGTTGTAGACGAACGGGTCGATGCCGAAGTCGACGATCTCCTCGTCACCGATCGCCTCGAAGGGGACGTCGAAGTCGGCCAGCGGGAGGTAGCCCTCGAAGCCGAGCGGCTCCAGGCTCGGGGTGCCGGGGGCCCGGCCCTCGAGCGAGACGGCGGTGACCTCAGCGCTGCGGGGCCCCGTCTGCTCGGCACCGTCGGCATCGAGGATCCGCAGCCGGTCGTCGACCGTCGTCGTGCCCTCGACCACCGTCGGGCCGAAGCTGTCGTTGGTGGCCGTCATGGTGCAGGTGGTGATCTCGTGGAGCTCGATCGTGCCCTGCTCGCAGTCGCTCGTCACCGTGGCGCCCGAGGAGGACGGGGCGAAGGCCACCGGCAGGTGGATCGTCTCCCGACCCGCCGCGGCCAGGCGGACCTCGCCGAACTCCTGGCCCTCGGTGTTGTCCGAGGCGATGGTGATCTCGACCGCCCGGGACGCGCCCGGGGCCACCGTGAAGCGGCTCGGCGTGGCCGTGATCGTGCTGCCCTCGCCGGCCGTCGTGGTGACCGAGTAGGTGGCGGTCGTGCTGCCGACGTTGGTGAAGGTCCGGGTCGTGGTGATCTCACCCGGCATCGTCGGGGCGTTGATCGACGGGATGTTGAGGTCGATGGCCCCGGTGGGCGAGGCGGTCAGGGTGAGGAACCGCCGGGCCGTCTCGTCGAGCGTCAGCCCCGGGTTGCGGGCCGCGCCCAGGTCGATGCGGCCGGCGCCGATGTCGAAGGGGTCGGCGGGGGTCTCGCCGTCCTCCTTCACGAGCGACGTGGTGGCCGTCGTCATGAGGGCGGAGCGGACCTGGCCCGGCGTCCACTGCGGGTGCTCGGCCAGCATGAGGATGCCCGAGCCGGCCACGTGGGGCGCCGACATCGACGTGCCCGCGATGGCCTGGAAGTACTCGCCCGGGGGACCCTCGACGATCGACTCCGGCGTCGGCGTGGTGCCGGCCAGGATCTGGACACCGGGGGCGGTGACGTCGGGCTTGAGGAAGTCGCCGGCCGGGCCGCGGGACGAGAAGTCGGCGACCACGTCGGCCTGCCCGTCACGGGGCGTGCCGGCGGTGAAGGTGCCCTCGACACCGGGGTGGCCCTCGACGAACGCCTCGAAGCCGGTGCCGGCCGGGAGGTGGACGACGGGCAGCCAGTGGTTGTCCGTCATGGTCGAGCCCGGGTTGACGTTGTAGAGGACCATGCCCTCGCCGCCACCCGAGTAGACGGTGTAGCCGGAGGCGACGCGGCCCTCGGGGTTGCCGCGGGCGCAGCCGACGATCAGCCCGTCGAAGGTGTCGTCGGCCGGCGGCGCCTCGGCGCACAGCGGGTCGTCGTAGCCGGGGACGTCCTCGGCCAGGACGACGGGCGTGGGCTCGGCGATGCCCGAGCCGATCGACACGCCGGAGGCCTCGAAGGTCTCGTCGCCGGCGGTGAGGGTGAGGTCGGAGCCGAACTCGCGGCGCTGGGTCGAGGCCGCCACCGACGTCGTCCACGGGGCGAGGTGGTTGGCCGTCGAGGCGCCGGGGCCCTCGTTGCCGGCCGAGGTCGACACGTAGACGCCGGCGGCGTAGGCGTCGAGGAAGGCCAGCTCGGTCGAGTCGGTGAACGGCGTGGTGCCGCCCGAGATCGAGTAGTTGATGACGTCGACGCCGTCGAGGATCGCCGCCTCGACCGCGGCGGTGGTGTCGGTGCCGTAGCAGCCGCCGGCCCCGCAGACCTTGTAGCCCATCACCTGGGCGCCGGGGGCGACGCCGGAGATCGGGCCGCGGTCGACGCCGAACACCGGCGCCTCGTCGACCACGCCGCCGGCGACGGTGCTGGCCGTGTGGGTGCCGTGGCCGTTCGAGTCACGGGCCGAGTCGGGGTAGACCTCGCCCTCGTCCTCCTCGGTCTCGGGATCGTCCGGGTTGAGCAGGTTGTAGGTGTCGATGAAGGCGCTGCCGCCGACGAGCTTGTTGTTGCAGGCGAAGTCGGGCTCCTCTTCGTCCTCGCTGAGCGGGTCGGGGCCGTAGTCGCACTCGAGGGCCCGGCCGTCGGGGCGCGTCGGGCGGGCCGGGAGGTCGGGGTTGGCGGCGAAGGAGGGGTGCTCGGGCCAGAGGCCGGAGTCGAGCGAGCCGAAGAGGATCCCCTCGCCGGCCGTCGCCTGCCCGCCGACCTGGTCCCAGACGGCGGGGGCGTCGATGAACTCGGTGCTCGAGTCGGTGAGCGGCTGGTTGAGGGCGTCGGCCTGGACGGCGACGACCCCCGGCACGCCGAGCAGGTTCCTGGCCTCGTTGGCCGGGACGACCGCGGCGACGCCGCCGTAGACGACCCGGAAGCTGCGGCCGATGCGGGCCGCCGGGACGGCGGCGGTGATGTCGGCCGTGATCGCCGCCTCGCGCCGGGCCACGTCCCGGGCGTAGGCGCTGCGGGTGGCCGTCTCGGCGGTCAGCCGGCGGCCGGTGACCGACGGGCTGGTGGCGGCCAGGCCGTCGCGCCCGCCCTGGTAGGTGGCGATGGAGTCGTAGTCGAGCTTGATCACGACCGGCACCGGCGTGGCGTCCGTCCGGGCGATCAGCTCGGGGTCGCTGGCCGCCACCGCGCTCGTCGTCGCCTTGGCCCCGACCGTGCGACCCGTCGCGACGACGGGTGTGACGGTGTAGCGACCGGCGTCGGCGCGGGTCGCGTCGGGACCCTCCTGGGCGCCCGACGGCGGTGACGCGCCGACCAGGACGAGGGCGATCGCGGCGATGGCCGCGACCGCGAGGTGGAGCGCACGACTCCTCATGGGTGCCTCCTGAAGGGGCGTTTGGGTTCGGGGGATGGTGGGCACGACTGCCGCCTGCGCACGTGCCGGCGGGCACACTAGACCCCCCTGTCAAGATGTGCAGGAGATCACCGAAAGCCGTGACACAGCGTTCACGCTTCCGTGACATCCCCCATCAGGTTGACGACCACATGCCCCTCACCCTGGACATGACGCGCCGTTGGTCCGGCCCATGCTCGGTGTTCCTGTTCGGACTCAGAAGAACTTGATGGCGAAGGCGTCCTCGGTAAGTGCGATCTCGGGGTCGCCGAGCGAGATGGCACTCGAGGCGGTGAAGTCCGGGTTGGCCCGGTCGAAGATGGCCCAGCACCTGAGGTCGGTGCCGTGCTTGGACTCGTAGGCGATCCCCGCGGTGCCGAGGTGGTGGGTGACGTTGTGGATCCACGTGGCCAGCAGGCGCGTGAGCACCCGGTCCTCCCCGGTCACGTCGGCGATGGTCAGCGGGCCGACCCCGACGCTCGCCAGGACTGCAGCCGCTTCCCGGTTCAGCCACGCCACCGTGTCGTGGTGGGCGATGTCGAGGAAGGGCGGAGGCGGGTGGGGTGGCGCCCACCTGGCCCAGGTCCGCTTGTGCCGCCACCCTGCGGAGATCGTCCCCGGCGCCATCAGCCCGGTCGCCGGCCAGCTGGCGACGAAGGGGATGAGCGTCGGGTCAACCCGGAAGCTGGCGACGCTCTCCAGCAGCGCCCCCAACCGGTCCGTGGCCGCGTAGGTGACGGTGTAGGCGCCGTTGATGGCGTCGTAGCGGTTGCCGGCATCGCTGCGCGACAGGTTCAACGGGTCCGGCGGGGGCCCACCGTTGGGATCGGTCCTCCACCCGACGCGCCACAGCTCCGCAGGCGGCGTCACGAACTGCGGACCGGGCGGCATCATCCCTTCCCCTCCGGCGAAGCGGCGGATCCTGTCACGGAGGGGCGAGACCGTACCTCAAGCCGTCTGGACGAACGCCTCCGCGGCGGTGATCACGTCGAGGTGCCGATCCGTGCGCAGGGCCTCGACCGGCGCGATCTCGCCCAGCTGCGGGTTGCGCCCGATCATCCAGGCGCGTGCGACGTGGTCGCTGTCGGCGTCCTGGATCGTCAGGAAGGCCCTGTAGGCGACCCGCAGACGTGTCTCGGCGGCCTCTCGTGGCCGCCGGCTGCCGTCGGCCCAACCCGCCACTGCGGTCGGGTCCGTCCGATCGGCGATCCGCATGACGAGCGGTGCACCCAGGACCTCGACGAGGAACTCGACGATGAGCGGGAACGAGCTGCGGATCGACGCCTCGTAGGCATTGCGGACAGGCCGGGGCGAGCCGGTTGCGGGGGCGCGGGCCTCCGTCGGTGTGGTCATGACGTTCTCCCTCGAGGGCCACCCCACCACGCAGGTACGCCGGAGTGGCCCACGGAGTCGTTCTCCGAGGGCCGAGTGTCTGCGTGGCGGGCAAGGGTTGTGGTCGGATCGGTTGTGGTGCTGGTCACGGTTGGCTCCGTGGGGGTCGGCCCCCATCGGTCGCTTCCAGACGGGATCAAGTAAACCAGCACAGAGATCTGCTGACAAGCCGGTGTCGAAACCAGGGTGGAAACCATGGTACTCTCCTCGCTGTCGTGCGGGGCCCCCGACCCGGTGATCGCCCGACCCCGGTGTCCCCCGACCGTGGAGGTCGCCTCATGGCCGAGGTGCTTCTGAACCAGACCCAGACCCAGACCCAGACCCCGGAGGCCTTCGGTGCCGCGGTCGTCGTCTCGCCGGGGATGGCGGTGGCGTTGGCGGATGGTGGAGCCCGGCCCCGTCTCGTCCTCGCCCTCCGATCGGGCCTGACGATGTGGGGACGAGCCGTCACCGTCACCGAGGCGTTGCGCCGCCTGCACATCCCGACGGCCGTCCTGGAGGCGCAGCAGATCCTGTCGGGGGGTGGGCTCACGCACGTGGCGGGGGACGGTCTCCTCGGTGGCCGCCTCCACCTGGTCGACGTCATCGAGATCTCCGACACCGCCCTCTCGGCGCGGGCGGTCGCCTTCGTGTCGTGCGAGGACGTCCGCAGCTGCGCCCTCGTGACCGATCGCCTCGGGGGTCTCCTGCGGCATCGGACGGACTGACGCCGACCGGTTCCTCCCGGGGGCAGTGGCGGAGGGTGTGGGATTCGAACCCACGGTGGGTCTCCCCACACACGCTTTCCAAGCGTGCCGATTCGGCCGCTCTCGCAACCCTCCGGCGCCTCGGCGAACCGGGGCAGCCGACCAGGATAGGGGGTCGGGCTCGACGGTGACGAAGGCGGATCGACCGGCTACCCTGGCCCGTCTCCCGCCCCCGCAGGGGCGGCCGGGTCCTGTGCGACCTGGCACCGTGAACCGAGTCAGGGCCGGAAGGCAGCAGCTCTCAGCGGATCGCCGGGTGCGCCGCAGGTCGCCTGGCCGCCACCTGCGGGGGCGGGTCTCTGCCCGGGGCCGACCGGGCGGGCGACCGGGAGGCTGCGTGGCCGAGACGAGCACGGAGGCCGGCATGGATCCGCCCACCGACCCGCGGCCAGGGCCGACGCCCGAGACCGGATCGACGCCGGACGCCACCGGCCCGACGGACACGGCCACGGCCGGGTCGTCTGAGACGCCCGAGGCCGGGCCGACGGGGACGCCCGAGGCCGGGCCGGCGGAGACCACCGCTGCGGGGCCGACGCCCGAGACGGGGGCGACGGCCGATGCCGACCCGGCGGAGACGGCCGAGACCGGGTCGGCGGCGACGGCCACCGGACGGTCGCCGTGGGCGCTGCCGGAGGCGCCGCGGGCGTCGATGCCGGCGCTCAGCGGGTTGCGGGGGTTGGCGGCGGTGGCGGTGGCGGCGTCGCACGTCGCCGCGCTGACCACGCTGTCGTCCCAGCCCGGCTGGCTGGCCCGGTGGCTGACCCCGACCGGGCTGACGGCGGTCGTCCTGTTCTTCCTGCTCTCGGGGTTCCTCGTCCTCGGACCGCTGCTGCGGACCCACCAGGAGGGACGGCCCCGCCCGTCGATCCTCCGCTTCGTGGCCCAGCGGGCGCTGCGGGTCTACCCGACGTACTGGTTCATCCTGATCGCCGCCGTCCTGTTCTTCGACGTCGACCGGTTCACCGCCGGCGAGTGGCCGCTGATGCTGAGCCTGACCTACGTCGTGCGGGACGGGATGTTCCCCCGCGGGCTGTTCGTGGCCTGGACGCTCGCCGTGGAGATGGTCTTCTACATCGTCGGTCCGATCCTCGTCGCCGGCCTGTACGCGGTGGCCGGGCCCACCAGGACGGTGAGCACCCGGCGCCGGGCCCAGGGCGTGCTGCTGTGCGTCGTGCCCCTCGTCCTGGTGGCCGTCGGCATCGCCGCCCGGCTGGGCGACGGGTCGGGCGTCGCCGCCGCCGTGGCCGCCTCGACCCCGCTGGTGGTCACCGCCCTGGTCGTCGGGTGCGCCTGCGCCTACGGGCTCAACCGGGGCCGGCCGCCGGCGGCGATCGTCGACCTGGCCAAGCGCCCGTGGCTCTGCATCGCCATCGTCGGAGGCCTCTACTGGCTGATCACCCTGCTCGACCTGCCGCTGGGCCTGGTCGGGGTGGCCCCGGCCAAGGAGGCGGCCTGGTACACGTTCCTGGCCATCGCCCTCAGCCTGGTGCTGGTGCTGCCGGCGGTGGTCGAGCGGCGGGGGACCTCGGCGTACCACCGGATCCTCGGCAGCGCGCCGCTCGCCTGGCTGGGCGAGCTCTCCTACGGGATCTACCTCTGGCACATACCGGTCCTGGGCGTGCTGGCCCGCCGGTTCGACATCCAGGGCCGCACCTCGACCCACGTCCCGGCCCTGCTCGGCACGCTCGGCCTGTCGATCGTGATGGCGGCGCTCAGCTACGTCCTGGTCGAGCAGCCGGTCCGCCGGCTGTCCCGCCGGCTGGTCGGGTCGATGACCGCCGTGGCCCGGGGCTCGGGGCCGGGACAGGCCGCCGCGGTGTCTCGGTAGAGTCGCCCCGATGGCCCACCAGTCGCTCTACCGCCGCTACCGCCCTCAGCGGTTCTCCGAGGTGCGGGGCCAGGGCACCGTCGTCAACGCCCTGCGGTCGGCCGTGGCCGAGGAGCGGGTCGGCCACGCCTACCTGTTCAGCGGGCCCCGGGGCACCGGCAAGACGTCGACCGCCCGGATCCTGGCCAAGGCCCTCAACTGCGAGGACCTGAAGGACGGGGAGCCGTGCACCGTCTGCGCCTCGTGCGTGGCCATGCAGGCGGGCACCTCGTACGACCTCCAGGAGCTCGACGCCGCCAGCAACAACAAGGTGGAGGACGTCAGGGCCCTGATCGAGCGGGTCGCCCTGGGCAGCCCGGGCCGGACGAAGGTGTACATCCTCGACGAGGTCCACATGCTCTCGCCGGGGGCGTCGAACGCCCTGCTCAAGACGCTGGAGGAGCCGCCCGACCACGTCGTGTTCGTGCTGGCCACCACCGATCCGCAGAAGGTCCTGCCCACCATCCGGAGCCGGACCCAGCACTTCGAGTTCCACCTCCTCCCGGCCGACGAGCTGGCCGACCACGTCCGCTGGGTGATCTCCGACGCCGGGCTCGACGTCGACGAGGGCGCGGTCGAGCACGTGCTCCGGGCCGGTGGCGGTTCGGCCCGCGACACCCTGTCGTTCCTCGACCAGGCCGCGGCCGGTGGCGTCAGCGCCGACGGCGACCACGCCGAGGCCCTGGCCGAGGCGGTCGTGGCGGTCGACACCGCCGCCGCCCTGACCGCCGTGGCCGTGGCCACCACCGCCGGGCGCGACCCCCGCGTCCTGGGCGAGGCCCTGCTGGCCCACCTCCGTGACGTCTTCCTCCTCCGGAGGGGCTGGCCGCTGGGCCACCTGTCCGATGCGGCCCGGGAGCGGGTCGAGGGGTGGGCCGGGCGGGTCACCGATCGCACGGTCACCCGGGCGCTGGAGGAGGTCGGCGAGGCCCTGCTGGCCATGCGCCAGGCGCCCGACCCCCGCATCCCGCTCGAGGTGGCGCTCGTCCGCATCACCCGGACGACCCCGGCCGGTGGCGGCGGCGAGGGCACCACCGGTCTCGACGAGCTGGTCGCCCGCATCGAGCGGCTGGAGGCAGGTCTGGCCGGCATCGCCGCCGGTGCCCCCGTGGCCGCCGTCGCCCCGCCCCCCGCCGGTTCGACGCCGCCGCCCGTCGCCGAGGCCCCCGGGCCGCCCGCCGCATCGCCCGCCGAGGTGGCCGAGGACGGACCGGTCGAGGAGCGGCCCGCCGGGGCGCCGTCGGGTCGGGAGGCCGCCCGGGCCGCCGCCCGCCAGATGGGCGGGGCCAAGGCCGCCGCCGTCCCGCGCACCGACAGCGGTTCCGCCCCGCCGCCGCCCCCGCCGACGGGTCGGTCCGCCCGGACCGACGACGCGCCGCCCCCGAGCCGGTCCGCCGGGACCGAGGACGCACCGCCGCCGAGCCGGTCCGCCGGGACCGA
>JBQGCF010000120.1:0-16550 GCA_052038315.1 Iamia sp.
CTCCGCTACGTGATGAGCGACGAGGCCCGCCACGTCGCCTTCGGCGTGCTGTCGCTCAAGGAGTTCTACGACGGGCTGACCGACGCCGAGCTGCTCGAGCGCCAGGAGTTCGCCTTCGAGGCCGCCATCCGGATGCGCAACCGCTTCCTCCAGCAGGAGGTGTGGGACCGCATGGGCGTCGACGTCAAGAAGGCCCTCAAGCTCTTCGACGTCCCCGACGAGGTCAAGAACCAGGACCCGTTCCAGCAGCTGCTGTTCTCGAAGATCGTCCCGAACTGCAAGAAGCTGGGCCTGCTCGACGCCAACGACGGCTGGCTCCGCAAGCGCTTCGACACCCTCGGCGTCACCCAGTTCGAGGACTGGGTCGACACCGGCGAGGAATACGAGCTGCTCGACGAGGTGAGCAAGGACCGCGAGGCCGCCGCCGAGGCCGAGACCGCCTGATCCCCCGTTCTGTCAGTCCTGGTCCCCGCTCTCGGGGGACCAGGACTGACAGAACGATCAGGATTGCTGGCTTCGGCCCCGCTGCTGGATGGCCTCGCGACGGCGGGCCACCTCGGCGGGGTCGAAGTCCTCCTGCCAGGCGTTGGCGACCCGGGCCTCCAGGGCCCAGGCGTCGCCGCCGGTCAGCTCGGAGAACCCCTCCCGGTAGGTCTGCAGGATCCGCTGGACCGCCGGGCCGTCGTTGCTGGCCACGTCGCGGGCCAGGCCCTGGGCGGTGGGCAGCAGCTCGTCGTGCGGGACGACCTGGTTGACCAGGCCCCACGCCAGGGCGGTGGGGGCGTCGACGAAGTTGCCGGTGACGCTCATCTGCCGGGCCCGCGGGATGCCGATCCACTGCGGCAGCAGGACGGTCAGGCCCCACCCGGGCTGGATGCCGACCCGGGCGTGGGTGTCGGCGAAGCGGGCCTTCTCGCTGGCGATCAGGAAGTCGCAGGCCAGGGCCACCTCGAGGCCACCGGTGACGGCGGCGCCGTTGACGGCCCCGATCAGCGGCTTGGTGCGGGGGCGGAACGGGCCCCGGCGGGCCAGGGCAGCCTCGTCGGCGCCGCCGGCGGCCCCGCTGGAGCCGAGGTCGAGCTCCCCGCCGCCGACCTCGCGCAGGTCGAGCCCGGCGCAGAAGACCGGGTCGGCACCGGTGAGCACCACCGCCGCGACCTCGGGGTCGGCATCGGCCTCGGCCAGGGCCCGGGGCAGCTCGCGCAGCAGCTCGCGGGACAGCGCGTTGCGGGCGTCGGGCCGGTTCAGGGTCACGGTGGCGACCCCGTCGGCCACCTCCACGAGCACGACGTCGGTCATCTCAGTCCTCTTCTTCCGGGGGGAGGTAGTCGAGCTTGACGTCGCCCAGGCGGACCAGGGTGGAGGCGATCCACCCGCCCATGGCGGCGAAGTGGGAGTCGAGGACCGAGCCGTCGGCCAGGACCTCCTCGTCCAGGTCGTAGCTGCCGTCGTAGCTGACCTCGACGGCGAACTCCTCGGGCCGGAGGTCGCCGTCGTAGATCGTCTCCAGCGTCGGGCTCGACCGGCGCAGCGTCTCGCCGCCGATGGGCGAGGACTCCTCGGGCAGGATCGACAGGATCGACGACACGTCGGGGCTGGTGGCGACCCGCTGCACCCGCATCACGATCTCGATCTCGATGCGGGGCGGCTCGTCCAGCTCCTCGCCGATGTACCACGACCGGTAGGCGGTCTGGGCCCACGTCGGCCAGTCGAGGGTGATGTCGGCGCGGGTGCGGGCGGGCACCCCCTCGCCGGGGAGGCTGTAGGACGTCTCCCAGGTCAGGTCGCCCAGGAGGACGTCGGCCTGGAACCGCTCCTCGAAGGCCTGGCGTTCCAGGAAGGCCGACTCCATGGCGTCGCGCAGGGCTCCGATGGCGTCGGTGAAGACGTGGTCGAGCATCAGGCGGACGAGACGGTCACGGTGGCCACCGGCCGACCCTACCTGGGTGTGCCAGCATGATCCTCGGTCCAGAGAGGGAGCGACCATGGCGGCAGGTCGAGGTGTGCAACGAGCGGTGGCGTCCGTCCTGGCCCCCGTGGTGGCGGCGGTGGGCATCGTGGTCGGCGCCGGGCCGGCCGGGGCGGCCGATCCGCCCGAGGTCGCCTCGGTGGTCGTCGTCGACCCGGGGGCGGGCCAGCCCGTCCCGGTCGTGGTCGAGGCGACGGGGGCCGACACGGTCACCGCCGAGGTGGTCGTCGGCTTCGGCGCGCCCACGACGCTGCCGCTGGTCGACGACGGCACCGGTGGCGACGAGGTCGCCGGTGACGGCCGTTGGACCGGCCTGGCCCCGGCCCAGCCGGCGGGGACGCTGGTGCGGGCCCGGGCGGTCGCCTCCAACGGCGCCGGCGCCACCCCCTTCCCCGACAGCGACCCCGAGGCCGACGACGAGGCCCACTTCGTCGGCGTGGTCGTGGCCCGGCCGCCGGTCGAGACCGGCCTCCCGCTGATCGACTGGTACATCGCCCCGGCCGACCACCAGGCCCTGATGACCCAGATCGGGTCCAAGACGTACCGGCCCGCGGTGCTGGTGGTCGACGACGTCGTCTACGACGGGGTCCGGGTGCGGCTCCAGGGCGGCGACATCACCCAGGCCCAGCCCAAGAAGAACTACCGCTTCAAGATGGCGAAGAAGCACGACCTCGTCGTCCCCGCCCTCTCCGAGCGACCGCTGGAGGAGTTCGTCCTCGACGCCGAGTTCGGCGACACCCTCGGCATCCGCAGCGAGCTGTCGTGGGGCGTGGTCGACGCCGCCGGCGGGCCGACGGTCGCCCACGGCAAGGTCCGGCTGGAGCGGGGCAACGCCTTCGAGGGCCTCTACACCTTCTTCGAGGAGTACGACGAGGAGTGGATGGAGGCCAACGGCGCCGAGGACGGCCTCCTCTACGAGAGCGAGGACCAGGCCTACCTGCAGGACGTCGGGGCCGAGGCCATCGGGGAGATGTGGGACCAGAAGGAGCCCGAGGACGCGCCCCACGACGCCCTCGCCACCCTGGCCGCGGCGGCCGACGGGCCCCCGTCGGCGGCCAGCACGGCCGACCTCCTCGAGCAGGTCGACGTGGCCGACCTCGTCAGCTACTACGCGGTCAACGCCGTGCTCGGCAACGTCGACACGATCAACCACAACATCTGGCTGGTGCAGGACCCGGAGGAGCAGCGCTGGTCGCCCCTCCACTGGGACCTCGACCTGACCTTCGGCCTGCCCGCCGGGACCGCTCTGGGCACACCGGTGATGCCGTCGATCTTCCACCTGGCCGCCGCCCTGGCCAGCGACGCCCGGCTGACCGAGATGGTCCTGCGGCGCATCCGCACCCTGGCCGACGAGGTGCTGGGACCCGACGGCGTCGCCTCCTGGATCGACCCGTTCCAGGCCGAGGTCGCGCCCGAGCACGCCCTCGACGTGGCCAAGTGGCCCCGGCCGGGGTCGGCCGCCGCCGACGAGGCCGCGGTGCGGTCGTGGGTCGCCGGGCGCCGGGCCCAGATCGACGGCGAGTGGTCGGTGCCGGGCGGCGTGCCCGCAGCGCGGGCGGCGGGCGATCGGGTCGTGATCAGCGAGATCCGGGCGACGGGCCCGTCCGCCGGCGACTTCGTCGAGCTGGCCAACCCGGGGGCCGCGTCGATCGACCTGTCGGGCTGGACGTTGTCGGGGGCCACCACGGCCACCCTCCCGGCGGGCACCGTGGTCCCGGGCCGCGATCGCATCGTCGTCCCCGTCTCCTCGGCGGGTCTGACCTCCGCGGCGCGCGACCGGCTCGTCGTCGGCACGCTCGACGGCCCGCTGCCCGACGGCGGCGGCACCCTCGTCCTCTCCGGCCCGGGCGGCGCCGAGGAGGCCCGGGCCACGTGGCAGGCCGGGGCGCCGTGGCCGGTGGCGGCCGGCGGTCACTCGATCGAGCGGCTGTCGTTGGCGGCGGGCACCCCCGGCGCCTCCGCCTGGACCGCGTCGGAGCTGGTCGGGGGGACGCCCGGCTCCCACCCCACGCCGCCGACGGGGCTGGCGGTCTCGATCTGGGCCGACGGGCAGCTCGTCGCGCCGGGGACGCCCGTCGCCCTCGACATCGAGGTGGCCAACCACGACGGGCAGGACAAGACGAAGGTGACCGTCGCCGGCCCGGTCCCCGGCTGCTCGCGCACCTTCGCCCGGCTGCCCGCCCTGGAGCGACGGTCGTTCCGCTGCACGGTGCCGGCGGCGTCGTCGACCTTCGGGTCGCGGGTGCTGCGGGCGACCGCCTCGGCGTCGGGGGTCGCGACCGTCGGCAGCCGCGGCCTCGTCGTCTCGTCGGTCCTCGTGCCCGAGGTGCAGCCGCCGGTGGTGCCGCTCACCGAGGTGCTGCTCGACCCGGCCGGCGGGCTGCGGGCCACGTGGACGCCGAGCCCCTCGTTCCCGGCCCGGCGCTACCACGTGACCACGCTGGCCCCCGAGGTGGTCCGGCCGCTCGGCGGGACCACCGTGCTGGGCGACGTGGCCTCGGCCCGGGTCACCCCGCCGGTCGGCGAGCCCGTCCGGCTGTCGGTGGCGCCCCAGCTCGTCGTCACCGGCCCCTCGTCGACGCCGGCGCCGGCGGTGACCCCCCGGCCGTCGGTGACCTGGCCGTCGCCCTCGTCGTCGGCGTGGGTCGGCCGGACGTTGCGGATCGTCCTGCGGCGGAACCCGACGGCGTCGGAGGTCTCGGCCTGGACCACCGCTCTGGCCGGGGGGACGCCGCCCGCCGAGCTGATCGCCGTCGAGCTGGGCCGGGGCCGCTGGGCCGCCCAGGAGGCCAAGGTCGCCCGGCTCTACGCCGCCTTCTTCGACCGCCCGGCCGAGACCGCCGGGCTCGCCTACTGGTCGTCCCGCCTCGCCGCCGGCGCCAACATCTCGGTCGTCGCCGAGTCCTTCGCCCGCTCGCCCGAGTTCCAGGCCCGGTTCGGCGCCGGCAGCCACGCCGCCTTCGTCGACCTCGTCTACCGGGGCGTCCTGGGCCGGGCGCCGGGGCCGAACGAGTCCGGCTACTGGGTCGGCCGCCTCCAGGCCGGCAAGACACGGGGCTGGGTCATGGCCGCCTTCAGCGAGTCGCCCGAGGGCCGCACGACCCTCGCCCCCAAGACCGACCCGGTCGTCGTCTCCTACGCCCTGCTCGGCCGCTCGTGGCTCGGCCAGCCCCACGACGACGCCGTCGCCTGGCTCCGCGCCGGCGGCTCCCTCCGCACCGTCGTCGAGTCCGCCCGCACCTCCACCCCCTTCGCCGACCTGGCATGACCCCCTCTCCGCTCTAGCGGGGCTCCGCCCTGCTCGGCGTCCCGCTCCGCTCACGAGGGGGCTCGCTGTCGCTCGCGTCGGGGTTCGCTCCGCCTCGGTCGCGGCCGGTGGGGGCTCGGCTCACGAGGTGGCTCGCTGCGCTCGCGTCAGGTCTCGCTGCGCCTCGGTCGCAAGTGGTTCGGCGGGCCTGCGCTCACGAGGGGCTCGCTGTCGCTCGCGTCGGGTTTCCCTTCGTCCGGCGGGCCTGGGGGTCGGGTGGCGGGCAGACTCGGTGGGGTGACGGACGATCGGGACCAGGTCATCGCCGGGATCGCGGCGGACATCCTCTCGCTGCCGGAGCTGGCGGCGGCCGACTGGGACGCCTACGCGCTGGTGGTCGAGGTGTCCGACGACATGGTCAAGGCGACGGCGTACCGCTACTCGGGCGACGGCGATCCGGTGCCGACCGACGAGCCCGAGGACATCGACGTGTTCTGGGACCTGCGGGATCGCGACGGCCGGGCGTGGGACGTCGTCCTCGTGCAGGTCCATCGGGGGGCGACGGGCCCGGAGATGACCTCCTTCGCCGGCGCCGAGGCGGACCGTTGGCGCGTCACGCCGGCGAACATCGGCCACCTGCCCGAGGCGATGCGGCCGGTCAGGGGCGGGGGGTCATGAGGGCGATGGGGGTGTGGAGGCCGAGGTCGCGGTGGCGGACGGTGGCGATGCGGCGGCCGGGTTGGACGGCGGGGCGGTCGTCGCCGAGGTGGGCGCCGAGGGCCTGACGGGCGACGTCCAGGTCCGGGCACACCAGGGCCACGCCGAAGGAGCGGACGCCGGGGCGGGGCCGGGACGGGCGCTCGGTCGGGGCGACCAGCTCCAGCACCAGCTCGCCCACGACGAAGAAGGCCTGGCGAACCGGCGTGCCGTCGGGCAGGGCGTGGTCGCGCCAGTGGCGCGGGGTCAGCCCGACGTGGGCGGCGGACTCGACGGTGCGGCCCAGGTCGTCGGTGAGCAGGACGAAGTGGTCGACGGCGGTCACCCCGCACGGGTGCTCGGCCGGGGTGGCGGGCGGGGCATCGGACGGGGCGGTGGGGAAGCCGTCGACGGCGGCCGCCGCACCCTCGGGCAGGTCGCGCAGGCTCCAGCCCACGACGGCCCGGCCCGCCGCCGCTCCCACCAGCTCGAGGGTCACGCCGCCGATGCGGCAACGGCCGTCGTCGTCGACCGTGAAACCGGCGGCGGCCCAGGCCTCGGGCGCCTCGGCGATCCGCAGCGACACGACCTCGGGACGGGGTGGGGGAGCGGGTGCGTCCATACCGGGGCGATCATGCCCGAGGCGGTGGGGTACCGTGCCGGGCAACGGGCCGTGGCGCAGCTTGGTAGCGCACCTGCTTTGGGAGCAGGGGGTCGGGAGTTCAAATCTCCCCGGCCCGACCACGTTTGCGCAGGTCAGGCAGGTACGCCTCGTCGGCGGAGCCGGGCCGAGGCGTCCGCGTGCCCGCTATGTGCCCGCACGGATCGGGCGCGGCCGTGCCCTGATGGTCGATTGAGCGTCCTCCAAGTATCCCCGTGGGCCGGGTCCTCGCTCGGTACGGTCATTGATGGTCAGTCTGGGCGCTCTGTCTCAAGGTGCCCGTCACCAAGGAGACTGCAGTGGCTCTAGAGAGTTACCCCGCGATTGGCAAGAAGCCTTGGGCGCAAGTTCGGGCACGAGTGGCGACGACACCCAGTTGGAAGGTGACGGACCAGAGCGTGTCGGCCTCTCTTGCCATGGGCAGCGCTGCGAGCGCGCGACAGAACGTCATCAACCCGTTGAAGAAGATGGGGCTGGTCGACGACGACGGCGGGTTGACCGATCGCGGACGCAAGTGGCGCACCGAAGACGGCTACGCAGAAGCCTGCGACGAGATCCTGGCCGAGGTTTACCCCGACACCCTGGTCCACCTCATCGATGCCGATGGGCAGCCGCACCGCGATGCTGTGCGGCGATGGTTCGACCAGCAAGGATACGGATCGTCGGCTGCGTCCCAGATGACCGCGACATTCATGCTCATTGCAAGCAAGGCGATTCCTGAGCCAGTCGCGCCCGGTTCCGCCAACGGACAAGCGAAAAAGGCGGCCGCTCCGAAGGCACCTGCGAAGAAGACGGGCAAGCAAGAAGAGGAGTTGCCACCTCCGCCGCCGCCTCCAGCGCCGCCGGCCTCGCACGGCCCGAACCTGCACCTGGACATTCAGATCCACATCCCACCTGATGCGAGCGCGGAGCAGTTGGACCGCATATTCGCGAGTATGGCGAAGCACCTGTATCGGCAATGAGCGACGGGATCGCAGCCGGAGCGCTCTTGATCGCGGCTCGGCTGACAAGCGAGCTCGCTGAGTACAGGAGCCCGCAACCGAAGGATGCTCCCTTAGCGCCTGAGCTGCTGGCCCCTTCCGACGAGTGGCTCGCAGAGTACGACCGTCGAATCTCCCACCCCGACCTGCGGGACGCGACCCGGACACGGTTCGTGTCCACCCACTACTCGGATGCAGTGGAGTCGGCGGTGAAGGCTCTTTGTGAGTGCGTGCGGCAGAAGTCGGGCAGCACTCTCGACGGTGACGAACTGATGACCCTTGCGTTCTCGCCAAACAGTCCAAAGATCCGAATCCCGTCGAAGCTCCAGACGAAGAACGAGATCAGCGAACAGCGCGGTCACATGATGCTGTGTCAAGGCGTGGTCGCCGCTTGGCGCAATCCGCGTGCACATCAACTGATGGACGACGACCCTGATGTCGCTCTCACGATGCTTGAGATGATCCAGCACTTGATGGTGACGTCGGCGGCAGGGACACGAACGAGGCCTCGGACCAAGAAGAAGTAGCCCCGCAACCCGGTGGGGTCGACCCGGACGCCGGGGTCGCGGGTGCCGACCAGACCTTCGGAAATCGGCTCAGAATCGAAAAGGCGTGTCAGCTCGGGAGGCGGTTGGTCTCGTAGGCCCACATGGCGAGCTCGACGCGGTTCCGGGCGCCGAGCTTCTGCATGAGGCTGGCGAGGTGGGTCTTCACCGTGCTGAGGCTGATGCAGAGGTCGTCGGCGATCTCGGCGTTGGTGCGGCCCCGGGCCACGGTGATCAGCACCTCCTCCTCCCGGTCAGTGAGCGGGTCGATCGGCTGCGCCGCCGGCTGCCGTGACGACGAGCCGGCCTCGGAGAACGCGGCGAGCAGGCGGGCGGTGACGCTCGGGGCGATGAGGGCGTCGCCCTTGGCCGCCGAGCGCATCGCCTGGGCCAGCAGCTCGGGGCCGGAGTCCTTGAGGAGGAAACCCCGGGCGCCGGCCTTGAGCGCGCCGTGGACGTACTCGTCCCGGTCGAAGGTCGTGATGACGACGATGGCGAGCGGGTCGGGCACGCCCGGGCCGGCGAGGCGCCGGGTGAGCTCGATGCCGTCGAGCGCGGGCATGCGGATGTCGAAGAGGCACCCGTCGGGGCGGAGGCGACGGGCGAGGTCGAGGGCGTCGCGGCCGTCGGCGGCCTCGCCGACGACCTCGATGTCGGGTTGGGCGTCGAGGATCATCCGCAGGCCGGTGCGCACGATCTCCTGGTCGTCGGCGATCAGCACCCCGATGGTCACGGCGCCACCGCCCGGCGCGGGAGCGTGGCGGCGACGCTCCAGCCCCCACCGGGTCGGGGGCCGGCGGCGAAGGTGCCGCCGAGGAGCTTGGCCCGCTCGGCCATCCCGACCAGCCCGAAGCCGGTCGTGGCCCCCGGGGACGGACCGCCGGCCCGCCCGTCGTCGACGACCGTGACCCGCACCTCGTCGTCGCCGCCGTCGACCCGCACCTGCACCTCCGACGCCTGGCGGGCGTGGCGCAGGGCGTTGGTCACCGCCTCCTGCACGAGGCGGAAGCAGGCGGCGTCGACCGCGGGGCGGAGCCCGTCGAGCTCGCCGGCGGTCGTCACCACCACGCGGGGGCCGGCGCCGTCGCCCGTCTCGAGCCGTCGCAGGTCGCGGACGCCCTGGGGCGGGGTCAGCTCCACCTGGTCGCCCTGGCGCAGCGTCCCGACCATCGAGCGCATCTCCTCCAGGGCTCGGGCCGCCTGCTCCTCGATCACCGACAGCGCGTCGAGCGCCGCCTCGGGCCGGGTGGCGGCCACCACCCGGCCGGCCTGGGCCCGGACGGCGATGGCCGACACGTGGTGGGCGACGGTGTCGTGGAGCTCGCGGGCCAGCTCCTCGCGCTCGCGCGACCGCACGCCGGCCACCTCCTCGGCCCGCAGCTCGCCGGCGTAGCGGACGGCGAAGCCGATGGCGCAGGCGAGCAGGAGCACGAGCGCACCACCGACCGTGTCCGCCATCGGCGCGTCGGAGACGGCGGTCAGGGCCAGCGGGACGGCGAGGACGACGAGCCCGGCGCCGACCGCCCGCCCGGAGCCCCACCGGGCCAGGGCGTAGGGCAGGACGAGCATGAAGATCGCGGTGGTGAGCCCCTCCCAGTCCACGTCGCGGACGAGCGCCACGGCGTGGCCGGCGCTCATCGCCCCGAAGGCGACGGCGACGGCCGGGAGGGGGTGGACGCGGCGCCAGGGGAGGAGGCAGGCGGCGCCGAGCGTCAGGGCCAGGGAGACGCCCGGCCACACCAGGTCGGGTCGGGCCGCGGTCTCGATCGCGGCCGCGACGGCGAGGACCACGACGACGACCCAGTCCCGCCGTGCCGGCCCGGGCGGATCGGCCACCGCGGGTGCGGCCCAGCGTGGGCGGCCGGTGTCGAGCACGGCGTCAGCGTAGGACGACCCGGTGGGGCGGGGATCGGCCGAAAGGACGGTTCGCGAGCCGGCCGATCGGACGGCGCCGAAGGGGCCGGACTCCCGATGTGCGGTCGATCGGATGTCCCGACGATGGCCGGCATGCCGATCGCCCCGAGCACGCCGCCTCCTCCGCCGTCACCCCGCACCCGCGAGCCGTCCGTCCTCGGCCGCGTCGGCGGCTGGTGCTACGACCACCCGCGAGCGACCATCGGCCTCTGGGCGGCCGTCCTCGTCGCCGTCCTGGCCGCGGCCGGTGCCGTCGGGCCGGCGTTCGGCGGCGGGGCCGCGGTGCCGGGGTCCGACAGCGCGGCCGGGTTCGCCGCCCTCGAGGAGCACTTCCCCGAGCTGGGGACCGGGGGCCGGTCCGGCACCATCGTGGTCCGGGCGGAGCAGGGCGTCGACGACCCCGCGGTCGTGGCCGGCCTGGAGGAGCTCTTCGCGACCGTCGACGCCGGCTTCCCCGACGAGGAGGGCATGCCGCGGGCGCCGGGGGCGACGGTCGTCTCGCCCTACTCGCCGGACGGGGCCGGCCAGATCGCCACGACGGGACCGCTGGCGGACCGGCTGGCGTTCGCCCGGGTCAACCTCTCCGCCGAGGTGGACGACACCGAGTCGGCCCGGATCGGGCAGCTGATCACGGACGAGGCCCCGTCGATCGACGGGCTCGAGGTCCTGGCCGGCGGGCAGTACCTGGCCGAGCTGGCCCCACCCCGGTCCGAGCTGATCGGCATCGCCTTCGCCGTGGTCGTGCTGATCGCCGCCTTCGGGTCCGTGCTGGCCATGGGCCTGCCCATCGCCGTGGCCCTCGGTGGCGTCGGCATCGGGACCGGCTCGATCGTCCTGCTCAGCCGGCTGACGACCGTCCCGGAGGACACGATGCTGCTCGGGCTGATGGTCGGCCTGGGCGTCGGCATCGACTACGCGCTGTTCATCGTGACCCGGTACCGGGAGGCGGTGCGGGCCGGCCACCCGCCGAGGGACGCGACCGTGGTCGCCATGAGCACGGCCGGCCGGGCCGTCGCCTTCGCCGGGGTCACGGTCGTCGTCTCGATGCTCGGCCTCCTGCTGGTCGGGCTCGGGATGCTCTCGGGCATGGGCGTCGGGGTCTCGCTCACGGTGCTCGCCACCATGCTCACGTCGATGACGCTGCTGCCGGCGCTGATCGGCGTGACCGGCCAGAAGCTCGAGGTGACGCGGTGGCGTGGCCTCCTCGCCGCCGGCGCGGTGGCCGCCGCCGTCCTCGGCGCCGGGATCCGGTCCACGCCCCTCACCGTCGCCGGCGCCGTGGTCGCCGTCGCGGTCCTCGGGGCGAGCCGGTTCGTCCCCGGCCTGCACCGGGCGCTGCCCCCGCGAGCGATCACGCCCCGGGAGGCGACCCTGTCGCACCGGTGGAGCCGGACCGTCCAGCGCCGTCCCGGGCTCTGGGGGGCGGTGGCGGCGATCGTGCTCGTCGCCCTGGCCGCACCCGTGCTCGGCCTCCGCATGGGCTGGACCGACGAGGGGAACCACCCTGCCGGATCGGAAACCCGCCGGGCCTACGACCTGCTTGCCGAGGGCTTCGGCGCGGGCTTCAACGGCCCCTTCGTGATCACCGCCACCGCCGGGCCGGCCACCGCGGCGGGGAGCATCGACGACCTGCACGCCGCCCTCGTCCGGACCGCCGGGGTCGCCGCCGTGTCGGCACCGCTGGCCGACGACCCGTCGGACCCCCGGGCCCACGTGATGACCCTCGTCCCGACGACGGCGCCCCAGGACGAGGCGACGACCCGGCTCGTCCGCACCCTGCGCGACGACGTCGTCCCCGTCGCGGCGGCGGCCGGGCTCGAGGTCCACGTGACCGGGAGCGCAGCCACCGACATCGACGTCACCGACCACCTCGGCGAGCACATGCCGCGGTTCTTCGCCGCCGTCCTCGGCATGTCGTTCCTCGTCCTCCTGGTGGTGTTCCGGTCGGTCCTGGTCCCGCTGAAGGCGGTGCTGATGAACCTGCTCTCGATCGCCGCCACCTACGGCGTGGTGGTCGTCGTCTTCCAGTGGGGGTGGGGCGACGCCCTGCTCGGGATCGAGGCGGGGCCGATCAACCCGTTCATCCCGCTCATGCTCTTCGCCATCGTCTTCGGGCTGTCGATGGACTACGAGGTGTTCATGCTCTCCCGCATCCGGGAGGAGTACGACCGCACCGGCGATGCGCCGTCGTCGGTGGCCGACGGCCTGGCCTCGACCGCCCGGGTCATCTCCGCGGCAGCGGCGATCATGGTCGTTGTCTTCGGCTCGTTCGTGTTCGAGGAGATCCGGGAGATCAAGCTCTTCGGGTTCGGCCTGGCCCTGGCCGTCCTCCTCGACGCCACCCTGGTCCGGATGGTCCTCGTGCCGGCGACCATGGCCCTCCTCGGCGACCGCAACTGGTGGATGCCCCGCTGGCTCGACCGGGTGGTCCCCCACGTCACCATCGAGGTCCGCGACGGGGCCACGAGGTGACCGTCCGACCGTGGCCGACGGAATCGCTACTGTCGGCGTGATGTTCAGGCGGGGGCGAAGGCGGGACGAGGGTACGGGGGCGCACCAGCACCTCCAGCCGGTGGGCGTCCCCGTGACGTTGGACCACTGGTGCGGTGATGCCGAGGCGCAGGCGTTGCGGCGGGCCCTGGAGGCGGGCGACACCCGGACGGTCGTCGACGCCTACGCCCGGGCCGATGGCCACCGCCGGGAGTTCCTGGCCCAGACGATCACCCTCGGCCTGCCCGGGCTGACCACCGTGCACGGCTGGCCGACGGCCGAGCCCGGCAACGCCCTCGCCTTCCTGCTGCGCGGCCTCCAGCGGGTCTCGGTCGCCTGGGAGGTGCGGGGCAACGGCTACGCCCACACGGTCAGCGAGGATGCGGCGCTCACCTTCCACGAGATCCTGCAGCTGGCCGAGGAGGACCTGGCCCGGTCGATCACCCTGGCCGATGACGGCGTGGCGTGGTCGGCGCTGCTGGTGTCGGGTCGGGGGCTCTCGGTCGGGTTGGACGAGCTGCGGGGCCGTTACGGCCGGGCCGAGAGCGTCAACCCGGGCCAGCCCAACGCCGCCGACCAGCTGCTCCAGTCGCTGTGCCGCAAGTGGTTCGGCTCGGACGAGGAGATGCTCGGGTTCGCCCGGGCGGTCAGCGCCGCCAGCCCCGCCGGCGACCCGCGCCACCGCCTGATCGCGGTGGCCCACTTCGAGCGGCTGCTCGACGCCCAGGACGACCCCGCCCTCCTGCACCGCCACCGATCCAACACGCGGGTGCACGCCGAGGTCCTCGCCGCCGCCGACCGGTCGGTGTTCGCCCCCGGCTTCGGGTCGTCGCCCCAGCACGTGGTCACCACCAACTGCTTCGCCCTCGTGCTGTCCTACCTCGGCCTCTTCGACCGGGCCCGGCCCCTGCTGGAGCGGGTCGGCGATGCCCCCACCCCGTGGCCGTGGGAGTACTTCGACGACATGGACGTCCTGCGCGAGTACCGGCAGGCGGCCGGCCTGACGCCCTCGCCCGGGAGGCCGGCGGTCACGTCGCCCGGCGGGTCTGGTGGACGGGGGCGGTGGCGAGCTGGGTGATGGTGGTCGCCGGGGTCCACGTGGGGGGCGCGGCGGCGGTGAGGGTCCAGGGGCGGGCGAGGACGGCGGTGAGGGCCTTCTGCCCGAGGAACCGGGACAGGCTGCGGCCGGGGCAGACGTGGGGGCCCCGGCCGAAGGTCAGGAGCCTCTGCATCGGGCGGTCGAGGTCGAAGGCCAGCGGTGCGGCGAAGGCGTCCGGGTCACGGTTGGCCGCGCCCCAGTGCAGGACGACCAGGGTGCCGGCGGGGATGCGGAGCCCGTCGAGGGCCGTGTCCGACAGGACGTGGTGGTTGGTCAGCACCAGCGGCGGGGCCAGCCGGGTCGCCTCGTCGTAGGCCGCTGCGGCCAGGCGCGGGTCGGCCCGCACCCGCTCGGCCACCTCGGGCCGCTCGACCAGCGCGACCAGGGCGTTGGCGATGCCGACCCCGGCGGTGTGGAAGCCGTCGAAGAGGTTCCCCGCGGCGAAGGCGCCGGTCGTCTTCGGCACACCCGGCACGTCGATGGCGTCGAGGTCGGCGGCCATCTCGGACAGCAGCTCCACGGCGAGCGGGTCGACCGACGAGGGGCCGGCGAGCGCCCGCGCCACGGCCGTACCCACCAGCGTCACGTAGCGGGCCGCGGCGTCGCCGACCCGCTCGACGTCGTCGGGGGTCGGTGCGGTGAGGAACACCGCGGCCAGGTCCTCGGTGAGCCGCCGGACCTCCTCGACCTCGTCGGCGTCGAGGCCCACGAGGGCGCCGAAGAAGCGGGCGGCGAACCGCAGGGCCAGGTCGGCACCGAGGTCGAACGGCCGGCCGTCGTCGAGTTCGCCCAGCACCTCGTCGAGCAGGCGGTCGGCCAGCGCCCCGAACCGGCCCACGTTCGCCGGGGTCATCTGGCGGGTGAGCGCCCGCCGGGCCGGGGCGTGGAGCGGCGGCTCGAAGGCGAAGACCTGGGACTCGATCACCGGGCGGAAGCTGCGCTGCGGGTCGTCGTAGCCGATGAACGCCATCATCCGGGCGAGCAGGTCGGCGTTCACGTTGCCGACGGCGGGGTCCGAGGCCAGGGCCCGCACGTCGGTGTTGCGGAAGGCCACGACCATGCCGGGGAGGATCTGCCGGAGGCCGGTCGCGCCCGACGCCAGCAGGAGGTCCGCGGCCCCGGTGACGTCGGCGTCCCAGCGGGCGGCCACGTCGGGGGGGAGGCCCGGCAGGTCGGCGACGTCCACGGGCCGCACCGTATCGCCGCAGGTCAGCGGGTCAGGACGAGCACACCGGTTCGACGTCGAGGACCTCGGAGGCGACGGCGGTGACGGTCCGGGTGAAGCCGCACGGCCGCCCGTCGACCAGCGCGTCGATGCGGACGGTGTAGGTGCCCGGCTCCAGTGTCAGGATCGCCTCGCCGTAGAAGCCGGCGTTGCCGGTCGAGACCGTGGTGCCGCCCGCGTCGACCACCTTGTACGGCGCACCGGTGAAGTCGTTCCCCGAGCCGGCCTCCAGCGAGGCCCGCCAGTCGGCCGGTCGCAGCCGCACGGTCCCGGGTCCCTCGCCGTCGGCCCAAAGGACCGTGTCGTCGGGTGGTGGTGGCTCGTCGGTGACCAGCACCTCGATGCGGATGGGCACCTGGATCGTCCCGGCGTCGGTGACGACGTCGGCCAGCACCACCTGGGCGCCGGGGACGACCGTCTCGGTGTCGACGTAGAGGTTGACGTCGACGCCTCCGTGAGGGGCGATCGACCAGCCGTCGCCACCCACACCCCGATCGGGTTCGTCGCAGAGCCACTCGGAATCGTCATCGCCGACGCAGATGAGGGATCCGATGCCGGTCCGGCCCGGGATCCGGGTGGAGCGGACGTCGATGGCCCTGTCCGCCCGCAGTCGTACCGAGTGGCCGTAGACACCGGACGACCATGGGCCCAGCTCGACCTCCGACGGCTCCAGGGTCAGACCGACCTCGGGGAAGGACCGCTCCTCCGTCGACACCCAGATGCGGTAGGCCACGGGCGCCGAGGTCGGGGCGGGGACCGGCTCGGTGGCGAAGGTCGACGTCTGCTCGCCGGCCGACCCCCCGACGGCGGCAGCGGCGATGGCACCCCCGCCGGCGAGGACGGCGACCGCTGCGATGGCCGTGCCCACCCGGCGCCGGCGCCGGAGCCGGCGGGCCCGGGCGAGGACCGGGCCGACGGCGTCGTCGGCGTCGACGCCGGCCGCCTCCCGGTCGACGGCCTCGCGCAGGGCGGGGTGGAGGTCAGCGACGGGGCTCATGGGGGCTCCTCTCGAGGCGGGCGAGTCGGTCGAGCTGGTCGGCGAGGTGGGCGTGGGCGGCGCGCAGCTGGCTCGACACCGTGCTGCGGGTGACGCCCATGGCCGCGGCCACGTCGGCCTCGGTCAGGTCGGCGGCGTACCGCAGGACGACGGCCGTCCGCTGGCGCTCGGGCAGGGTGTCGAGCAGCTCCCACACGCCGAGGTCGTCGGTGTCGGCGATCGCCACGGGCGTCGGCTGGGCGGCGAGCAGGTCCCGTTCCCGGGTGCGGCGGCGGGCGCTCCGGCGGGCGCCGTTGAGGGCGACGGTGTAGATCCAGCCCGTCGGCGACCGGTACGAGGACACCCGTGACCAGCGGCTGTACGCCTTGGCGAAGGCTTCGGCGGCGGCGTCGTGGGCCAGCTCCCGGTCGCCGACGACGAGGGCCAGCGAGGCCACGACCTGCGGGAAGTGCTGGCGGAAGTGGTCCTCGAGCTCGTGCTCGTCCGGTCGACGACGTGCGCCCATGCCCCTAAGAGCCATCGACCCCCGTGGAATGCCGGGCCAGGATCTGGTTGACCCGGGCGGCCTGGCGGGTCTGGTGGGCCCGCTCGGCGACGCTCGGGGCGGTGCGGGCCGCCTCGGCGTACAGCGCGGCGGCCCGCTCGAGGTCGCCGTCGCGCGCGTGGAGGTGGGCGGCGTCCGCCGCCCGGCGGGGGACGTCGTCGGGCACCGCCGCCCGCGCCGCCA
>JBQGCF010000121.1:0-10462 GCA_052038315.1 Iamia sp.
GGACCTGGTCGTCGTCGACCTGAGCACCGAGTGGAGCACCCTCGAGCAGCCGGGCGCCCTGCTCGCCTACGCCCAGATGGTGCTCACCGTCACCGACCTGCCCGGCGTCGACCAGGTGCGGTTCCTCGTCGACAGCCAGCCGGTGGCGGCGCCGACGATCAACGAGGGCGACCTCGACACCGTCACCGCCGACAACTACCGCGAGCTCGACCCGACCCCGGACGAGTAGCCCGACAGGCCTCCGGCTCAGGCGAAGAAGATCTTGCCCACGTCGTGGATGTCGGGAGCCACGACCTTGGGCTCGGCCACCGCCTCGGCCAGCGGGACCCGGATGATCCGCCCGGCGCGGATGGCGACCATCGTCCCCCACTCGCCGTCGGCCGCCGCCTCCGCCGCGGCCACGCCGAAGCGGGTGGCGAGGACCCGGTCGGCCGGCGTCGGCGTGCCGCCGCGCTGCAGGTAGCCGAGCACGACGACCTTGGTCTCGAAGCCGGTGCGCTTCTCGATCTCGGGGGCGAGGAGGTGGGCGATGCCGCCCAGGCGCTGGTGGCCGAACTCGTCGATCCCCGGCGGGGGCAGGGTGAAGTTCCCGCCCTCGACCGGCACCGCCCCCTCGGCCACCACGACGATCGAGGCGTAGCGGCCCGAGTCGTGCCGGCGGACCAGGGCGGCGCACACCTCGTCGAGGTCGAAGGGCTCCTCGGGGACGAGGATCATCGAGGCGCCGCCGGCGATGCCGCTCCACGTGGCGATGTGGCCGACGTGGCGGCCCATCACCTCGACCAGCATCACCCGGTCGTGGGACTCGGCGGTGGTGTGGAGGCGGTCGATGGCCTCGGTGGCGGTGGCCACGGCGGTGTCGAAGCCGAAGGTGACCTCGGTGCAGCCCAGGTCGTTGTCGATCGTCTTGGGGACGCCGACGGTGGGGATGCCGTCGTCGTTGAGGTCGCGCGCCGCGCCCAGGCTGCCGTTGCCGCCGATGGCGACGAGCCCGTCGAGGCCCCGCTTCGACATCGTCCGGCGCACCATGTCGAGCCCGCCCTCGACGCCGTAGGGCTGGTGCCGGCTCGTCCCGAGGATCGTGCCGCCGCGCGGGAGGATGCCCCGGCAGCGGTCGACGGTCAGGACCTCGTAGCGGTCCTCCATCAGCCCCATGTAGCCGTCGCGGAAGCCGATGACCGTGCCGTCGTAGTGGCGCTCGACCTTGCGCACCACGGCCCGGATCACCGCGTTGAGGCCGGGGCAGTCGCCGCCGCTCGTCAGCACGCCGAGTCGCATCGGACCACCCTACCGATGGCGCGATCCCCTACGTTCCGGTCCTCTACCGTCCGGGGATGGCAGTCGTCATCGCCCTCGACGCCGGCACCACCGGTGTCCGCGCCTTCGCCGTCGACGAGACCGGCGCCCCCGCCGGCTTCCGGTACCAGGAGTTCACCCAGCACTTCCCCCGGCCCGGGTGGGTCGAACACGACGCCACCGAGATCTGGACGTCGATCGTCGCCGTCACCAACCGGCTGATCTCCGACCTCGACCAGCCGGTCGCCGCCATCGGCATCACCGACCAGCGCGAGACCGTCGTGGCCTGGGACCGCCGCACCGGCCGCCCCCTCCACCGGGCCATCGTCTGGCAGGACCGGCGCACCGCCCACCGCTGCGACGAGCTGGAGGCGCAGGGCGCCCTCGACCTCGTCCGGCCGGCGACCGGCCTGGTCCTCGACCCCTACTTCTCGGCCAGCAAGGTCGAGTGGCTGCTGACCGAAGGTGGCGTCGAGGCCGGTCCGGACCTGTGCGTCGGCACCATCGACGCCTGGCTGCTGTGGAACCTCACCGGCGGCAACGTCTTCGCCACCGAGCCGTCCAACGCCAGCCGCACGATGCTCTACGACATCCGCTCGCTCGGCTGGTCCGACGAGCTGTGCGACCTGTTCGGCGTCCCCCGCTCGGCGCTGCCCGACGTGCTCCCGTCGTCGGGCCGCTTCGGCAAGACCGTGGGCGACACCGGCCTCCCCGCCGGCATCCCGATCAGCGGCATCGCCGGGGACCAGCAGGCGGCCCTGTTCGGCCAGGCCTGCTTCACGCCCGGGATGACCAAGAACACCTACGGCACCGGCTCGTTCGTGCTCATGAACGTGGGCGCCTCGTGCCCGGAGCCGGTGGAGGGGCTGCTGACGACGGTGGCGTGGCAGCTCCCCGAGGGGACGACCTACGCCTACGAGGGCGCGATCTTCTCCACCGGCTCGGCGGTCCAGTGGCTGCGGGACGGGCTGGGGCTGATCTCCGAGGCGGCCGAGGTCGGCCCGCTGGCGGCCACCGTCGACTCGACCGACGGCGTGTACCTCGTCCCCGCCTTCACCGGGCTGGGCAGCCCGTGGTGGGACCCCGACGCCCGGGGCCTCCTCGTCGGCTTCACCCGTGGCACCACCCGGGCCCACGTCGCCCGGGCCGTGGTCGAGGCCATGGCCTTCCAGACCCGGGACGTGGTCGACGCCATGGTCGCCGCCTCCGGTCACCCGGTGGCCGAGCTGCGGGCCGACGGCGGCGCCTCGGCGGCCGACCTCCTGCTGCGGCTGCAGGCCGACCAGCTCGGTGTGCCCGTCACCCGGGCCCGGGTCCCGGAGACGACGGCGCTGGGCGCCGCCTACCTCGCCGGCCTGGCCGAGGGCGTGTGGTCCTCGACCGACGAGATCGCCGGGCTGTGGGCCGGCGACGACCCCGTCGCCCCGACGTCGGACCGCTCGGCGCCCGACGCCGACCACACCCGCTGGCTCGAGGCCGTCACCCGTTCCCGCGCCTGGGAACCCCCGGCGTAGGCCGTTCCGTGTGCGCGTTCGTACCTATGCGGCGTGTTTTCGCACACGGAACGGGGGTGATCAGCCCTTGGGGAGGGGTGGGGACCAGCGGCCGCGGCGGGCCAGGGCCGGCGGGGCCGGCTTGATCGCCGGGGGCTTGGTCAGGCCCCGGCGCACCAACGAGGCGTTGGGGGCGTAGGTCTTCATCACGGGGCGGCCCTCCTGGGTCGTGGTTCGGTGGATCGGGGTTCGGTGGATCGGGGCGTCAGCCGGTGACGCTGGGGTGGGCCCGCATCGAGCGAGCGCGGCCGACCTCGCGGGCCCGGGTGCCGGCCACGCGGGCCAAGGCCGCGACCTGCCGGCGCTCCTTGGCCCGGAACGGGGTGCCGGAGCGCCCGGCCACCAGGGCCAGGTCGACGCCGGGGAGCGGGGCCCAGGCGACATCGGCGCCGCCCACGGCCTGCTGGTCGTCGCCCCCGGCCCGGGCGCCGGCGACGAAGGCCGACAGCCACGCCTCGGTGGGGGTGGGACCGGCGGTGGCCCGGACCTGGCCGTTGCCCAGGTCGACCACGGCGCACCACTCGGAGCCGAGGGTCCGGCCGCCGTGGACCACGAGGGCCCGCAGCAGCTCGTCCATGGTGTCGGCCCCGCAGATCATGGCGGCGGTCTCCAGGGCGTCGAGCCGGGGGTCGCGCCCGGTGGCGTCGGCCGCCTTGACGTCCTCGACGGTGACCCCGTCGACCTCCTGGATCTCGGCGACCAGCAGGTCGACCAGCGACCCCTGGGGCAGCCGGACCACCAGCTCGTCCACCGCGACCCCGTCACCGGTCTCGAGGATGTCGATCCCGACGACGTCGCCCCGGACGGCCCCGATCCGGCTGGCCACGGCCCCGAGGGCACCGGGTCGATCCGGGAGCCACACTCGCACGACGTAGGTCTCCATGGCGGCGAACCTACGGAGGACGTGTGAACCCGGTGTTTCGACCGGGGGACGGGAGTGTTGTTCCTGGTGGTCGTCTCGCGACGGCCCGTGAGGCCGATCACCTTGACTGATCGGTCAAGGCGGTAGCCTCGGGCCGGTGAGCACCGAGGCCGCCCCCAGCGACGACCGCCGCCTGACGGCGCGCGGCGAGGAGCGCCGCCGCCAGATCATCGAGGTGGCCACCCGGCTCTTCGCCAAGGACGGCTACCACCCCACCTCGGTGGCCGACGTGGTCGAGGCCGTGGGCGTGGGCAAGGGCGTCTTCTACTGGTACTTCCCGTCGAAGGAGGCCCTGCTGGCGGAGATCCTCCGCTCGGGGCAGAAGAGCCGCCGCCGGGTCCAGCGCGACGCCATCGCCGGCATCGACGACCCGGTCGAGCAGATGGAGCGGGGCATCCGGGCCGGCATGGAGTGGATGGCCGACCACCGGGACCTGGTGAACCTGATCCGCTTCGCCACCACCGAGGAGCGCTTCACCGAGGGCCTGCGCAAGGGCGAGGACATCGCCGCGGCCGACGCCGCCGCCCCCCTCCGGCGGGCCATCGAGGAGGGTCGCATCCCCGATGCCGACGCCGACCTGCTGGCCCGCGCCGTCGTGGGCGTCACCCAGCACCTGTGCGCCTCGCTGATCCACGCCGACCCGGACAGCGACCCGACGCCGATCATCGACGCCACCGTGCGCTTCTGCATGGGCGGCATCCTCGGCGCCCCCAGCACCGCTGGCGCCTAGCGCCGAGGCGTCAGCGGTAGGCCCACCGACGGGCCGCGCCCACGACCGGCGGGGGCTCGGCCGGGTACTGGCAGGCGACGACCTCGCCGTCGTCGAGCACCAGGACGACGCCGTGGCCGGGACCGAGCTCGCCCCGGACGTCGACGGCACCGCCCTGGCCGTCGACCCGGTCGGCGATGCGCACCGGGAAGTCGACCACCGCCCGGGGCAGGTCACCGGCCCGCGGCCCGGGCGCGTAGAGGGCGATCTCGGCGTGGGTCTGTTCCTTGGGCGGCTTGGTCCAGCGCCCGAGGAGGAGGTCGATGGCCAACATCAGCGGCGAGAGCCGGAGCCCTCGGAGCACGGCCTCGAGGGGGAACAGCGGATCGTCGGGCCCCCGCGACACCCGCACCTCGACCACCCGGGTGCGGGCCGGGACCCGCGTGGTGGGACCGCCGGCGCGCAGCTCGTGGAGCTCGTCGATCCAGCGCTCCGACAGCGCCCGCTCCGCCACGGGCAGGAGGCTACGCCCGTTCAGCCGAGCTTGGTGAGGGCTCGCTTGAGGTTGCGGATGCCCTGGCCGATGCGCTGCTCGTTCTCGATCAGGGCGAAGCGGACGTGGCCCTCGCCACCGGGGCCGAAGCCGACGCCGGGCGAGGTGGCGACCTGCGCCTCCCGGACCAGGAACGAGCAGAACTCGACCGAGCCCATGTCGCGGTAGGGCTCGGGGATCGGCGCCCAGGCGAACATGGTGCCCTTGGGCGGCTCCATCTCCCAGCCGATGCGGGCCAGCCCGTCGCACAGGGCGTCACGCCGCTTCTGGTAGATCCGCTGGACCTCGGCCGGGTGCTCCTGGTCCTCGTTCATGGTGACCGTGGCGGCGATCTGCACCGGTTGGAAGGCGCCGTAGTCGAGGTAGGACTTGAGCTTCTGGAGGGCGGCCACGATCTCGGCGTTGCCGACCATGTAGGCGACCCGCCAGCCGGCCATCGAGAACGACTTGGTCATCGAGTAGAGCTCGACGGCGACGTCCTTGGCCCCCTCGGCCTGGAGGATCGACGGCGGCTGGAAGCCGTCGAAGCCCAGCTCGGCGTAGGCGTTGTCGTGGACGATGACGATCTCCTTCTCCTTGGCCAGGTCGACCAGCCGTTGGAAGAAGTCGAGGTCGACGCACCGCGTCGTCGGGTTGTGGGGGAAGGAGACGACGAGGACCCGGGGCCGGGGCCACGAGCTGTCGATCGCCTCGGTGATCTCGCCGATCAGGTCGCTGCCGCTGTCGCCCATCGGGATGTACTGGACGCCGGCGCCGGCGAACAGCGGGCCCCAGATGTGGATCGGGTACGACGGGGCCGGGACGAGGGCGGAGTCGCCGGGGCCGAGCAGCACCCACATCAGGTGGCTGAAGCCCTCCTTGGCGCCGATGGTGGCCAGGATCTCGCGCTCGGGGTCGAGGGCCACGCCGAAGCGCCGGATGTAGAGGTCGGCCACCGCCTCGCGGAGCTTCGGGATGCCCCGGCTCGACGAGTAGCGGTGGTTGCGGGCGTTCTGGGCCGCCTCGGCCAGCTTGTCGACGGCCACCTGCGGCGAGGGCAGGTCCGGGTTGCCGAAGCCCAGGTCGATCACGTCCTGGCCGGCTCGACGGGCCTCGATCTTCAACCCGTCGATGATGGTGAAGACGTAGGGCGGCAGGCCCGTGATCCGGCGGAACTCCATCGGCGCACCCTAACCCCGACCCCCGAGTCACCCCAGCGGGATCACGGGTGCCAGGATCGAAGGCCATGGACCGCATCGACGTGGTGGTGGAGATCCCCCGGGGCACCCGCAACAAGTACGAGCTCGACCACGCCACCGGCCGCATCCGCCTCGACCGCCGCCTCTTCAGCGCGACCGTCTACCCCGCCGAGTACGGCTTCGTCGACCGGACCCTCGGCGAGGACGGCGACCCGCTCGACGCCCTGGTGATCCTGGACGAGCCGACGTTCCCCGGCTGCGTGATCGGCTGCCGGCCGGTCGGCGTGTTCTGGATGGAGGACGACGCCGGGCCCGACGCCAAGATCATCTGCGTCGTGGGCGACGACCCCCGCTGGGACCACGTCCAGGACATCGGCGACCTGCCGACCCACCTGACCCAGGAGATCGAGCACTTCTTCACGATCTACAAGGCGCTCGAGCCGGGCAAGTGGGCCGACGTGCGGGGCTTCGAGGGCGCCGCCGAGGCCAAGGCCGAGATCACCGCCAGCCTCCGGCGGGCCGAGGAGCAGGGCTACTACTCGCACTAGCCCCCTGGGCTAGGCCCGGCACCCGTCGGTGATGGCCTGCACCCGGTCGAGCACCTCGGGCGGCAGCTCCTCGGCGGTCAGCTGGTCGAGCGACAGCTCGGTGATGACGGCCGTCGAGGCGCAGCGGGCCTCCTCGGGGCTGGCGCTGTAGCTCCCCTGCAGGTCCTCCTCGAGCGAGGTGCGGACCAGCGGCAGCGCGATGACGTCGGGCGGGACCTCGCCGACCGCCTCGGCCCCCTCCCCCGGGTCGCAGGCGTGGAGCCGGACCGCGTCCTCCGCCGTCTCGACCGTGGCCGAGCCGCCCGGCGACTGCGCCGCCCAGGCCTGGAGGGCCTCGCCGAAGGCCGCGGTGGCGTCGGCGTCGTCGCCGGCGACGGTGAGGTCGACGCAGAGGCGGTCGTCCTGCCGGTAGGAGACGAAGGCGTCGCCGCCCCAGCCGTCGACCACCTGCAGGGCCTCGGCCGGCGCCCCCCTGGCGGCGAGGAGCAGGAACCACGACACCGGGCCGAAGGTGTCCTCGTCGACCACCTCGGCGCCCTCGGGGGCCTGCGGCGCCTCGACCTCGACCTCCTCGGCCCGGTCGGTGCCCTCGACGGCCGGGTCGAACAGGACCTGCTCGGACGGCGGGTCCTCCAGGGCGGCGTCGATGGCGCCGGTCTCGCCGTCGAGCACGGTGACGTACCCGCCGCCCAGCGCGTAGGGCGCCGACGTCAGGGCGACGAGGGCCGGGGGGACCTCGGCCAGGCCCTCGTCGGCGGCGGCCTGGTCCTCCTCGGACCGGGCCTCGAAGTCCTCCCGCTCGGCGAGGGTCAGCTCGGTCCGGGCGTAGGCCTGGCCGATGCGGTCGGCGTCGCCCTCGGCGAGGCTGCGCAGGCCGGCGGCGTCCTCGGCATCGGCCTCGTCGTCGGGGTCGAGGCGGTCGAGGTCGAAGTGCTGGTCCTGGAGGACGTGGGTCAGCTCGTGGGCCAGCGTGACGCGGGTCGACGGCGTCAGCTCCTCGCCCCGCACGTAGACGACCTCGTCCTCGGAGTCGTAGTAGGCGAGGGTGCCCTCGCCGGCGAGGTCGGCCCCGGCGGCCTCCAGGTCGACGTCGCCCGAGAGCAGCCCGAGGGCCCGCAGCAGGTCGGCGGTGTCCTCGGCCTCCTGGGCGTCCTCCTCGTCCTCGGAGCCGTCGCCGGCGGCCTGCTCCTGGTACTCGTCCTCGGGCAGCAGGCGGACCTCGACGGCGTGGTCGAAGTCGAGCTCCCGCTCCTCGGCGACCCACTCGGCGATGGGGGCGATGCGCTCGTCCCACGTCACCTCCTCGGACCGCTCCTCCTGCTCCTGGGGCTCGCCGCCGGACCGCTCGCCGTCGTCATCGCCCCCGCAGCCGCCCACGGCCAGCACCGCCGCCGCGCCGATCGCCAGCCACCTCGTCCAACCGCCCTGGGTTCCCGTCACCCGTCCGCACTGGCACCGGACGGGTGACGGCAAACCGATGGATCAGGCGCAGCCCTGGACCGCCTCGGCGACGATCTGCTGGATCGACGGGTCGAGCTCCGTCGACGTGAGCTGCTCGAAGGTGAGGGCGTCGAAGATGGCGACGCTGGCGCAGCGGGCCTGCTCCTCGTCGGCGCCGGTGGTGGCCAGCGTCGACTCGAGGTCGGCCCGGAGGTAGGGCAGGGCGAGCAGGTCCTCGGTGACCTCACCGGTGGCGGCCGCCCCGGCGCCCGGGTCGCAGGCCCGGACCTCGATGGTGCCGTCGGCCAGCTCGACGCTCGTCGACCCGCTCTCGTCGCCGCTCGACCAGTCGACCAGCGCCCGGTGGAGCACGTCGGTGGCCGCCGCGTCATCGCCGACGAGGGCCATCGAGGCGCACACGACGTCGTCCTCGCGGTAGGAGACGTAGGCGTCGCCGCCCCAGCCGTCGACGGCCTGGAGGGCGCCGGCCGGGTCGCCCCGTGACGCCAGCAGCAGGTACCAGAACAGCGGGTCGAAGGTGTCCTCCTCGATCACCTCGGCGCCCTCGGGGGCATCGATCGTGACCTCCTGGACCTCGGCCCGCGGGGTCTCCCACGCCGCCGGGTCGAGCAGCTCCTCCTGCGAGGGCGGGTCCTCCAGCACCGCGTCCCACGGCTCGCCGCCGTCGACCCGCTCGCGGTAGAGCAGGAAGCCCTCGCCCAGCGTGTAGGGGGCTCCGAAGATGATCGACAGCACCGGCGGGACGCCCTCCAGGGCGTCCTCGCTGCCGTCGACCGAAGCGGTCGTCTCGTCCTCGTACTCCTGCCGCTCGGCGGCGGTGAGCTCCTCGGCGGCGTAGGCCTCCTCGATCCGGCCGGCGTCGCCCTCGGCCATCGCCCGCAGGCCCTCGCCCTCGTCGAAGTCCGGATCGGTGATGCGGCCCAGGTCGAAGTGCTGGTCCTGGAGGACGTGGGTCAGCTCGTGGGCGACGGTGACCCGCACGGCCGGCGTCAGCTCGTCGCCCCGGACGAACACCATCTCGATCTCGGGGTCGTAGTAGGCGAGGGTGCCCTCGCTGGAGAGGTCGCTGAAGGCATCGGCCAGGTCGACCTCGCCGTCGACCAGGCCGAGGGCGCGCAGGGTGGCGACCATGTCGTCCATCTCCTGCTGCTCCTCCTCGGTGGCCGAGGTGGGATCGCCGGCGGCGTCGTCCAGGTACTCCTCCTCGGGCTGGAAGACGACCTCGACGGGGTGCTCGAACTCGAGGTCCCGCTCGTCGGCCACCCACTCGGCGATGGGCGCCACGCGGCTGTCCCACGCCGCCGGGTAGGTGCGCTCGGGGGCGGCCTCGTCCTCGTCGCCCCGCAGGATGCCGGCCCCCACGACGGCAGCGGCGACCACGCCGAGCAGCAGCACGCCGAGCACGACGAGCGGGAGCTTGGAGCCGCGCGACGCCGGCGGCGGGCCGAACGGGGGCGGGCCGTACCCGTACTGCGGCGGCGGCCCGTACGGCGGGGGTGCCCCGTACTGCTGGGGCGGGGCCCCGTACTGCGGGGGCGGCGCCCCGTAATGCGGGGGCGCGCCGTCGGGCTGCGGCGGTGCTCCGTAGGGCGGCTGGGCGCCCGGCTGCTGCGGCGGGGCCGCGGGCGGTGCGCCCCAGGCACCGGCGACCCGGGTCCCCTCCGGCGGCGGGGCCAGCGCCCCGGTCAGCCACGCCGGCCGCTCCGGCTCCCCGGCCGGCGGCGTCGGACCCGGGACGGTGGACGGCGGCGCGCCCGGCGAGCCCGGACGGGCGACGGGGGCGGTCCCCGGGACGGGCATGGCCGACGGCGAGCCGGGCGGGAAGGCCGACGGCGGGTCCTCCGGGGCGGACGACGGGACCGGAGCAGGCGGCGCCGGGGTCGGGCCGAGGAGGGCCGAGGGCTGGCCGGGACGGCTCAGCAGCGACTCGCCGTGCGGGGCCGTCGGCGGCCCGCCCACGGGCGGCCGGGCCGGCGATGCGGCCGGCGGGGGCTGGCGGAGCGGGGGCGGCCCGGGCGTGCCGGGCCGGGGCACCGGGGCGAAGGGGTCGCGGATCTCGTCCTCGAGGGGACGGGACAGCCTGGGCGGCGGTCCGTCGGTCCGGGGCGCGGAGGGTTCGTCGTCGGCGTCCGGCACGCCTGTTCCATCGGTTGGTCCCGCCATGCCTGAAGGCTAGGTCCGGAGGGCCGCCAGCAACGCAGCGCCGACCGCACCGGCCCGCTCCCCCAGCCGGGCCGCCACC
>JBQGCF010000122.1:0-55260 GCA_052038315.1 Iamia sp.
CGCTCGGCGGCCCCGTCGAGCAGCGCCGTCTCCAGCGCCGCCCGCCACAGCGTCGACGTAGTCGCCCGGTTCGGCGCCGCCTCCAGGGCAGCCAGCCGATCCTCGGCGGCATCGCGAGCGTCGCCGGAGTCGTCGGCCGCACCCCGGCCCCCGGCGCTGCGGGGTTCGTCGGCGGCACGGCGAGGATCGGCGGCGGGGCGGTCGGGGGCGGCGGGGAGGGTGCGGGCGATGTCGGCGACGGCGGCGAGGGCGGCGAGCTCGCCGCCGGGGCTGCCGGTGGGCCGGCGGTCGGGGTCGGGCGGCCGTCCGGTCAGGGCGAGGTAGCACTCGAGGGTGGCCCGGGCGGTGGCGGCCCGGCCCGGCACCCCGGCGACCACCGCCAGGTCCACGGCCAGGCGGGCCTCGTCGATGGCGCCGGTGGCGTCGCCGGCCATCCACCGGGCCTGGCCCTGGAGGTGGTGGGCCACGGCCCGGCTGGCGGTCGACCCGAGCGCCCCGGCCGCGGTGTAGGCGGCCCGGGCGCCGTCGCCGTCGTCGCCCAGCAGCAGGTTGGTGCCCCGGACCATCAGGATCTGGGCTCCGATGTCCCCCCGCACGGCGCGCGGTGACAGGTCGTCGAGGGCGGCCACCGCCTCCTGGTAGCGGCCGGCGAGCTGCAGGCCGACGGCCCGGCCCAGGGCCGAGAGGGGGCGGGCCGCCTCGACGCCGGCGGCGGCCAGCTCGTCGGCCCGGGCCACGTAGCCGACCAGGGCGGCCCCGTCGTCGGCCTGGAGGGCCCGCTGGCCCAGGTGGAGGAGGACGGCCAGCTCGGTCTCGGGGTCACCGGCGGCGGCCAGCTCGTCGCGCACCGATTCGAGGGCCGAGCGGGCGGCGACCGGCTCGTCGCCGAGCAGCGCCTCCAGCCACCGGGCCTCGACCCCGCCGGGCGACAGGAGACCGCTGGCCAGCCAGCGCTCCAGCTCGGCGTCGGGGACCCGAGGTGGGAGGGCCGACAGGGCGGAGCGGGTGGCGGCGGCCAGCAGCGCCCCGTCCTCGGCCCGCAGGGCCAGTCGGCCGGCGTCGACCAGGGCGCCCGGGCCGATGCGGGCCCGGCCGGCCGCGACCAGGGCGGCCCGGCGCGCCGCCGGGGCCAGCTCCCGGTCGGCGACCGCGGCCCAGATCGGGTGGGGCCAGACACCCTCGGGACCTACCCGTATCAAGGGTAGGCGCTCCAGGAGGCCGACACGGTCCGTGGCGGTCGGTGCCACGGCCTCGACGACGGGCCCGACCACCGCCGGCTCGGCCCCGCCGACCACGGCCAGGGCCAGGGCGACGGTGGCCAGCGGTTCGTCGACGGTCGAGGCCAGGACCTCGTGGAGCAGGTGGGGGACGAGGTCGGGATGGCCGGTGGCGACCAGCTGGGCCGGGGCCGGCCAGGCCATCAGCTCGCGGTCGGCCGATGCCGCCCCGCCCCGCTCGGCCAGCGTCCTGACCTCGTCGGAGCGCAGGGCCAGCTCGTGGGGGCCGAGCACCGCGGCGGTGCCGGCGGCCACCCGGGTCGCCCGGGCGAGCGGTGGCAGCCACCGGCCGGAGACCACCAGCCCGCACCCGGCGGGGAGGGCCTCGACCAGCAGTGTGACCAGGGCGGAGCCCGTGTCGCCGGCCCGCTCGAGCCCGTCGAGGACCAGGGCGAGCGGGGCGCGGGGGCCGGCCTCGGCGGCGATGGCGACCGCCGCCACCGCCGGGTCGTCGACCTCGGCCGCCGGGTCGCCGCCCAGCGCCGTCAGGATCCGCCCGGCCAGGACGCCGGGGGCGGCGTCGGCGGCGGTGACGTCGAACCGGAGGTCGACCGCCCCCTCGACCGGGCGGGCCAGCGCCTGGTCGAGGAGGACGGTCCGGCCCGATCCTCCGGGTGCTTCGAGGACGATCAGGTCCAGCTCGTGGCGCCGGGCCAGGACCCGGGCCAGCCGGGGCCGGGCCAGCATGATCACCCCGTCACGATCGCACACGGAGCGTTGCACTCCGAACACTCCGAGAGAGTGGACCGACCGAGCGGTCCACACGCTGCGCTAGTTCAGGTTCTGGTTGACGAAGTCCCAGTTGACCAGGTGGGCCAGGAAGGTCTCGATGTAGTCGGGCCGGCGGTTGCGGAAGTCGACGTAGTAGGCGTGCTCCCACACGTCGATGGTCAGCAGGGCCTTGGCGTCGTGGTTGAGCGGCAGGTCGGCGTTCGGCGTCTTGGTGATGGCCAGGCCACCGGTGCCGTCGTCGGTCAGCCAGGCCCAGCCCGAGCCGAACTGGCCCATGGCCGCCTCGGTGAACTGCTTCTTGAACTCGTCGTAGGAACCGAACGACGAACCGATCTTGTCGGCCACCTCGCCGGTGGGCTCACCGCCGACGCCGGTCGTCAGCCAGTTCCAGTAGAAGCTGTGGTTCCAGTGCTGGCCGGCCTGGTTGAACAGCACGCCCTCGGAGTCCTTGATGATCTCCTCGAGGCTCTTGCTCTCGTCCGGCGTGCCCGCGATCAGCTCGTTGAGCTTGGTGACGTAGGCGTTGTGGTGCTTCCCGTGGTGGAGCTCGAGGGTCTCCCGGGAGATGTGGGGCGCCAGGGCGTCGAGGTCGTACGGAAGAGGGGGGAGCTCGAAGGCCATCGGGCCGGTCCTTTGGATGTCGTGGATGGATCGGTGCGGACTCTACCCAGCGGGTCCTAGTCCTCCTCTGCGTCGCAGCGGGCGTCGATGCCGATGGCCAGCCGCTGGTCGCCGGTGGGGCGATCGTCCTGGTCGACCACCGCCGCCTCGCCGGCCGCCTGGACCCGGGCGCCCCGGATGCGGGCGCTGTCGATCGTCCCCGGCGGGTCGCCGGCCCCACCCCGGCGCGCCCACGCCTCCTCGCCGAAGGCGGCCAGGTCGACCTGGTCCCAGCCGTAGACGGTGAACCCGGTCGACCGGGGCACGCCCGTCTCGCCGTCGGCCTCGACCCCCACGGTGGCCTGGAGGACGGCACCCGACTCGGCCCGGGCCGCCAGCACGAAGGTCTGGCCGTCGAGCGTGCACCCGTCGACGGCGAAGGTCCGGGTCCGGTCGCCCACGGTCACCCGGGCTGTCCGGTCGGGGAAGGCCGGCTCCCGCCCGCAGGCCGCCAGGGCGACGACCAGCAGCAGGGCGGGGACGAGGCGGCGCACGCCCCCAGGGTACGGAGGCGTCAGCCGGCGTCCTCGACGAGGAAGACGGGGAAGTCGGCGCTGGCGGCGCGGAGGACGTCCTCGGGCGAGGAGGCGTCGATGCCGTCGAAGAAGCGGCCGACCTCCCAGGCCCAGCGCTCCAGGTAGGCCCGGATGACCACGACCTTGTGGTCGTCGTCCGGCAGCTCGAAGGCGGTGAAGGCCCGGACCCGGCGCCCGACCCGCAGCTCGCCCCCGCCCGCGGCCCGCAGGTTGCGGACCCACTGGGTGTGGCCCCGGGGGGCGACGAGGTAGCGGTGGCCGTCGACCTCCAGCAGGTTGACCACGGTGCTGCGGACCTGGCCGCTGGTGCGACCGACGACCCGGAGCTCGGTCGAACCGGCGACGCTCAGGCCCCGGCGGGTCAGGGCGCCGGCGACGCGGTTGGTGAGGCGGTCGATCCGGCCGGGGGCGAGGTAGCGGGCAGTGGGGGCGGTGGTGGCGGTCATGGCGATCCTCGATTCAGAGAGCAGTGCTCTCGCATTGTTGATCCGCTCTCGACATATGTCAAGAGCACTGCTCTCGAAACGTGCACATGCTCTCGTCGAGGTGGCATCATGGACCTCATGGCCAACGCCCCCATGACCGCCCGGGCCCGCGCCCGGGCCGAGCTGGTCGAGGAGATCAAGGCAGCCGGACGGCGCCAGCTCGCCGAGGTCGGCGCCTCCGAGCTGTCGCTGCGGGCCGTGGCCCGCGAGCTGGGCATGGTCTCCTCGGCCGTCTACCGCTACTTCGCCAGCCGGGACGAGCTGCTCACCGCCCTGCTGGTCGACGCCTACGACGCCCTGGGGGCGGCCGCCGAGCAGGCCGCCGCCGACCGCCGGGGCGGCTTCGAGACCCGCTGGGTCCGGGTCACCGGGGCCATCCGGGCCTGGGCCGTCGAGCACCCCCACGAGTACGCCCTGCTCTACGGCAGCCCCGTCCCCGGCTACCAGGCGCCCGGCGACACGATCCCGGCGGCGGCCCGGCCGCCCGTCGCCGCCCTCGGCCTGGTGGCCGATGCGGTGGCGGCCGGCGAGGTCGACCTCACGCAGACCGCACCCATCTCCCGGCCGCTGCGGGCCGACCTCGAGCGGCTGCGGGCCGGCGTCCCCGGCGACCTGCCCGACGAGGTCCTCGTCCGCAGCCTCTACGCCTGGACGCAGGTCTTCGGGGGCCTGAGCTTCGAGCTCTTCGGCCACCTGCACAACGTGGTCGAGGCCTACGACGACCTCTTCACCCACCAGTGCCGGCGGGCCGCCCGCCTCGTCCTGCACGGCGTGTGACGGCGCGCCGCGCTCTCGGGGAACGCTCAGCGGGTGCTCGGTGGGCGACTGGGGCAGCGGGCGCAGGGTGAGGCCCATGGACGACCACCACCACGATGACGACCGGCTCGACCGGGGCCTGGCCTTCGACGTCGGCACCCTCCTGGGCCGCCGCCGGGCGCTCGTGCTCCTCGCCGGGGCCGGCGCCGGTGTGGCCCTCGCCGCCTGCGGCGGGAGCAGCGACGCCGACGCCACCCCGAGCTCGAGCACCCCGAGCTCCACCACCACGGCGAGCACGAGCGACAGCACGAGCACCACGACGGCCGCCGGCGGTCCGCCCGACGGCGGGCCGGGCGGGGCGCCGCCCGGGGGGGGGGGCAGGGGCGGGGCCGAGACGGCCTCGTCGAGCGATCCGAACGCCATCCCGAACGAGACGGCCGGGCCCTACCCGGGTGACGGCTCCAACGGCCCCGACGTCCTGCTGGAGAGCGGGATCGTCCGCTCCGACATCACGGCCAGCTTCGGCTCGTCGACCACCGTCGCCGAGGGCGTCCCGCTGACGATGACCCTCACGGTCACCGACTCCGACACCGGCGATCCGCTCCCCGGCCACGCCGTCTACCTCTGGCACTGCGACCGGGAGGGGCGGTACTCGATGTACTCCGAGGGCGTCGAGGGCGAGAACTACCTCCGGGGCGTGCAGGAGGCCGGTGAGGACGGGACGGTCACGTTCACCAGCATCTTCCCGGCCTGCTACGACGGCCGCTGGCCCCACGTCCACTTCGAGGTCTACGAGAGCCTCGCCACGGCCACCGCCTCGGGCGACATCGTCGCCACGTCGCAGCTCGCCCTGCCCCAGGACGTGTGCGAGACGGTGTACGCCACCGACGGCTACGAGCAGAGCGTCGACAACCTGTCCCGGGTCTCGCTCGCCACCGACGGCATCTTCGGCGACGGCTACGACACCCAGCTGGCCGACACCACCGGCTCCGTCGGCAGCGGCTACACCGCGACCCTCGCAATTCCGGTGACCGCCGGCTGAGGGGCCCCGTACCCTCGCACCCGTGGGCAGCAGCTTCGGGGTCGAGACGGGGGTCGAGCGGGCGGGCGAGGGGCGCTACACCGGCGAGATCGACCCGGTGTGGAACCTCCGGCCGCTGCCGCAGGGCGGGATCGTCACCGCCATGGCGGTCCGGGCCCTGGAGGCCGAGCTGGGCGACCCGGCCCAGACCCTCCGCACGCTCCACACCACCTTCGCCGCCCAGGTCGCCCACGGGCCGGTCGAGATCGACGTCGAGGTGCTGCGGCGGGGCCGGTCGATGTCGCACCTCCGGGGCGAGATCCGCAACCCGGGCACGGCCCGCGGCCACCTGACGACGGCGATCTTCGGCGGGCCCCGCAAGGGCTTCGACTTCGTCGACCTGGCGGTGCCGCCCGGCGTGCCCCACCCCGACGACTGCCCCTCGTTCCGGGACCCGCCCGCCGAGGGCCAGGTCCGCTTCGAGCCCATGCCGTTCTGGGAGCAGAAGGTCGAGGGCCGGGCCGGCATCGGCACCCCGCCGTGGGAGGACACGCCCCGGACCTCGAGCCTCCGGGCCGCCTGGTACCGCTACGACGACCCGCCCCTCCTCGACGACGGCACCGTCGACCCGCTGGCCGCCCTGGTCGTGGCCGACACCATGCCCGGCGCGGTGGGCGAGCGGGTCGGGCCCACCGGCGAGATGTGGTTCTCGCCCAGCGTCGACCTCACCTTCCACCTCACCGGCGCCTGGCGCTCGGAGTGGATCCTGGGCGTCAACACCGCCCGCTGGGCCGGCGACGGCTACGCCTCGGTCGACATGGCGCTGTGGGACCTGGGCGACGACTGCCGGGCCGAGCCCCACCTCGTCGCCTACGCCACCCAGCTCTGCCTCTTCACCTTCGTCCCCGCCCCGGCGTGACCGGTCCCATCCCGTTCACCTCCCATCCCCGCCGTGTCGTCCACGGCCCCGGTGGCCCCGCCATGGTGGCGATCCGCCGCAACCGGTACCGGCGCACCTCCTTCTTCGCCGACGCCACCGACCTGTTCCGGCAGCTGGCCTTCCTGGGGCGCCGGCTGGGCGGCGATCGGTCGTGGCTGGTCGAGCTGTTCGACGGGGTCGACCAGGACCTCGGGGCCCTGCCGTTGCAGGTGGCCGACCAGCGGTGGGTGGTGCCCGATCACGAGGCGGCCGTGGCCGGGGCCGAGGCGTTGTGCGGCCGGCTCCGCCGGGGCGAGGCGCCCGGGCTGTGAGGGCGCGCGTCACGGTCGGGGGCCGGCGGGCGTAGAAGGGACGTGGTGGGGGACGACGACCGGCTGGCGATCGACGCGAACGAGGCGGCGGAGGCCCGGCTGGTGGCGCGGATCTCCACCGACGAGGCCGCCTTCGAGGCGATCTACCGCCGCCACGTCCGCCGCATCACCGCCTACGCGGCCCGACGCTGCGCCACCCCCGAGGACGTGGCCGACGTCGTCGCCCAGACCTTCGTCCGCCTCCTGCACCGGGCCGCCACCTTCGACCCCGAGCGGGGCACGGTGTCGTCCTTCCTCCACGCCCTGGCCGCCAGCGAGGTGGCCGACCACCACCGGGCCGGGGCCCGCCGCCGGCGCCTGGCCGATCGGGTCGGTGGCCGGGCCCTGCTCGGCGAGGACGACCACGCCCGGCTGGAGCAGGCGATCGACGCCCGCCGTGACCTGTCCGACCTCGAGCCGGCCCTGGCCTCCCTTGCCCCCGGCGAGGACGCCGTCCTGCGCCTGGTGGCCGACGGGTTGAGCCCGGCCGAGGCCGCTCGCCGGCTCGGCATCGCCCCCGACGCCGCCCGGGCCCGTCTGGCCCGGGCCCGTCGCCGCGTGCGGGACCACCCGTCCCGGACGCCCGGCGCCCCGGCGCCGCGACCCGAGGAGGCCGCCACGCCGGCCCCGTCCCAGGAGGTCCGATGACCACCGACACCCAGCCCACCCCCGCCGCGCCCGACGACGAGGTCGCCCTGCCCGCCTTCGAGGACGCCCTCTGGGCGGTCCTCCGGACCGAGCACGCCGAGCACCACGGGCACGCCGGCGCCACCATCTCCTCGACGGCGACGGCGGACGCCGTCGAGGTCCACGAGCCCACGCCGATCGTCGTCCCGGTCGACGCCACCGGCCGCCGCCACCGGGCCTTGCGCCGGGTGCTGGCCGCAGCGGCGGCCGTCGCCGTGCTGGCCGGCATCGGCGTGGTGGTCGCCACCGGCGACGGCGGGGGCGGCACGACCGTGGCCGGCCCGTCGACCGAGTCGACCCCCGAGCCGACGCTGGAGGAGCGGGCTGCCGCGGCCATGCTCGCCGTCGCCGACGACGTCATCCAGCGCTCGGTCGCCAGCGGCCCGCAGATGTCGACGTCCGCGACGTTCAACGATCCCCGCTCGGCGGCGATGCGCCAGGTCTGGTACGCCGCCGACGGCCGGGTCCTGGCCGAGCAGGGCGCCGGGCGCCTCACCCCCACCGACGCCGACACCGGCGACCTGGGCGGCGGCATCGTCGACCACTGCGCCCGGACGTTCACGCCCGGGTGGGGGATGTCGACGTCCACCACCCTCCAGTCGATCGGCTCGGACATGGAGCGGGGCATCTGGGCCGTCGACGGCACGGAGGTCGTCGACGGCCGGGAGCTGATCCGCCTGCGGACCTGGACCGATGCCGACATGCCGAGCCCGGACCCGGACACCGGGCAGTGGACGAGGCCGACGCCCGCCGACTGGAACCCGCGCCTCGCGGTCTACCTGGATCCCGAGACCCTCCTGCCGGTCCTCTCCCGCCGGGGCATCGGCGAACCCGACGAGAGCCGGGTCGAGTACACGTTCCTGCCCCGCACCGAGGCCAACCTGGCCGAGACGTTCGTGACCGTGCCCGAGGGCTACGAGGTGCTCCCGCAGTCCGACTGGCTGAGCCCGCTGAGCGGCCCGCCGAGCTGCTGACACCGGATCTGACGGATCGTCAGCAGAGGGGCGCCGGGCCTGGTTGACTCTCCGGCCGTGGGGATCCGGTCGATGCACGAGCGCTACACCCGACCGGACTGGGTCCGGCGCCTCAACGCCATGGGCGATGCCGTCGGCGGGGCCGTGCGCATGGTCCCGCTGGTGGCCGACCACCTGCTCGACCACACCCGGACCACCACCGGCGTCGACGATCCCGGCGACCTGGGCGACGGCGACTGGGAGGGCCGGCTCCGGGCCCTGGTCGACGCGGTGAACGCCAGCGACCTCCACGTCGTGGGCCGGATGATGACCCGGGAGGAGCTGATGCGCGGCCTGCGCACCCGGTTCCTGGTCGGCGAGCGATGGCGGCGCGACCCGTCGATCGCCGAGGAGGTCGTCGACGCCCCGATCGTCGTCACCGGCCCGGCCCGCTCGGGCACCACGATCCTGTTCGAGCTGCTCGGCCTCGACCCGGGGCTGCGCACGCCGATCGCCACGGACGTCATCCACCCGGTCGTGCCCGACGGGACCACGCCCGACCAGGTCACCGCCATGACCGAGTGCGAGCAGGAGCTGTGGGCCGACGTCCAGCCCGAGTTCGCCGGGATGCACGAGCTGCGCTCCGACCTGCCCGTCGAGGACATCACCCTGTGCGCCCCGTCCTTCGCCGGCAACCACTGGCCTATGCTCCTCACCGAGCTCGGGGCCTGGGCCCCCGACACGAAGGCCGACCTGGCCTGGCACCGGGCGATCCTCCAGACGGTCCAGCACGGCCGGGAGCCCAAGCGCTGGCTGCTCAAGACGCCGGGCTACCTGATGATGCTCGACGACCTGCTCGCCGCCTACCCCGACGCCTGCATCGTCCAGACGCACCGGGACCCGGCCCGGACGATGCCCTCGACGGTGAGCACCGTCGCCATGATCCAGTGGCTGCGCAGCGACCACGTCGACATGGACGTGGTCGCTCCGCTGGTCGGCGCCCTGTTCGGCGACGCCCTGACGACGGTCGGCCGGCGCCGGCTCGACGGCTCGCTGGCCGCCCCCTTCGGCGACGTCCGCTTCGTCGACCTGAGGGCCGACCCGGTCGCCGCGGTGGCCGGGGCCTACGCCGGCATCGGCCGGGAGCTGGCCCCCGAGCACGCCGCTGCCATCGAGGCGTACCTGCGGGACAAGCCCCGCGGCAAGCACGGGTCCCACCGCTACACCGCCGCCGACTGGGGCTTCGACCCGGCCGCCCTCCACGCCGAGCTGGCCGAGTACATGGCCCAGTTCTCGATCGACCCGGAGGCCGAGTGACCGAGTCGCAGGACGCCTGGGCCGAGCTGCTGGCCACGCTGGCCGAGGTGGGGGAGCGATTCGCCGGCGAGGAGTGGGGCCTGACCGACCCGACCGACGTGGCCGAGGGGCTCCGGGTGATCCTCCACCACCTCGGCACCGGCATCGAGACCCAGCTGGAGCAGGACGCCGCCCACCCCACGCTGCGCCCGATCACCACGCCGTGGCGCAAGGCCCTGGGCGACAACGCCGATGCCCTCTACCACGATGCCCGCATCGACCCCCGGGGCACCTACCGGCTGCGGGGGCGGACCGGTGGCGCCGTCTACGTCTCGATCACCGTCGAGGCCGGGGCCGAGGAGGGGGCCTTCCCGACCGGCACCGTCGGCGTCCTCAACGACACCCGCTTCGACGTGGCCGAGGACGGGAGCTTCGAGGTCACCGTCGGCGGGCCCCGCCCCGCCTCGGGGGAGCGGGGCTGGCTGCCGCTCGCCCCCGACGCGTCCCGTCTCACCCTGCGCCACTACTGGGAGGCCGACGCGCCGCCGGCCGCGCCCCCGGCGCCGGACCTGGGCCTGTCGATCGAGCTGGTCTCCGGTGACGTCCCCGCTGCGCCGCAGCCGCCCAGCGATGCTTCCATCGCCGCCGACATCCGCCGCATGGCCACCTACGTCCGCGGCCGCACGGTCGAGAACATCGCCAAGCCGGGGGAGGGCGAGCCGCCCGCCTTCGTCTCTCGCATCCCCCACGAGTTCCCGGCGCCGACCCTCCCCGGCACCCACGCCCTCGCCGCCGCCGACGCCCACTCCTCGATGGCGCCGTACCTCCTCGGCCCCGACGACGCCCTGGTGATGACGCTGGCGGGGTGGCCCACCTGCCGGCTGGCCAGCGTGTCGCTCTGGAACCGCCAGATGCAGACGTTCGACTACCTGCGGGGCCGGGTCAGCCTCAACCGGGCCCAGGCCCAGCCGGAGCCCGACGGGTCGATCCGCATCGTCCTGGCCCACCGCGACCCCGGCGTCCCCAACTGGATCACGACCGAGGGCCGCCCCTTCGGCCTCCTCTTCTGGCGGTTCTTCCTGGCCGAGGGCCCGATCGCCACCCCCACCGCCGAGGTCGTCCCGGTCGACTCGCTCTCGCCCTAGCGTCGACGCCATGGCCGACCTCCTGGTCCGTGACGTCCGCGTCCTCGGCGCCGATCCGGCGGCGGTGACGATCCGGGCCGGGCGGGTCGAGACGGTGGGCCCGGCGCCCGAGGGGTGGACCGGTCCGGTGGTCGACGGCGGCGGCCGTCTCGCCCTGCCGGGCCTGGTTGACGGGCACGCCCACATCGACGGGACGCTGTGGGGCCAGCCCTGGCGACCCCACGCCAGCGCGCCCGGCCTCCAGGGCCTGATCGACGGCGAGCGGGCCCTCAAGCACGACCTCCCGCCCACCGCCGAGCGGGCCGCCGCCCTGCTCGGGGCCTACGTCGAGAACGGCACGACGGTGCTGCGCACCCACGTCGACGTCGACACCGAGCACGGCCTGGCCCCGCTGGAGGCGGTCCTCGGGCTGGCCGAGGCGTGGGCCGACCGCATCGCCGTCGAGGTCGTCGCCTTCCCGCAGAGCGGCATCCTCGTCCGGCCCGGCACCGCCGACCTGCTCGACGCCGCGGTCCGGGCCGGCGCCGCCCACGTCGGCGGGCTCGACCCGGCCGGCTTCGACGGCGACGCCGTCACCCACCTCGACACGGTCTTTGCCATCGCCGATCGCCACGGCGTGGGCGTCGACGTCCACCTCCACGACCGCGGCTCGCTGGGCCGGTACGAGCTCGGCCTCGTCGTCGAGCGGACGCTCGCCCTGGGCCTGGCCGGTCGGGTGGTCGTCTCCCACGCCTTCTGCCTCGCCGACGGGAGCGCCGCGGCCGACGCCCTGCTGGACCGGATCGCCGGCGCCGGCATCGCCCTGGCCACGGTGGCGCCGGGCGACGTCGAGCCCCTGCCCTTCGCCCGGATCGCCGAGCTGGGCATCGGCCTGTGCCTCGGCCAGGACGGGATCCGCGACGCCTGGTCGCCCTGGGGCGACGCCGACATGCTGGCCCGGGCCGGGCTGATGGCCTGGCGGGCGGGCCACCGCCGGGACGAGGACATCGCCGCCTGCGTCGCGGTGGCCACCACCCGGGGGGCCGCCGCCATCGGCGTGGCCGACCACGCCCTGGTGCCCGGGGGCCGGGGCGACCTCGTCCTGGTCGACGCCCCGACCGTGGCCGCCGCCGCGGTGGACCGCCCACCCCGGGCCCTGGTGGTCACCGCCGGCCGCCCCGTCGCCGGACCGCTCACCCCCGAGCTTTGAGCGCCTGACATCGGTATTCGAGGTCAGGCGCTCAAAGCTCGGGCGCTCAGCCGCTGAGGGGCCACTCCACGGCCGCCTTGGCCAGGGCGACGGCGAGCGATCGGGTCGGGGCCGAGAGCCCGTCGCGGTCGGGCGGCGGGGACAGCGGCGACGTGCCCCGCACCCGCGGCGGCAGCTCGAGCTGGACGCCGCCGGCGGGCGGCCGGTTCACCGGGTTGTCGGGGTGGAGGCCGCGCAGGCCGTCGGGGATGGCGTCGATGTCGTCGAGCACCTCGTAGTCCGGCAGCGCCGCCCGCAGGTGACCGGCCAGGTGCGTGGCGAGGGGCCGGTTCGACCCGCCGGCGAGCAGCGTCGTCCACATGCCCTCCCGGCCGTAGCCGTGCACGGTGACGACGACCTCGACGTGGTCGAGGAAGCGGGCCAGGGCCGGCGAGGCGGCGGGCGTGAACATCGTGGACGGCAGGTGCGGGGCGTCGGCCGGGTGGAGGACCGCGTAGTACGAGGCCCCGGCGAGGGTCGCGGCCAGCGACGCCACCACGTCGGTCCGCTCCTCCAGGCGCCCGCCGTGGAAGGCCATGAACCCGAACCGGCTGCGGATCTCGACCTCCTCCTCGACCCCGGGGAGGGCCAGCAGGCCGGCGAGGTCGGTCGGGTCCACGGGCGTCATCCTTGCCCAGGGGCCGGTGCGTGCCATGGTGGCCCGGTGATCGATCGGGAGCTCAAGCGCTCGCTGGGCCAGATGGTCAAGGGCGTGCAGGTGGTCGGGGCGGCCCACGACGGGATCGCCCGGGCCTACACCTCGCACTGGGTCTGCCAGGTCAGCTTCGAGGAGCCGATCGTCATGGCGTCGGTCTCGCCCAAGCACGACACCCACTCGCTGATCGTCGCCAGCGGCCGCTTCTCGGTGTCGATCCTGGCCGGCGACCAGGTCGAGGCGGGCCAGTACTTCAGCTACCCCGGCCACCGGATGCGCTACGTCGGCGACGAGTACGTGCGGGAGGAGCACGGCTTGCCGGTCGTGGCCGACGCCGTCGCCTGGCTGGTGTGCGAGGTCGAACGCAGCGACCGGGGCACCTACGACCACGACCTCTTCTTCGCCCGGGTCGTCGCCTCCGGCACCGGCCGCCTCGACCAGCCGCCGCTGCTCTACTCCTCCCGCCACGGCTGGCGGGTCACCGGTCCCAAGGCCCGCGAGCCCGGCACCTCCATCCGCGACCGCCTCCTCGCCCGGGTCGACCCCGACCCCGACGAACCCCCGGTCGACCCGGGCTGATCAACGTCCGTGGCGGGTCAGTCGCGCCTCTGCGACGAAGAGCGACCACGCGACGGAGCGTCGTTCGATGCGCTCCTTCAGCGCCAGGGCACCGGAGGTCCCTCCGCTCACGACCGTCCCCAGCGGCGGAAGGACCGTGTTGATCCCGATGCCGATGGCCGGGAGACCGAGGGTGCGCAGCGGGTGGGCACCCTTGACGAAACGCCTGTGGGACTCCGCCAGGTGGCGTTCGACCCGGAGGTTGATCTCCTCGACCAGCTGGGTGATGTCGGCTCCCTCATCTGCCTCGGCGAGGAACGACCGGTAAAGGCCTAGTTGCTTATGCGATCGAAGATCCTCGATGGACTCGTGGTACGCCCCGGTGGGGGTCAGCAGATCCGTCGTCCGCAGGAGGATGGTCGACTCGGCGAGGTCGAGGTGCCATTGGGTGAGACCTGTGGGCGTTCCCCCGCTGCGCAGGGAGTCGGCCATGACGCTGTTCGTGACGACGTCCAACTCCATGTCCAGTGACGTGGCGATCCCGACGTCCTGGAGGTAGAGCTGGGCGTCGGCTGCGTTGCCCTGCTGCCCGAACGGGCCGATGGTGCGAGAGTGGTTATCGAGGCGCAGGAAGGGCGCCGCGCTGGTCACCGCCTCCCAGGCCGACCTGTAGTCGCCACCTCGGGCCCACGGCATCTCTGCGATCTCGTGCCAGGGGAGGTGGAACTGTTCGGCGGCGACCAACGCTCGGTCGCACAGGTCCTCGTCCTCATCGACGAATCGAACGTAGGGGAGGTCGCGCATGTCGATCGGACAGAGGGCGCGAGACACGAACCAGATCTCGTCGTAGCAGAGGAGGAGCCCTGTGACGTTCTCAAGGACGGGGTTCGGTATGTCGCCGTAGTCGTGCCCATCGGGGTCGTGTCCGTAGTCGTAGCCGATGGGGGTCGAGAGCCCGACCAGCGCTCGTCTCATGGGGCCAGTGGTAGCAGTCCTCCTCCTCCGAGCCCGGCACCTCCATCCGCGACCGCCTCCTCGCCCGGGTCGACCCCGACCCCGACGAACCCCCGGCCGACCCGGGCTGATCGTGTTCAGGGCCGCAGCCCGAGCACGAGGGTGTCCCACGCTCGACGACGTTCTGGCGCGGCTCTGAACAGTGCGTTCCGCCCCGGGTTGCCCAGGTTCCCCCGCCCCGCCGGTGTGGCTAGCGTGCCGGTTCGCTGTGGTCTCGCCCGACGCGCCTCCCCGCCCCCGAGGCCTCCGCATCGCCCTCGCCGCGCTGGCCGGGCTGGTGCTCGTCTTCGGCGGCACGTGCGGCGTCGGGCCCACCAGCCTCTCGCTCCTCGCCGTGTCGGGGACGCAGACGCCGGTGCCCGACGACGCCCGGGGCCAGGTCCCGGTGCCCGTCGCCGCCGAGGTCGCCCAGCCGGCGCGCCGCCGCGTCGTGCGTCGCGCCACCGGCCGGCTCGGGCGCTGGGTGGCCGCCGTCCGGCGGGGCCGGGGCGTCTGGCGGCTTGGCGTGGTCGCCCGCCGGGGGCCGCCTCCGCTGCGCGGGCCCCCGCTCCCCGTGGCCTGACGCGCGGCCCGGACCGTCCGGGACGCACCTCACCCCACGAGAGCCATGACCACCACAGCGGACACCACGAACAGCAGCGAACCCGGCGACGGCGAGGGAACCCACGGCGGCCAGGGGCGCCACGGCCACCACGGCCCCGGCGGCAGCACGACCGCCCTGGCCCTCGCCGCCCTCGGCATCGTCTTCGGCGACATCGGCACGAGCCCGCTCTACGCCCTGCGCGAGACCTTCGAGGGCCACGGCCACGAGCTCCACGTCAACGAGGTCAACGTGATGGGCGTCCTGTCGCTCATCACCTGGTCGCTGATCATCGTGATCTCGATCAAGTACCTCGCCTTCGTCATGCGGGCCGACAACGAGGGCGAGGGCGGCATCCTCGCCCTGACCGCGCTGCTGCGCCGGGACGGCGGCGGGTGGTCCGGCCGGCGCAAGCTGCTCCTGCTCGTCGGTCTGTTCGGCACCGCCCTGCTCTACGGCGACGCCGCCATCACCCCGGCGATCTCGGTGCTCTCGGCGGTCGAGGGCGTCACCGTCCAGGCCCCTGACCTCGAACCCGCGGTGCTCCCGATCGCGGTGGTGATCCTGATCGGCATCTTCGCCTTCCAGCACCGGGGCACCTCGGCGATCGGCAAGATCTTCGGCCCGGTGATGGTCGTCTGGTTCTCGGTCCTCGCCGTCGTCGGCATCAGCCACATCGTCGACAACCCGGGCGTGCTCGAGGCGATCAACCCGATCTACGCCGTCGACTACTTCCGGGAGAACACCTTCAAGGGCTTCCTCGCCCTCGGCTCGATGTTCCTGGTGGTCACGGGTGGCGAGGCGCTGTACGCCGACATGGGCCACTTCGGCCGCAAGCCGATCCAGCGGGCGTGGTTCTTCGCCGTCCTCCCCGCCCTGCTGCTCAGCTACTACGGCCAGGGCGCCCTGCTGATCGCCGAGCCCGACGCCATCGAGAACCCGCTGGTGCGCTCGGTGCCCGAGTGGGGCCGGTACCCGATGGTCGTGCTGGCCACGATGGCGACGATCATCGCCTCGCAGGCCCTGATCTCCGGTGTGTTCTCGCTGACGATGCAGGCGATCCAGCTCGGCTACGCGCCCCGCCACCGGATCCGCCACACCTCGGCGTCGGCCTTCGGCCAGGTGTACATCCCGGTCATCAACTGGGCCCTGATGATCGCCTGCATCGCCCTGGTGATCGGCTTCGGCAGCTCGGCCCGGCTGGCCGCCGCCTACGGGCTGGCCGTCACCTCGACGATGGTCATCACCGCCATCCTCTTCTACTTCGTGCTGCGGGAGCGCTTCGGCTGGGCCAAGTACGCGGCGCTGGCGCTGTGCGGCGGCTTCCTGATCGTCGACGCCTCGTACCTCGGCGCCAACCTGTTCAAGATCCCGTCGGGCGGCTGGTTCCCGATCGTGGTCGGCGCCGGCATGTTCACCCTGATGACGACCTGGTTCACCGGCCGGGCGATCGTCGCCGAGCTGATGCACCGCAACGACCTCCGCCTCACCGACTACGTCGAGGGGCTGGAGCGGTCGAGCCACCCGCCCCGCCGGGTCGACTCCACCGCCGTCTACCTGTTCTCGTCGCCGGGGCTCACCCCGCCGGCCATGATCGCCAACGTCCGCCACAACGACGTGCTGCACCAGACGACGATCGTGCTGTCGATCGAGACCGCCCTCGCCCCCCGGATCCTGCCGGCCAAGCGCTCGGTGGTGACCGATCTCGGCGACGGCATCTACCAGGTGATCCTCCGCTACGGCTTCATGGAGGACCCGGACGTGATGCAGGGCCTGCGGGAGGGGCAGGTCGCCAAGCTCGGCCTCGACCCCACGACCGCCGCCTTCATCCTCGGCGCCGAGTCGGTGCGGGCCACCCCGGGCTCGGGCATGGCGATCTGGCGGGAGCACCTCTTCGTCTTCCTCAGCCGCAACGCCACCCCCGCCGCCTCGTACTTCAACCTCCCGCCCGACCGCACCATCACCATCTCCCGTTCCGTCGAGATCTAGAGGGGTAGGCCCCGGTCCAGCCCCGTTCTGATCAGTGAGCGTTGCGTCCACGCAACGCTCACTGATCAGAACGGGGTGTCGGCCGCCCGCCCGGCCGCCGGACCATGGCGTGTCCGCTCGCCCCGGACCGGGCAGGCTGGCCGCCGTGGACGTCTCCGATCTCCTCATCGAGTCCTTCGGGCGGGTGCCCCCGCTGGTCCGGGAGGTGGTCGACGGGCTCTCGGCCGAGGACCTGGCCCGGCCGCCGGCCGAGGGCGCCAACACCATCGGCTGGCTGGTGTGGCACCTGATCCGGGTGCAGGACCACCACGTGTCCGAGCTCCTCGACGAGGAGCAGGTGTGGGTCGGCGGCGACTTCGCCGGGCGCTTCGGCCTCGACCCGGATCCCGACGCCACCGGCTACGGCGACGACCCCGAGGACGTGCGGCGCGTCCGGCCCGACGGCCCCGACGCGGTCACCGACTACCTGGACGCCGTCTGGGACCGGACGAACGACTACCTGGCGCACCTCCACCCCGACGACCTCGACGACGTCGTCGACGAGCGCTGGGACCCGCCGGTCACCCGGGGCGTCCGGCTGGTCAGCGTGGTCGACGACTGCACCCAGCACGTCGGCCAGGCCGCCTACGTGCGCGGCCTCCTCGGCCTCTAGCCGTGGACGCGGGGGAGCGGATCCGGGGGCTGCTGGCGACCTACGGCGAGCGCATGGACGCCGCCGACTTCGACGGCGTCGGCGCCCTCTTCGCCGAGGGCGCGCTGGCCGACGAGCACGGCGCCGAGCTGGCCCGGGGCGCCGATGCGGTGGCCGCCTTCTACCGGGGCACCACCCGGCTGCACGACGGCTCGCCCCGCACCAAGCACCTCGTCCTCGGCACCTGGCTGGCCGAGCCGGACGAGGCCGGCACCGACGGTGTGGTGATCGCCCGGTCGTCGTACCTCGTCCTCCAGGCGGTGACGCCGGGCGACCTGAGGCCGATGATCACCGGCCGCTACGTCGACCGCGTCGTGCTCGGCGGTGACGGCGACTGGACCTTCCGCGAGCGCCGCTTCTTCGTCGACCTCACCGGCGACCTCAGCGAGCACCTCACCTTCACGCTCTGAACGTCGCCTCCACCGGGAGGTGCTTGAGGGTGCTGACGAAGTGGGAGGCGCTGAGCGCCGGGTCGCCGGCCAGGGCCAGCGCGTCGAGCCGGGGGAGGAGCTCGGTCAGGAACGCCTTGAGCTCCATGCGGGCCAGCGAGGCGCCCAGGCAGTAGTGGGCGCCGAAGCCGAAGGCCAGGTGCCGGTTGGGCGTGCGGCCGACGTCGAAGGCCATCGGGTCGTCGAACACCGAGTCGTCGCGGTTGGCCGACCAGTACGACAGCAGGGCGCAGTCGCCGGGCTCGAAGGCGAAGCCGCCGACCTCGTACGGCACCACCGCGTTGCGCAGGAAGTGCTTGACCGGGGTGACCCAGCGGATGATCTCCTCGACCGCGGTCGGGATCAGCGCCGGGTCGGCCTGGAGGCGGGCCAGCTGGTCGGGGTGCTCGGCCAGGGCCCGGATCCCGCCGGCCAGCGAGGCGCTGGTGGTGTCGTGGCCGGCGGTGGCGATGATCACGTAGTACGAGAGCTGCTCGAGCATGTCGATCGGCTGTCCGTCGACCTCGGCGTTGGCGATGACCGAGGCCAGGTCGTCGGACGGGTTGGCCTGGCGGTCGGCGATCAGCCCGGCGAAGTAGCCGAAGAAGTCCGTGATGACGGCGGTCATCTCCTCGGGCGTGAAGCCCCGGGCCAGCTCGGGATCGGCGCCGCCGAACAGCTCCTGGGTGAGGGTGAGCATGCGGTCGTAGTCGTCCTCGGGGAGGCCGAGGATCGACAGGATCACCTGCAGCGGGAACGGCATGGCGATCTCCCGGGCCACGTCGACGGGCCCCTCGGCGGCGGCGGCCGCCCAGCGGTCGACGGCATCCCTGGCCAGCACCCCGATCCGCTCCTCGAGCCGACCGAGGCTGCGGGGCTTGAACCAGTCGAGGGTGATGCCCCGCAGCTCCTTGTGGCGAGGGTCGTCGATGTGGATCAGCGTCTTGAGGTCGCCCTGCGCCTTCATCAGCTCCTCCATCTCCAGGGTCTGGAGGACGGCGCGGGGCTCGTTCTTGAACGCGTCGGAGTGGGTCGAGATCTCGAACACGTCCGGGTGCCGGGTCACGACGTGGAACGGCGGCAGCCCCTCCAGGTGGAGGCGGTGGACCGGCGCCTCGGCCCGGAGGAGGGCGGCGGCCGCGAACCAGCGCTCCTCGTCGGCGTAGGCCTGCGGGTCGGCGAAGCACACCGCCGCCTCGTCGAGAGCGCTGAGCGCCTCCCCGTCCGCCCGCCGGATCTCAGGGGTGGGCGTGTCGTCCGTCGTGACCGCGGTCATGCCCCCGAGCCTGCCACCCCCGAACTTTGAGCGCCTGACATCGGTATTCGGGGTCAGCCGCTCAAAGTTCGGCGGTGTCGGTGGGGTCGGGGCTAGGAGACGCCGGCGAGGGGTTGGGGCTCGTGGCGCTCGGCGTGGCGCTGGTAGGCCCAGCCGGGACCGCGGAGGACGAAGCCGATGCGGTCGGACCAGGTGTTGGAGCGGGCCACGTCCCGGAGGATGTCGGCGTGCTCGTGGGTGGCGATGCGCACCGGGTTGAACGTGTCGATGTTCTTGGTCAGGCCGTAGACGACCGGGTCGGACTCGTCCTCCCGCTGGAACGTGCCGAACAGCCGGTCCCAGACGATGAGGATGCTGCCGTGGTTGCGGTCCAGGTACTTCTGGTTCGACCCGTGGTGCACCCGGTGGTGCGAGGCGGTGTTGAACCAGTCCTCGAAGCGACCGAGCTTGGGCACCGTCTCGGTGTGGATCCAGAACTGGTAGATGAGGTTGACGCCCCGGGCCATCTCGATCAGCGCCGGGCGGATGCCGAGGGCGCTGAGGATGCCCATGGGCACGAAGATCCCGAACGAGTCGGCGACGGGCTGCCGCAGGGCGGTCGAGAGGTTGTAGTGCTCGCTCGAGTGGTGGACGACGTGGATCGCCCACAGGAACCGGCTCTCGTGCATCAGCCGGTGGTTCCAGTAGTAGATGAAGTCCCACCCGGCGATGGCGGCGGCGCCGGCCAGGACGCCGGTGCCCAGGTCCCGCTTGTGGCCGGTCCTCCGCCAGACGGCCTCGATGCCGGTGCGGGTGGCCCACGTGGTGGCCCCGGCGGTGATGCCGGCGGCCACCGCGGTGACCCCGGCCGACGACGACACCTTGCGGGCGATGCGAGCCAGCTTCCGCCGCCGCGACCGGTTCTGTCCGTCCTGGTCCCCCTCCTCAGGGGATGAGGACTGACAGAACGAGGGGGTGGGGACGACGCCGGCCTCGGTGACCTCGTCGCGCCGGGCGATGACGTCGGCGATGGTGGTGGCCGCGGCCGCCCCCACGACGGTGCCGACGAGGACCTTGCCCAGCCGCCCCTTGCCCGGGGTCACCGGCTTCAGCACCTTGGACAGGGCCAGCGGCACGACGAGGCTGCCGACGCCCATCGACAGGCTGGCGAGGGTGTCCTGCTTCTCGTAGTCGCCGGCCGAGCGGGGGCGTCCCGCGGCCGCCGTCTTCTTGAGCCAGAGGTGCTCGGCGCCCATGCTCCCGAAGTAGAACGGGATGGCGGCCACCGTCAGGTCGACCATCGGGTCATTCTGCTCCGAACCCCGGGTGACGGCGAAGCGCACAGCCGGTGACCGCCCTCTTCCCAGACCGCGTCTTGGTTGACAAGATGTCGTCTCGGAATGGAGGATCGCTCGCGTGACCACCATCGTCGACGTCCGCGCCCATCCGATCACGTGGCAGTTCGACCGGGAGCCCCTGTCGCTGTGCTTCGTCCGGGTCGAGACCGACGACGGCCTGGTGGGCTGGGGCGAGGCGTGCGACAGCTACGGCTGCACCTTCGCCGGCGTGGTCGCCCAGACCGTGACCGACGCCTACGCCCCCCTGCTGGTGGGTCAGGAGCTCGGCCCGGTCGAACCCCTGGTCACCCGGATGCGGACCTGGACCCGGCGTCGCCTGGGGGACGCCTGGGTCGGGGCCTACTCCCGGGCCGGCGTCGAGCTGGCCCTGTGGGACCTGGCCGGCAAGCGGGCCGGCTCCAACGTCAGCGGCCTGATCGGCCAGGTGCGTGACCGGGTGGCCGTCTACGCCTCGGGCGCCTTCCTCGAGGAGGGCGACGTGGCCTGGCACCAGGATCTGCTGGCCCCCGCCCTCGACCGGGGCGTCACCATGGCCAAGGTGCGCGTCGGGGTCGACTGGCAGCGCGACCTGGAGACCCTCGCAGGCCTGCGGGCTGCCCTCGACCCCCGGGTCGAGCTGATGATCGACGGCAGCGAGATCTTCACCCTGCCGACCGCCCTGGCCGTGGCCGAGCGCCTGGCCGACCTGGGCATCCGCTGGTTCGAGGAGCCGCTGCCGGTCGAGGCCAGGGTCGGCATCGCCGAGCTGGGCCGGCGCGCCGCGGTGCCCATCGCCTACGGCGAGCACATCCACCGCACCGAGGACGCCCTCGACGGCATCCGCTCGGGCTCCTTCGACGTGCTCCAGCCCGATGCCGCCACCGTCGGCCTGATCGAGGCCCGGCGCATGGCCGAGGCCGGGATCGCCGCCGGGCTGCGGGTCGTGCCGCACGTCTGCGCCGGCCCGGTCGCCCTGTCGGCCGGCATCCAGCTGGCCGCCACCGTGCCCAACGTCCGGGCCATCGAGTACCCGCTGACCCTGGCCAAGGGCTGGGCGGCGCTGGGCGCGCCGGCCGAGATCCTCCCCGAGGCGATCGTCGACGGCACCGTCGCCGTCCCCGCCGCGCCCGGCTTCGGTGTCGAGGTTCACGAAGGAGAGCTGGCCGCCAGCCCGTACCGTGCTCCCCAGCCCGGCCCGGGCCTGCCCGACCGCTTCGTCGGCGATCGCTGACCCGGGTCTGACCGCTCCCACCTGCCGGTCTTCTCGCAATACGAGATTCTGTCCCGTATTCCTTGACTGGGTGACGAGGGTCTCGTACGGTCCCCTCCACCCCGCCGGCCGGTGTCGCCCGCCGGGATCCGACATCGAACCCGGTGCTGCGAGCCGGGTGCTCGACGTGGAGGCGTCCGCATGCCGATCCCAGAACGCACCGTCCAACCCGTACCCGGGTCGCCGACCAGCGCCCCCGCCCCCGCCATCGAGATGCGGGGGATCACCAAGCGCTTCGGTGCGGTGGCGGCGTGCGACGAGGTCGACCTGTGCGTCGCCCCGGGCGAGATCCACGGCCTCCTGGGCCAGAACGGCGCCGGCAATTCCACCCTCATGAAGGTGCTGCTCGGGCTGATGACGCCCGACAGCGGCCACATCCGCCTCCACGGCGAGCCGGTCGTGATCAGCGACCCGATCGACGCCGCCAAGCACGGCATGGCCATGGTCCACCAGCACTTCAGCCTGGTCGAGGCGCTGACCGTCTGGGAGAACGTGGCCCTCGGCGACGTGGGCCGGCTGGACCCCAAGGCCACCATCCAGCTCGTCCGCGACGTCGGTGCCCGCTACGGCCTCGACGTCGATCCCGAGGCCCGGGTCCGCGACCTCACCACCGGCGAGCGCCAGCGCGTCGAGCTGATCAAGTGCCTGCGCCGCGACCCCCGCATCCTCATCCTCGACGAGCCGACCTCGGTGCTGACCCGGGCCGAGTCCCAGGAGCTGTTCGCCGTCCTGCGCACCGTCGTGAAGGACGAGTCCCGGGCCGTGGTCCTGATCAGCCACAAGCTCGACGAGATCCTCCACGCCACCGACGAGGTGACGATCATGCGGGGTGGCCGGGTGGTCAACCGCAGCCGCACCGACGCCACCACCGCCGAGTCGCTGGCCACCGACATGGTCGGCCGGTCGATCGACCTCGGCCTCGACGCGGTCGCCGCCCTCGGCTTCGCCGCCGAGACGGTCGAGCAGCTGGCCGAGGAGGAGGGGGACGAGGACCACGCCGCCGACCGCACCGTCCTGCGGGTCGAGGACGTCCACGCCGTCAGCGAGATCGGCGTCCCCCTGCTGCGGGGCCTCTCGCTCACCGTCCGGGCCGGCGAGATCCTCGGGCTGGCCGGGGTCGAGGGCAACGGCCAGGCCGCCCTCACCGCCGTGCTCTCCGATCTGCTGGTGCCCACCTCGGGCTCGGTGCAGGTAGGGGACGCGGTCGTCCCCGCCGGCCGGGCCGGGGCCATGGTCCGGGCCGGCATCGGCGTGATCCCCGAGGACCGCCACCGCTCCGGCTGCATCCTCGACCTCAGCGTGGCCGAGAACCTCGCCTTCCTCGACCTGGAGGAGGTGAGCGGTCGCCTGTTCCTCGACCGGCGCGAGATGCGCCGCCGGGCCGAGGCCCTCGTCGAGGAGTACGAGGTGGCCCTGCCGTCGCTCGACTCCCCGATGCGGATGCTGTCCGGCGGCAACCAGCAGAAGGTCGTCCTGGCCCGGGAGCTGCACCGCGAGCCCAAGGTCCTGGTGGCCGAGCAGCCGACCCACGGCCTCGACGTGGGCGCCGTCCAGTTCATGAACACCCGTCTGCGGGCGGCGGCCGAGGCGGGCATCGGCGTGCTCCTCATCTCGACCGAGCTGGAGGAGCTGATCGCCCTGTCGGACCGCATCGTCGTGATCCACGGCGGCCGGATCATGGGCGAGATGCCGGCCCACCAGGTCGACGTCGAGAAGCTCGGCCTGATGATGGGCGGGCGGGCCGCATGAACGGGATCACCGCCAAGCTCAACGCCGCCAGCGCCCGGGTGGTCGCCCTCTACGCCGCCTCCTTCGCCGTGGCCCTGCTGCTGTCGGGGCTGCTGGTCCAGGTCACCGGCGGCTCGCCGCTCGAGGTGATGAAGGCGCTGTACGAGGGCAGCCTCGGCTCGCCCCAGGACATCGGGCTCACCATCGACGAGTCGGTGCCGGTGCTGATCGTCGCCCTCGGCGTGATCATCACCTCGCGGGCCGGCATCGTGAACATCGGCCCCGAGGGGCAGCTGCTGATCGGTGGGCTCTGCGGGGCGGCGGTCTCGCTGCGCATGGCCGTGCCCGGCCCGCTGATGGTCCCGGCCACGCTGGTGGCCGCCGCCGCCGGCGGTGCGGCGTGGGCCGGCATCGCCGCCCTCCTCCGCTACTGGCGGAACGTCGATGTGGTGATCAGCACCCTGCTGCTCAACTTCCTCGCCATCCAGGTGGTGTCGTTCGCGGTCAACCGGCCGTACCTCCTGCAGGAGAAGCTGACCGGCGGCGGCACCGCCTCGCCCACGTCGGACCCGATCCCCAACGACGCCCGCCTGCCGCTGCTCGGCCAGACCGGCACCATGACGTTCACGTCGGGGACGATCATCGTCCTGGTCGCCCTGGTGGCGGTCGGTCTGATGGTCACCCGCAGCCGCTGGGGCTTCCGCCTCCGCATGCTCGGGCTCAACGCCGACGCCGCCCGCCGGGCCGGCGTCCGGGCCGCCGCCCTCGGCACCGGTGCCCTCCTGCTGTCGGGCGCCTTCGCCGGCCTGGCCGGTGGCGTGGTGCTGAGCGACCGGGCCTTCCGGATCCAGACCGGCTTCTCCAACAACATGGGCTTCAACGGCCTGCTCGTCGCCCTGATCGCCCGGCGCAACCCGTGGGCGACGGTGCCGGTGGCCATCCTCTTCGGCATCCTGCGGGCCGGCGGCGGCTTCGTCGCCACCACCGGGGTGCCCCGCTACGTGGTCGACGTGATGCAGGCCCTGATCGTCCTGGCCGCCCTGTTCCCGCCGCTGGTCGACAAGCTCGGCGAGCGCCGCCGGGCGATGCGCGTGGCCCGGGCCGAAGCCGCGTCGACCCCTGCGGTCGCCCCCGTCCTGGAGGTGGCCCGCTGATGGACGCCCTGACCACGATCATGGGCAGCGCCATGCGCCAGACGGCGCCGCTCGCCTTCGCCTCCTGCGGCGAGTACACCGCCGAGCGCTCCGGCACCCTCAACATCTCGATCGAGGGGATGATGCTGGGCGGCGCCTTCTTCGGTGTGGTGGGCACCGCGGTCACCGACACGGTGGTCGGCGGGCTGGTGCTGGGCTCGTTCGTCGGCTTCCTCGTCGCCGTCGTCCACGCCAACTTCAGCCACCGGCTCTCGGCCAACACCTTCGTCGTCGGCCTCTCGCTCAACGCCCTGATGCTGGGCCTGACCAGCTTCCTGCTCGAGTCGACCGACTTCTCGTCGCGGCGGGCCGGAGTCCTGGAGATCCCGCTGCTGAAGGAGATCCCGGTCCTGGGCGAGGCCCTGTTCAGCAACCGCTGGCCCTTCTACCTGCTGCTGGTCGTGATCCCGCTGACCCGGTTCCTGGTCGACCGCACCCGCTGGGGCCTCGAGGTCCGCTCGGTGGGCGAGGACCCGCAGGCGGCCGACGTCACCGGCATCGACGTCAACAAGCGGCGCCGGCAGAGCCTCTACTACTGCGGCCTGATGTCGGGCCTGGGCGGGGCCTACCTGTCGGTGGCCGAGGTCGGCCTGTTCAACCAGAACATGGTGGCGGGCGGAGGCTTCCTCGTGAACGCGGCGGTGATCTTCGGGGCCTGGCGCCTCGGCGGCACCCTCGCCGGCTGCCTGCTGTTCGGCACCGCCGCGTCGGTCCAGCTCGCCCTCCCGGCCCTGGGCCACACCATCAACCCGCAGCTGCTGATCGCCCTGCCCTACGTCCTGGCCCTGGCGACGATGGTCGCCTTCGCCCGCCGGGGGCGGCAGCCCGCCGCCCTGGCCCAGCCCTTCGAGCGGGGCATCGCCTGATGCCGGGTCGGCCGCAGCCGGCCGACCCACCCGCCGAGTCCCCCCGGTCGACCACCCGGTCGGCTGACCACACCCATCCCACCATTCCCGAGAGGGGAACCATCCATGCTCCGGACCCATCGCCTCGCCGCTGCCGCCCTGGCCGCGCTGCTGGCCCTGACCACCGCGGCCTGTGCCGACAACGCCGAGGAGTCCTCGACCGACGGCGGCGGGGGCTCGGGCAACAGCAGCAGCGAGGGCTCGGAGGGGACCCAGCCCGACACCAACGGTGACGGCAAGGTGGTCATCGGTGTGATCAGCCCCGGCGACACCGACGACGGCCAGTACTACGAGGACTTCCTCGTCCCCGCCCGGCCCTACATCGAGGAGCAGGGCTGGGAGCTGACGATCATCGACCAGGTCAACCCGGCCGACGCCCTCACCCAGGCCCGCAACCTCTGCCGCCAGGGCGCCGACATGGTGGCCCTGGCCGCCGTCGAGCTGAAGGACGCCCTCCCGGCGGCCGAGGAGGACGGCTGCGCCGACAGCGTCTTCACCATCTTCGGCGACGCCGAGGACCAGCTCTCGCCCAACGCCGCCCAGGCCACCGGGCAGACGGTCGAGACCCAGTACCTCACCGGTGTCGCCGCCGGCCTGATCCTCGAGTCGGAGGGCGGCACGACGGCGGGCTTCGTCGGCGGTCCCGAGCTCGACTTCGCCGTCGTGTCGGCCAGCGCCTTCGAGCGGGGCATGCAGTCGGTGGTCCCCGACGCCGAGCTGCTCGTCACCTACACCGGTGACTTCGACGACAGCGGCAAGGCCCGGGAGGCCACCAGCTCGCAGATCGACCAGGGCGCGACCCTGATCTACGCCTACCTCGGTGGCGCCACCGACGCCGCCGCCTCGGCCGCCCGCGAGGGTGGTGCCCTGGCCATCTCGCCCGGCACCGACAAGTGCGCCGACGACGAGGGCCGCTACGGCATCGCCTCGATGTTCGCCTCGGGTGGCTACTTCCTCAACATGCTGAACGACTTCGCCGACGACGCCATCACCGTCGGGGAGACCACCGTCTACGAGGTCGGCCCCGAGAACGAGACCCCCGGCGCCAAGATCTGCACCGAGGTCGTCGAGGGCGGCGACGAGCTCCAGGCCCAGCTGGAGGAGGTCGCGGCGGGCATCGCCGACGGCTCGGTCGACGTCGGCGAGCGCTGATCCCGCGCTGACCGCACACCCCTGAGGAGAGGAGGCCCGACGTGGACGACATCCTGTGGACGCCGCCGGCGTCGGGCCCCTCCCCGCACCTCGCCGCGTACCTCGACCGGGTGCACGACGAGCACTGGGTCGACACCAGCCGCTACGAGGCCCTGTGGGCCTGGTCGGTGCGCGACCCCGGCGCCTTCTGGCGCTCGATCTGGGACCACCACGGCGTCGGCGGCGTGCCGGCGCCGACCCCGGCGTTGGCCGGGACGGGGGTCGAGGGCGCCGAGTGGTTCCCGGGCGCCCGCCTCTCCTACGCCGCCGAGGCGCTGCGCCGGCTGCCCGGCGGCGGGCCCGCCCTGATCGCCCGGGCCCAGGGCGAACCCGACCGCACGCTCACCGGTGACGAGCTGCGCGACCTGGTCGCCCGCTGCCGCGCCGGGCTGGCCCGCGCCGGCGTGGGGCGGGGCGATCGGGTCGCCGCCTACGTCGGCAACCGGGTCGAGGCCGTCGTCGGCTTCCTGGCCACCGCCAGCCTCGGGGCCGTGTGGGCCGCCTGCCCGCCCGAGATGGGCCCCGACGGCGCCCTCGGCCGGCTGGCCCAGGTCGACCCCAAGGTCCTGCTGGCGGTGCCCGGCTACCGCTACGGCGCCAAGGTGATCGACCGGCGGTCCGACGTCACCGCCATCGTGGCCGGCCTCGGCCCGGCGCTCGACACCGTCGTCGAGCTGCCGGTGCCGGGGCTGCCCGGCGGCCTGGCCGCAGCGACCTCCACCTGGGAGGCGCTGACGGCCGTGGCCGGGCCGGAGGAGCACGAGCCGGTGCCCTTCGACCACCCCCTCTACGTGCTGTTCAGCTCGGGCACGACCGGCCCGCCCAAGGCGATCGTGCACGGACACGGCGGGATGGTGCTCGAGCACCTGAAGCTGCTCGGCCTGCACCTCGACCTCGGCCCCGGCGACCGCTTCACCTGGTTCACCACCACCGGCTGGATGATGTGGAACGTCGTGGTCTCGGGCCTGCTGGTCGGGGCCACCGTCGTCCTCTTCGACGGCGACCCGGGCCACCCCGACCTGGGCGAGCTGTGGCGGCTGGCCGACGACCACGCCATCACCCACCTCGGCACCAGCGCCCCCTTCCTCATGGCCTGCCGGGCCGACGGCCGCATGCCGGGCGACGAGCACGACCTGTCGGCCCTGCGGGTCGTCGGATCGACGGGCGCGCCGCTGCCGCCCGAGGGCTTCCGCTGGGTGTCGACCCACGTCGGCGCCGACGTGATGCTCTCCTCGATCAGCGGGGGCACCGACGTGTGCACCGCCTTCCTGGCCGGCTCGCCGCTGCTGCCGGTCGTCGCCGGGCGGATGGCCTGCGCCTGCCTCGGCGCCCGGGTCGAGGCGTGGGGCCCCGACGGCGAGCGGGTCCTCGACGAGCCCGGCGAGCTGGTGCTGACCGTGCCGCTGCCGTCGATGCCGGTCGCCTTCTGGGGCGACGACGACGGCTCCGCCCTCCACGCCGCCTACTTCGCCGAGCGCCCGGGCGTCTGGTCCCACGGCGACTGGCTGACCGAGCACTCCGACGGCGGCTTCACCATCTCCGGCCGGTCCGACGCCACCTTGAACCGGGGTGGCGTGCGGCTGGGCACGGCCGAGCTCTACGCCGTGGTCGAGGACGACCCGGCGGTGGCCGACTCGCTCGTGGTCCACCTGGAGGACGAGGGCGCGGCCGGCGGCCCCGGCCGGCTCCTGCTGTTCGTCGAGCTGCGCCCCGACGGCGTGGACACCGACGAGGCGATCGTCGACGAGGTGGCGAGCCGCCTGCGGGCCGACGTCCGGTCCCGGCTCTCGCCCCGCCACGTGCCCGACGCGGTGGTGCCGGTGGCCGGCGTGCCCCGCACCCGGTCGGGCAAGAAGCTCGAGGTCCCGGTCAAGGCGATACTCCAGGGCCGCCCGGCGGCCGAGGCCGCCACCCGCGAGGCGGTCGACCGGCCCGAGCTGCTCGCCCTGTACGAGGACCTGGCCCCGGCGGTCGGGTCCACCCCATCACGGTAAGGTTGACGACATCTTGGATTCCGATATGAGCGATGAGGGAACGACCCGTGCTGTGGCGGCCACGTGGGACGACATCCCGGGAGAGGACGTCCGGCCCGGCGTGTCCCGCAAGGGCTTCGGGACCGACGACGTGATCCTGGTGATGAACACCATCCAGCCCGACATGCAGCCGGCGCCCCACACGCACGAGGACTTCGACCAGATCGCCACGATCGTGTCGGGCGAGGCGATCTACCACGTGGGCGAGGTGGTCCACCGGGTCTCGGCCGGCGCCCTCCTGCTCATCCCGGCCGGGGTGGAGCACTACATCGAACCGGTCGGTGACCAGCCGGTGGAGAACCTCGACGTCTTCGCCCCTGCTCGCGCCGACTACCAGCATCTGCTGGACTGGCAGCGGTCCGGGTCGCAGCCCGACCCGACATGACCGAGGGAGAGGGCCGCCATGGCCGGTAGCAACGGGAACGGCAACGGCATCGAGCGCGGGGAGGCGGCCTCGACCATCCAGTCGGTCGAGCGGGCGGCCCGGATCCTCGACTTCTTCACCGTCAGCCGGCCCCGCCTCACCCTGACCGAGATCACCGCCCGGCTGGGCGTCAGCAAGGCCACCGCCCACCGCTACGCCATGGCCCTGCGGGGGGTGAACCTGCTCCGCTACGACAAGGCGGCGGCCGAGTACACCCTGGGTCCGCAGGTGCTCACCCTGGCCGCGGCGGCCCGGGCCGGGCTCCCGATCATCACCCTCGCCGGGCCGATCATGGAGCGCCTCGTCCGCCAGGTGAACGAGACCGCCGTGCTCAGCGTGTGGGACGGCGAGGCCCCGGTGGTCGTCCGGGTCGACGACAGCACCGAGCGGGTGATCCGCCTCAGCGTCCGGGCCGGCGCCCGGCTCTCGATCCTGGGCTCGGCCCAGGGCCGGGTGTTCAGCGCCTTCCTCGGGGCCGAGGAGGTCGCCGAGCTGGCCGAGCTGGCCGACGACAAGGGCCTGGCCCAGGAGCTCCAGGCCGTCCGTGACTCCGGGGTGGCCATCAACACCCCCGAGGTCCACGGCGTGCGCACCGTCGCCGCCCCCGTGTTCAGCGACGGCCGCATCGTCGCCGTCATGGCCATCGTCGGCACCACCGCCACGGTGTCCGACGACATCAGCTCGCCGGCGGCCAAGGCCCTGGTGGCCGCGGCCCAGCAGCTGACCGAGCAGTTCGGCCTCCCCGCCGACGAGCTCGCCCCCGTCCCCTAGGGACCCCCAACCCACCCCCACCCCAGCCCTCCCCGAACTCGGGGGAGAAGGTGACGCGTCTCGGTCGCCTTCTCCCCCGAGTTCGTCGTGTGGGGGGTGGAGAAGGTGGTTGACCCTCGCGGGGGCGTCTCGTATGGTGCGAAGGTGTCCCGCATCAAGGGACACGATCCCGACAGAGGAGATCTCGTGCCCGAGTCCGTGACCGTCGCCCCCGCCGCCACCCCCGAGCAGGCGGCCCTCCTGTCGGCCGAGGCGGTGGCCTTCGTGGCCGACCTCCACCGGACCTTCGACGCCCCGCTCCGCGATCTCCTCGCCGCCCGCGACGCGCGCCAGGCCGCCTTCGACGGCGGCGCCCTGCCCGGCTTCCTGCCCGAGACGGCCGACGTCCGGGCCGGCGACTGGAGCGTCCGGCCCGCCCCCGCCGACCTGGCCGACCGCCGGGTCGAGATCACCGGCCCGGTCGACCGCAAGATGATGATCAACGCCCTCAACTCCGGGGCCAACGTCTTCATGGCCTGCTTCGAGGACGCCACCACGCCGCTGTGGCCCCTCCTGCTCCAGGGCCAGGTCAACGTCCACGACGCCGTCCGCCGCACCATCAGCTTCGACAACCCCGACGGCCGCACCTACGCGCTGGCCGACGAGACGGCCACCCTGATCGTCCGGCCCCGCGGCCTGCACCTCCGGGAGGAGGCCGTCCGGGTCGACGGCGAGGCGGTCGCCGGCCCGCTGGTCGACGCCGGGCTCTTCCTCTTCCACAACGCGGCCGCGCTGCTGGCGAACGGCTCGGGCCCGTACCTCTACGTCCCCAAGCTGGAGGGCCACCGCGAGGCCCGCTGGTGGGCCGACGTGTGCCGCTTCGCCGAGGAGCGCCTCGGCCTCCCCGCCGGCTCGATCGCCGTCTCGGTGCTGGTCGAGACGGTCCTGGCCGCCTTCGAGATGGACGAGATCCTCTACGAGCTGCGCGATCGCCCCGTCGCCATGAACGCCGGCCGCTGGGACTACATCTTCAGCGTCATCAAGAAGCTGCGGACCCGGTCCGACGCCGTCCTGCCCGACCGCATGCAGGTCACCATGACCGTGCCGTTCATGCTCCGCTACGCCGAGCTGCTGGTCGCCACCTGCCACCGCCGGGGCGCCCACGCCATCGGCGGCATGGCCGCCTTCGTCCCCTCCCGGCGCGACGAGGAGGTCAACCGGGTGGCCATGGCCAAGGTGAGGGAGGACAAGGAGCGGGACGCGGCCCAGGGCTACGACGGCTCGTGGGTCGCCCACCCCGACCTGGTGCCGGTCTGCAAGGCCGCCTTCGACGAGAAGCTGGGCGACGCCCCCAACCAGCTCGACAACCTCCGCACCGACGTCAGCGTCACCGAGGAGGAGATGCGGGACTTCGCCATCCCCGGCAGCACGATCACCCTCGCCGGCGTCCGCAACGACGTCGGCGTGGGCCTCCGCTACCTCGAGAGCTGGCTCCGGGGTGTCGGCGCCGTCGCCATCCACAACCTGATGGAGGACGCCGCCACCGCCGAGATCTCCCGCTCGCAGGTGTGGCAGTGGATCCGCCACGGCGCCACCCTCGACGACGGCACGACGGTCACCCGCGAGCTGGTCGAGTCGATCCTCGACGAGGAGGTCGACGCCGCTCGCAAGGAGGCCGGCGACGCCCCGCACCGCATCGACGACGCCCGGGTCCTGTTCACCCGGGTCGCCCTCGGTGAGGAGTACGTCGACTTCCTCACCACCGCCGGCCTCGACCTGCTGGTGACGACCGACCCGGCGGCCTGAGGCCCGCGTGAGCAGCTTCACCGGGCAGCTGCCGGACGCCGATCCGGTCGAGACCGAGGAGTGGGTCGCCGCCCTCGACGACGTCGTCCGGGTGCACGGCCCGGCCCGGGCCCGCTACCTGCTCTCCCGCCTGGCCGAGCACGCCAGCGGCCTGGGCCTGGCCCACGTCGGGGCTCCCTCCACGCCGTACGTCAACAGCATCCCGCTGGCCGACGAGCCGCCCTACCCGGGCGACGAGGCCCTGGAGTGGCGGATCCGGGCCCTGATCCGCTGGAACGCGGCGGTGATGGTGGTCAAGGCCAACGCCCGGGCCGACGGCATCGGCGGGCACCTGTCGAGCTTCGCCAGCTCGGCCTCGCTCTACGAGGTCGGCTTCAACCACTTCTTCCGGGGTCACGACGCCGGCCCCGGCGACCACCTCTACGTGCAGGGCCACGCCTCGCCCGGCATCTACGCCCGGGCCTTCCTGGAGGGCCGGCTGGAGGCAGCGGACCTCGACCGCTTCCGCCGGGAGATCGGCGGCGGCCTGTCGAGCTACCCGCACCCCCGGCTGATGCCCGGCTTCTGGGAGTACCCGACGGTCTCGATGGGCCTGGGCCCGCTGACGTCGATCTACCAGGCCCGCTTCAACCGCTACCTCCACGGCCGCGGGCTGGACGACACCGCGGCCAGCCGGGTGTGGTGCTTCGTCGGCGACGGCGAGACCGACGAGCCCGAGACGCTGGGCGCCATCGCCCTGGCCGGCCGCGAGGGTCTCGACAACCTCACGTGGGTCGTCAACTGCAACCTCCAGCGGCTCGACGGGCCGGTGCGGGGCAACGGCAAGATCATCCAGGAGCTGGAGTCGGTGTTCCGGGGCGCCGGCTGGCGGGTGCTCAAGGTCGTGTGGGGCGGCGGCTGGGACGACCTCCTCGCCCGTGACGTCGACGGCGTCCTCGTCGACAAGCTCGACACCGTCGTCGACGGCGAGCTCCAGCGGCTCACGGTGGTCGACGGGGCCGAGATCCGGGACAGCTTCTTCGGGCCCGACCCGCGCCTGCGGGCCCTGGTCGCCCATCTCGACGACGACGCCCTGCGGGCCCTGCCCCGCGGCGGCCACGACGAGCGCAAGGTCCACGCCGCCTACGCCGCCGCGGTGCGGAGCGACGGCCGCCCGACGGTGGTGCTGGCCCAGACGGTGAAGGGCTGGACGCTCGGCTCGGCGGTCGAGGGCCGCAACGCGACCCACCAGATCAAGAAGCTCGACCTGGCCCAGCTGACCGAGCTGCGCCGCCGCTTCCACCTGGCGGCCGACATCCCCGAAGGCGCCCTCGCCCCCGACCGGGAGCCGCCCTACCTCCGGCCCCCGCCCGACAGCCCCGAGATGGCCTACCTGCGCCGGCGCCGCGACGCCCTGGGCGGGCCGCTCCCGTCCCGCCGGGTCACGGTGCGCGCCCCGCTGGCCCTGCCCGACCCGAAGGTCTTCGCCGAGCTGGAGACCGGGTCCGGGACGCAGGCCGTCTCGACCACCAGCGCCTTCACCCGCCTCCTCCGCGGCCTGGCCCGCGACCGGGACTTCGGTCCCCGCGTCGTGCCGATCGTCCCCGACGAGGCCCGCACCTTCGGCATGGACGGGTTGTTCAAGGAGCTGGGCATCTACGCCGCCCACGGCCAGCGCTACACGCCGGTCGACGCCGAGCTGCTGCTCTCCTACACCGAGCGGGCCGACGGCCAGATCCTCGAGGAGGGCATCAGCGAGGCCGGGGCCATGGCCAGCTTCATCGCCGCCGGCTCGGCCCACGCCTCCCGGGGCGTGCCGATGGTGCCGTTCTTCGCCTTCTACTCGATGTTCGGCTTCCAGCGGATCGGCGACCTGATCTGGTCGGCCTCCGACAGCCGGGCCCGCGGCTTCCTGCTCGGCGCCACCGCCGGGCGGACCACGCTGCTGGGCGAGGGGCTGCAGCACCAGGACGGCCACTCGCCGCTGCTCGCCTCGACCGTGCCGACGATGCAGGTCTACGACCCGGCCTACGCCTACGAGCTGGCCGCCATCGTCCGCCACGGCCTCGACCACATGTACGGCGAGGCGCCCGAGGACGTCGTCTACTACCTGACCCTCTACAACGAGAACCTCCCGCAGCCGGCCCGGCCGGACGAGGAGGGTCTCGAGGACGCCATCGTGCGGGGCGCCCACCGGGTGGCCGATGCGCCCGAGGGCACCACCCACCGGGCGACCGTCTGGTTCTCGGGCACCGCCCAGGTGGCGGCGTTCGCCGCCCAGGCGCTGCTGGCCGAGCGGTTCGACGTCGGCGTCGAGCTGTGGTCGGTCACGTCGTACAAGCGGCTGCGGGAGGACGCCCTCGACCACGAGCGGGCGGTCCGCCTCCGCGTCCCCGACGCACCGGCGCCGCACCTGGCCGACGTCGTGGCCGCCGGCACCGGCCCGGTCGTCGCCGTCACCGACTACATGAAGGCCGTGCCCGACCAGGTGGCCCGCTGGGTCACCGACCGCCCCTTCACCTCGCTGGGCACCGACGGCTTCGGCCGCAGCGACACCCGCGAGGCGCTGCGGACCTTCTTCGAGGTCGACGCCGCCCACGTCGCGGTGGCCGTGCTCGACGGGTTGGCCCGCTCCGGCGCCCTCGCCGACGGGGCCGTCGACGCCGCCGTCACCGCCCTCGGGGTGGACCGCACCGGTCCCGGTGCGGCACGGTCCCACTGAGGATCGGGCGGAACCCCTTGCCATATCATCTCGTCATGCGAGAGGATGTCGCACACTCCGAGACGATCGGCAGAAAGGCCCGTCGATGACCGTCACCGACCCCGAGGTCCGGGTCGCCATCCGCAGCCGCCGGACCCGCTTCGTCCAGGAGGACCACGAGAAGCTGACCTTCCGGGTCAACCGGGAGGCGCTGCGCGACCCCGAGGTCTTCGCCGCCGAGCAGGAGCGGATCTGGGGCCGCAGCTGGCTCTACCTCGGCCACGAGAGCGAGATCCCCGAGAACAACGACTTCAAGGTCCGCACCCTCGGGGGCCGGCCGCTGATCTTCGTGCGCACCGCCGAGGGCGAGGTCGCCGCCTACCTCAACTCCTGCCCCCACCGCGGCACCACCCTGTGCCGCGAGACCGAGGGCAACACCCGCTTCTTCCGCTGCTTCTACCACGCCTGGTCCTTCGACACGACGGGCCGGCTGGTCTCGCTGCCCGGGGCCGACGGCTACCCCGACGGCGACGACTTCCGCGAGCGGCTGACCATGCGCACGGTGCCCCGGCTCGAGTCGCTGCGGGGGTTCGTCTTCGTCTCCTTCGCCGAGGAGGGCGAGACGCTGCGCGAGCACCTGGGCGAGGCCGCCGACTACATCGAGCTGGTCGCCGACCACCGGGCCGACGGCATGGAGGTCATCCCCGGCACCCAGCGCTACACGGTGTGGGGCAACTGGAAGCTGGCCGTCGAGAACGCCATGGACGGCTACCACTTCAGCCCGACCCACTCGACCTTCGTCGAGTACCTGAAGCGCACCGGCTACGTCACCAGCGACGAGGGCGGGCTCAACGTCAAGCTCGACAACGGCCACAGCACCCTCGTCCTCACCGGCCACAGCGGCCGGGCCGGCTACCAGTGGGAGCCCCGCTTCGGCGAGGACGAGAAGGTCCGCATCGAGGAGAACCGGGCCGAGCTGGTCGAGCGGCTCGGTCCCGAGCGGGCCGAGCGGATCACCGATACCAGCCGGATCCTGTTCGTGTTCCCCAACCTGATCCTGTTCGACATCGAGGCCCTGTCGATCCGCCGGCTCGAGCCCACCGCCCCCGACCGCACCGAGGTCGATGCCTGGGAGCTGGCGCCGGTCGGCGAGCACCCCGACGCCCGGGCCCTGCGCAACCGGGTGCTGGTGAGCTTCATCGGCCCCGGCGGCCTGGCCACCCCCGACGACATCGAGGCCTACGAGGCGATCCAGCGGGGTGTCGTCGCCACCGCCGGCGACACCCGGGCAGGGGTCGACTGGAACGACATCTCCCGGGGCATGACCAGCGACCTGGCCGGCGAGAAGGCCGGCCGCTCGATCGACGAGGGCGGCATCCGCCACTTCTGGCGGAAGTGGGACGACGTCGTCAACGGGGAGCCGTCGTGACCTCCGTCGACACCACCACCCGGACCGTCACCCGGGCCGAGGTCGAGGACTTCCTCTACGCCGAGGCCCGCATCCTGGAGGCCTTCGACCTGGAGCGCTGGCTCACCCTCTTCGAGGAGGGCGGGCAGTACCAGATCCCCACCACCGACGCCCCGCCCGACGCCGATCCGGCCAAGGTCCAGTTCTTCGTCGCCGACGACTGGGACCTGCTCAACGCCCGGGTCATCCGGCTGATGAGCCGCAACGCCCACGCCGAGAACCCCCGCTCGGGCACCCACCGGGTCGTGAGCAACGTCATCGTCGAGCCCGGTCCCGACGCCGACACCGTCGCCGTCCGGGCCGCCTTCGTCGTCCACCGCATCCGCGACGGGCGGGTCGACCCGTACCTCGGCCACCACGAGCACGTCCTCGCCGTCACCCCCGACGGCCTCCGCTTCCGCCGCCGGCGCTCGGTGCTCGCCTACGAGCAGCTCCGACCGGGTGGCCGCCTCAGCTTCATCCTGTAGGAGACACGCCCCGATGACCGACACCGAGACCACCCGCCCCCGCGGCCCCCACGGCATGGCGTACATCCGCCTCGCCGTGCCCGACATCAAGGCGACGCAGGAGTTCTACGAGTACCACGTCGGCCTGGAGACGGTGGACGCCACCGACGAGCAGGTGACCCTGCGCGCCGACGTGCCCCACCACTGCATCGACCTGCGCTCCGACCCGAGCCTCACCGCCAGCGACACCCTCGCCGTGGGCTTCTCGGTCGAGTCGCCCGAGGTCCTCGCCGACCTGGCCGCCCGCATCGACGCCGCCGGGCTCGAGCGCTTCGCCATCGATCCCTACGCCGAGGCCCACACCACCGACGGCTTCGCGGTGAAGGACCCCAACGGGCTCACCATCGAGCTGATCTACGAGCTCCAGGAGTTCGCCGAGCCGCCGCTGATCGAGCTCCGCCCGCTCGACATCGTCCACCCCTTCATCTCCACCGACAAGTACGAGGAGTCGATGGAGTTCTACCTGGGGGTGCTGGGCTTCCTGCCGTCGGACTACATCGCCGACCAGACCGCCTTCATCCGGGCCGAGGACCGCTACCACCACTCCTTCGCGGTGCGGCGCGACAGCAGCTTCTACGTGGCCCACATCGCCTTCCGCATGAAGAGCTTCGACCACGTGATGCGGGGCCGGGCCCGGGCGATCTACAAGGACGTCCCCATCGCCTCGGACATCGTCAACCACTCGGCCTCGACGTCGATCGCCTTCTACATGCACGACGTCCGCCACGGGCCGCGCGTCGAGCTGTGCGACGGCCACCGCGTCCTGACCGAGGACGAGCACGAGCGCACCCACCGGGCCCGGCGCATGTCGGTCGACCCCCGCAACATCGACGTGTGGCGCGCCGCGGCCGACGACTGGGGCCGGTTCTGACCCGACGGCCCTCGCGGGGCGAGCGGGCCGCCGCCCTCGTCGACCCCGACCGCCTCGTCGACCTGGCCCGCTTCCTCGTCGACCACGAGAGCGCCCACGGCGCGGAGCGGGACCTGGCGACCGCCCTGGCTGCGGTGGGCGGTCGTTGGGCCCCGCACCTGCACTGGGACCTCGACGTCTTCGACGGCGACCGGGCCAACCTGATCGGCTCGGCCGGCGCGTCGACCGGGCGGGGCATCGGCGCCTACGCCCACCTCGACACGTCGCTCACCGGCGACCCGGACCGCGACGCCCCGATCACCGGCCGGACCGATCGGCCGCTGGGGTTCGCCGTCGAGGGCGGTGACCTGGTCGGTCCGGGGTTGGCCGTGGCCAAGGGCTCGGTGGCGGCGGTGGTGGTGGCGGCCGAGGCGGCCGCCGCCGCGCTGGCGACCCACGGCGTGCCCCACCGCATCCGGGTCCTGCTCGCATCGGGCGGCACCCACCGGCTGGGCACCCCGGTGGGCACGGCCGGCGGGTTCGGCGTCGGCATCCGCCGGGCCCTGGAGCGGGGCTTCGACCCGGTCGCCGTGCTCAACGCCAAGGCCGGCGCCCCGGCCCCGCTGGTGGCCGAGCCGGGCGCCGCCTACCTCGGCGTCCGCATCACCGGGACCAGCGACCCGGCCCTCTTCCGCGGCTGCGCCCCCGGCACCGTCGCCGCCCTCGGCCCGCTGGTCGCCGCGGTCGAGCGGGTGCGGCGCCAGGTCCGGTGCCGCCCGCTGCCCGACGGCGACCCCCGGGGCTCGGAGCTGGCCCTCGGCGCGGTGCGGGCCGGCGCCCTCGACAAGCCCGACCTGCTGCCCGCCGAGGTCGTGGCCCGCCTCTTCGCCGTCGTCGGCCCCGGGCTGACGGCCGAAGCCGTGGCCGGCCTGGTCGACGAGGCGCTACGGGACGAGCTGAGGGCCGCGGGGCTGGGCGCCCTCGGCGTGGCCGTGACGGTCGACGCGTCCGACGAGGGGGCGGCCAGCCCGGCCGACGACCCGCTCGCCGCCACCGTGCACGCGGCCTGGACGGCCCGGTTCGGCACCCCGCCCCCGGTCGAGGACTGGCGGGGCTCGACCGACGGCGTCGTCCTGCGGGCCGCCGGCATCCCGACGGTCCGGGTCGGCCCCCGGGTCCGGCGCGACGCCGACGACCCCCGCCGCGACCGGGTCCCGCTCGACCACCTCCTCGCCTTCGCCCGGCTCTTCGCCGAAGCCCTCGCCACCCACGCCGGTCTCGCTTGACGGGATCTCATCCCGGAAAGCAGGATGCAGGGGTGCAGCAGCTGGTGGTGACGGCGGACGGCATCGGTCGGGTCGAGGGGAGCGAGGTCCACCTGCTGGACCTGCCCCACCCCGACCTGGGCGCCCTCCTCGCCGACGGCGGGTGGGCCACCGCGGAGGCGGCCGGGCACCGGGCCACGGTCGCCCTCGACGAGGCCGCCCTGCTCGCCCCGCTGGCGCCGACCCTCGCCATCTGGGGCGTCGGGCTCAACTACCGGGCCAAGGCGGCCACCGCCGGCCGGGACCTGCCCACCGAGCCCATCCTCTTCCTCAAGCCGAGCACCGCCCTGGCCGCACCCGGGGCGGTGCTCCCCGTGCCCACGCCCCGCCCGGCCGAGCTGGACTACGAGGCCGAGCTGGCGCTGGTGATCGGCGCGCCCCTCCACGAGGCGTCGGCCGACGAGGCCTGGGCCGCGGTGGCGGGCATCGCCCCGGCCAACGACATGACGGCCCGGGACGTCATGCGGGACACCGCCACCCCGACCCTGGCCAAGGGGTTCAGGGGCTTCAGCCCGATCGGCCCGTCGGTGGCCGACGCCCGCGGCCTGGACGACACCCTCGACCTGCGCATCCGCTCGTGGGTCGACGGCGAGGAGCGCCAGGACGGCCGCACCAGCGACCTGATCTTCGCCGTCAGCGACCTGCTGTCCCGCCTGTCCCGCTTCGCCCTGCTCCGGCCGGGCGACGTCGTCCTCACCGGCACCCCGCCCGGCACCGGCCAGGACCTGGGGCGCCACCTGACCGACGGCCAGGAGATCACCGTCGAGGTCGAGGGCCTGCTCCCCCTGACCAACCGCCTCGGCCTCAGCTGACCCCACCCAATCTCGGGTCAGGTCAGGCGAGGGCGTCCACCTCGGCCGCGGGGGGGACCGAGACGGCCGCTCCGGGGCGGGTGGTGCTGAGGGCGGCGGCCCGGTTGGCCCGCTCGAGGGCGGCCTCCAGGGGGACGCCGGCGACCAGCCCGGCCACGAGGTACCCGACGAAGCAGTCGCCGGCCCCGGTCGAGTCGACGGCGTCGACGGCCCGGCCCGGGACGGTCACGGTGGAGCCGTCGCGCCGCCAGGCGCGGGCGCCGTGGCGCCCGAGGGTCTCGATCACGGTGCCCGAGAAGGCCGGGTGCCGGGGTGGGTCCGCCGCCCCGAGGACGATCTCGCGCTCGTGCTCGTTGACCACGAGGACGTCGACCAGGGCGAGCAGGTCGTCGTCGACCGGGGCGGCCGGGGCCGGGTTGAGGACCGTCGTGGCCCCCACCGCCCGGGCCCGGGCGAACGCCGCCGCCACCGGCGCGACCGGCGTCTCGTGCTGGGCCACCACGGCGTCGCCGGGGCCCAGGGGCACGTCGAGGTCGGCCAGCCGGCCGTTGGCCCCGGGCACGACGACGATCGTGTTCTCGCCGCCGGCCACGGTCACGATCGCGGTGCCGGTCGGGGCGTCGGGGTCGACCGTGATGAACGTGGTGTCGACCCCGGCGCCCCGGAGCTCGGCGACGCACGACCGGCCGCCCTCGTCGTCGCCGACCCGGGCGACGAGGACGGTGGGCGCACCGGCCCGCGCAGCCGCCGTGGCCTGGTTCCCGCCCTTGCCGCCGGTGGTGGCCACCAGCGTGGTGCCGAGCAGGGTCTCGCCCGGGTGGGGGTGGCGGTCGACCACGGCCACCAGGTCGCGGTTGACGCTGCCGACCACGACGACCCGGTGAGGGGTCACCTCAGACGGCGTAGCGGTCCTGGTAGGGGTGCTCGGCGGCATCTTGCTCCATGGCCCAGCGGCCGAGGTCGCGGTGGCTGACCAGCCAGACGTCCTCGTGGCTGGTGATGTACTGCATGATCTGGTCGAAGGCGGCGATCACCATCGGCCGACCACCGAACTGGCAGTGGAGCGTGAGGGCCAGGAGGCTCATCGGCTCGTGCTCGTAGAGGTAGTCGAAGGTCTTGGTGTACACGCTCACCAGGGCGTTGGGGTCCGACTTGAGCACCCGGTTGTCGGTGAAGTCCGAGTTGGGCACCGAGGCGATGGTGCCGAAGGGGGTCTCGGTGCGGTGGGGGAGGTCCGTGTAGGTGACGTCGGCCTGCCACTCGAGCCCGGCCTCGGCCAGCAGGCCGACGGTCTCGGGGGTGAAGGCGAGCACCGGGCTGAGCCAGCCGGTGGGCCGGACGCCGCCGACCTCCTCCAGCAGGTCGAGCGACCGCCCGATGCAGGCGCGCTGGCCGTCGACGTCCATGTAGGCCAGCAGCCCGTCCTGGGTGTAGGCGTGGCCACCCAGCTCGTGGCCGGACTTCACGATCGCCTGGACCGACTCGGGGTAGACCTCGGCGCAGCGGGCGTTGGTGAAGAAGGTGGCCGGCATCTGCCAGCGGTCGAGGGTCCGCAGGATGCGCCACACGCCGATGTTGCCGCCGTAGGTGGACCAGGCCCGGCCGGCGTGGTCGACCGTGCCCTGCTTCAGGCCGGTCGCCTGGACGGAGTACGTGGGGGCCTTCTCGTCGGCCCAGGTCTCGTACATCACCGTCAGGGCGACGGCGACCCGCTTGCCGTTCGGCCAGGTGGGGCCGGAGGCTCCGTCGGTCATCGTGTGCTCCCTCAGATCGTGTGGCGGCGGCATCTTGCGATATGAGACGCCGTCTTGTCAATCGTTACACGCCGAGTCGCGAGGAGGTGGGAGCCTCGGCTCCGGGCACGGCGTAGGTGGTGATGGCGCGCCGGGCGATCACGGGCTTCCAGCGCTCCCTTACGAAGGTCTCGTGGGGCTCGCTGTTCAGGTAGGCGAGGAGGGCGGGCTCGTCGGCGAAGTCGACGACGAAGGCCCACTGGAAGGTGTCGTCGCGCTGCGAGACGTTGCGCCCGAGCGACCAGCCCCGCATGGCCGGGAAGCGGTCCGGGAACGTCTCCAGCTCGTCCAGGAGCGACCGGCGGGCGTCCTCGGGGACCTCGGGGTGGAAGGTGAAGGTGACGATGTGGCGGATCACGGGTGCTCCAGGGTCGATCGGCTGGCGGTGACGACGTCGGCCAGCGCACCGCCGAGGAGGGCGAGGTCGGACGACAGCAGGACGAAGCGGGCGCCGGCGGCGACGACGGTGGCGGCCTCGGCCGGTCCGCTCGCCCAGGCGCCGAGGGCCACGCCGGCCCCGGCGGCGGCCTCGGCCACCTCGGCGATCCGGGCCCGGACCACCTCGGCGTCGAGCCGGCCGGGCACCCCGAGGTCGACGGTCAGGTCGGTCGTGCCCAGGAAGGCCACGTCGAGCGGGGCCACGACCTCGGCCAGCGGGTCGTCGGTGGTGGCCGTCTCGATCTGGCCGACGACCACCGGCGGGTCGGCCGCCTCGGCGGCGAGGTGCTCGGCCAGCGGTCGCCGCCCGTAGGCGGCGGTGGGGTGGCCCAGGCTCACGCTGCGCCGGCCCTCGGGGGCGTGGCGGGTGGCGGCCCGCAGGGCGGTGGCCGCCGCCGTGGTGCGGAGCGTCGAGAGCTGGATGCCGGCCGCCCCCGCCTCCAGCAGCCGGTTCACCTGGCCGGCGTCGACGTCGGGGATGCGCACCAGGGCGGGTAGGTCGCGGGCGGCGGCGTGGTGCACCTGGGCCAGGGCGTCGGCCTCGGAGAGGGTGGAGTGCTCGAGGTCGACGACGACCAGGTCGAGCCCGGCCAGCACGGCCAGGTCGATCGGCGTCGGCCCCGGGAGCTTCACGAACGTCCCGAGGAGAGCGCCCCCCTCCCTGCTCGGATGTTGCCTGGCACCATCCGAGTCGTGACTCGCTTGGTGCCTGGCACCATCCGAGTCGAGGCGGTCGCGCAGGCGGCGCCGGAGGGCGTGGGCGTCCACGTCAGTAGGTGAGGACGGCCTTGACGACCGCCCCGGAGCGGCTGTCGGCGAGGGCTCGGTCGAACTCGGCGAAGGGGTAGTGGGCCACCAGCTCGTCGACCGGGAAGCGGCCGGCCCGGTGCAGGGCCAGCAGCTCGGGGAGGAAGACGTCGGGGGCGGCGCTGCCGGAGGTGATGCCCATCACCGAGCGGCCGGCCAGCATCAGCCGCCAGTCGAGCTCCATCGTCTGGTCGGCGCCCACGCCCACCACGCCGCAGCGGCCCCGCGGGGCGAGGGCGGCCACCGCGGTCGAGACGACCGTGGTGAGGCCGGTGGTGTCGAGGCTGAAGCCGACGCCGCCGGGCACCAGCTCGCGGATGGTGTCGGCAACGGAGTCCGAGGCGGCGTCGACGACCTGCGTCGCCCCGACCGTGTGGGCGATCTCGAGCCGTTCGGGGGAGAGGTCGACGGCGACGATCTCCGAGCAGCCGGCCAGCTTCGCCGCCATCACGCCGGCCAGGCCGACGGTGCCGGCGCCGAAGACGGCGATGGTCGAGCCGACCGGCGGGGCCAGCTCGTTGAGCACGGCGCCGGCGCCGGTCATGATCCCGCAGCCGAAGGGGCCGGCGATCTCGAGGTCGATCGACGGATCGAGCTTGACCACGCTCCGCTGCGAGACGATCGAGTGGGTGGCGAAGGCGGACTGGCCGAGGAAGTGGCTGCCGATCGCCTCGCCGCCGGAGGAGAGGGAGGTGCTGCCGTCGAGCCGGCCGCCACCGAAGTTCCGGGCGTCGAAGGTCGCGCAGTAGGACGGTGCGTTGCGCACGCAGTGGTGGCAGGTCCCGCAGGAGTCGAAGACCATGGCCACGTGGTCGCCCACGGCCACCCGGTCGACGCCCTCGCCCACGGCCTCGACCACGCCGGCGCCCTCGTGGCCCAGCACGACCGGCAGCTGGAGCATCCCGGCGTGGACCAGCCCGGCGGCGTGGACGTCGGTGGCGCAGATGCCCGAGCTGACGAGGCGGACGCGCACCTCGCCGGCGCGGGGCTCCTCGAGGTCGATCTCCTCGGGCTGCGGCGTCGCGTCGACGTCCCGCAGGACGGTGGCCGAGATCCTCATGCGCCCTCCTGGGCCGTAGGCTGAGAGGCGGGCGTGACCCGCATCGTAGGATCGCATCTTGACATCCGGTACGCGACAGGGTCAATGTGCTGCAGTGAGCACCCTCAGCATCCCGCCGTCCGGTCTGCTGGTCGGGGGCGAGTGGCCCGACGCCCGCTCCGGCGCCACGCTCGACGTGGTCGACCCGGCCACCCACGAGGTGATCCGCACCGTCGGCGCCGCCGCCCCGGTCGACGTCGAGGCCGCCATCGCCGCCGCCCGCGCCGCGGCGCCGGGCTGGGCCGCCACCTCCCCCTCCGAGCGGGGCGACGTGCTGCGCCGGTGGGCCGACCTGATCATGGCCAACCTCGAGGACCTTGCCGCCCTCGAGGCCCGCGACGTGGGCAAGCCGCTGAGCGACGGCCGCACCAACATCTTCATCGCCCACTCGATCATCTCCTACGCCGCCGGCGCCGCCGACCGGGTCACCGGCGTGACCCTCCCGGTCCGCCAGACCGACCACATGGGCTTCACGCTCCGCGAGCCCCGCGGCGTCTGCGCCGTCGTCATCCCGTGGAACGTCCCCGCCGTGCTGGCCGCGGCCAACGTGGCGCCGGCGCTGGCCGCCGGCAACGCCGTCGTCCTCAAGCCCTCCGAGCACGCCCCGCTCGTGGCCCTGGGCCTGGCCGTCCTGGCCGAGGAGGCCGGTCTCCCGCCGGGCGCCCTCAACGTCGTCGTCGGGCTGGGCGCCGAGGCCGGCGCCGCCCTGAGCGGCAGCCCCGACATCGACCACATCAGCTTCGTCGGCTCGACCGCCACCGGTCGGGCGATCCTCGCCGCCGCCGCCCGGAACCTGGTGCCGGCCAAGGTCGAGCTGGGCGGCAAGTCGCCCAACGTCGTCTTCGCCGACGCCGACCTCGACGCCGCCATCCCGGTGATCGCCCGCTCGTTCACCGACAACGCCGGCCAGAACTGCTACGCCGGCTCCCGCCTGCTGGTCGAGGAGGCCGTGGCCGACGAGGTCCGGGAGCGGTTGGTCGCCGAGCTGGCGTCGGTGCGGATCGGCCCGTGGGCCGACGACCTCGACATGGGCCCGCTGGTCACCGCCGGCCAGGCCCAGCGGGTGCGGGGCTACATCGACGGCGCCGTCGAGGCCGGGGCCCGCCGCCTCACCCCGACCGGCGACGACGACGGCTGGTACGTCGCCCCCGCGCTGTTCGACCAGGTCGACGACGACATGGCGATCGTGCGCGAGGAGGTCTTCGGCCCGGTCGCCGTGCTCCAGACCTTCACCGGGCTCGACGACGCCGTCGCCAAGGTGAACTCCACGCCCTTCGGCCTGATGGTCGCCATCTGGACCGACGACGTGTCCCGGGCCCTCACGACCGTCGGGCGCGTCCGCTCGGGCCAGGTGAGCGTCAACGAGTTCGCCAACTCGGCGGTCATCGGCTTCCCGTTCAACATGACCAAGGACAGCGGCTTCAGCCACGGCGGTGGCTACGACGCGCTGCTGGAGTACACCCAGGAGAAGGCGGTCAGCATCCGCCTCCTCGACCGCTGATCGAGCGCCCCCGGAGACGACCATGGCCGACGGCAAGACCGTCATCGACTTCGACCACCACAGCGCCGAGTTCGGCGCCGACCCGATCGGCGCGTACCGCAGGATCCAGCAGGAGTGCCCGGTCGCCTGGTCCGACGCCTACGGCGGCTTCTGGGTCACCAGCAAGTACGCGGACGTGGCCCGGGTGGCCAAGGACGACGCCACCTTCACCTCGACCCGCACGCCTCACGGCGGCGAGGGCACGCCGTTCATCATCCCCAAGCACCCGGGTGAGCCGCAGTACCCGATCGAGCTCGACCCGCCGGAGTCGCTCGAGTACCGCCGGGTGCTCAACCCGATGCTGTCACGCCATGCGGTGGCCGACATGGCCGGGATGATCGAGGGCCACGTCACGCGGGTGATCGACGCCTTCATCGAGCGGGGCGAGTGCGACCTGATCCACGACCTCACCGGCCCGGTGCCGGCCGCCGTGACCCTCGACTGGCTCGGCTTCCCGCCCGAGGACTGGTACCGCTTCTCCGAGCCGCTCCACGACCTCTTCGCCTCGGTGCCCGACAGCGAGCGGGCCGAGCGCGGCGCCGAGGGCCTCGGCTACCTCTACACCCGGTGCCTCGAGCTGATCGCCGAGCGGCGGGCCCAGCCGACCGACGACGCCACCAGCGTCCTGGTCAACACGCCTGTCGCCGGCGAGCTGCTCGACGACGACCACCTGATGTCGGTGATCTTCCTGCTGATCGTCGGCGGGGTCGACACCACCACCTCGCTCACCGGCCAGTCGCTGGTGTGGCTGGCGCAGAACCCCGACGAGCGGGCCCGCCTGGCCGCCGACCGGTCGCTGATCCCCACCGCCACCGAGGAGTTCCTACGGGTCTTCGCCCCGTCGCAGTCGATGGCCCGCACGGTCACCACCGACACCGAGGTGGGCGGCTGCCCGATGAAGGCCGGCGACCGGGTGCTGATCCCGTGGATCGCCGCCAACGTCGACGACGACGCCTTCCCGAACGCCACCGAGGTCGTCCTCGACCGCACGCCGAACCGCCACGCCTCGTTCGGGCTCGGCGTCCACCGCTGCGTCGGCGCCCCGCTCGCCCGGGCCATGTTCGCCGAGATGCTCGACCAGGTCCTCGACCGGCTGCCCGACTACGAGGTCGACCCGGCCGGGCTGGCGCCGTACCCCTCGAAGGGCTCGCAGACCGGCTGGGACACCGCCCCGGCGACCTTCACGCCTGGGGCCCGGCGCACCCCGATCGCCTAGACCCTTCTGGTGGATCCCCTCTGGGTCGTCGTGCCCGTCGCCACCTTCGCCGCCGCGTTCGTCAACGCGGTGGCCGGTGGCGGGTCGCTGGTGTCGTACCCGGCGCTGCTCGCCCTCGGCATCGACCCGCTGAAGGCCAACGTCTCCAACACCCTCGCCATCTGGCCCGGCTACCTCGGCGGCGCCGTCGCCCTGGCCGACGAGGTCGACCGTCGCGACCGGGACCTGCGTCGCTACGTCGCCGCCTCGTGCATCGGAGCGGTCGGCGGGTCGGCGCTGCTCCTGCTGGCCGACCCGGACCTGTTCGACGCCATCGTCCCGTTCCTCGTGCTGCTCAGCGCCGGCCTCCTCGCCGTGCCCACGGCGTGGGTCGACCGGCTCCGCCAGGGCCGCGAGCAGCACGGGCCCGGTCCCGGCGCCCTGATCGGCGTGGCCCTGGCCGGGGCCTACGGCGCCTACTTCGGCGGCGGGCTCGGCGTCATCCTCCTCGGCGTGCTCAGCCTGACGGTGGGCGGTGACCTGCGCGACCTCAACATCACCAAGGCGGTCCTCGCCCTGGCGGTCAACACGGTCGCCCTGGTGGCGTTCATCGGGTTCGCCCCCGTCGACTGGCGGATCGTCGCCGTCGGCGCGCCGGCCGCCCTGCTGGGCGGGGCCGTGGGCGGGCGCGCGGCGGCCAAGCTCCCGGGCCCGCTGCTCCGCAAGGTCGTCGTCGTGCTCAGCCTCGTCGTCGGCATCGTCCTCCTGGTCCGCTGATGGTCGACGTCGAGGCGCTCCGGTCCGAGCTCGACCGGATCGCGCTCGGCGGTGGCGGCTTCCGGGCCGTGGTCGAGCACCTCGCCGGCGCCCTCGATCGCCGGGTCCGCTGGCTCGGCGCCGACGGCCGCCTCGTCGTCGACTCGGCCGTCCCCGGGGTCGAGCCGGGCCTCGACTTCGCCGCCCCCACCGAGGGCGGGCTGACCCCGGCCGAGGCCGTCGCCGCCTTCACCTCCCCGTCGGGGACCGAGGTGCGCTGCACCGACGGCTTCGTCGGCGCCGTCCTCGCCGTCGCCTCGGGCCGCCGCCGGGTCGGGTTGCTGCTCGTCGAGGCCGGGCCGGCGCCGGCGCCCGAGCGCGCCGTGGCCGCGGCGTCGACGGCGCTGGCCATCGAGGCCGGCCGGCGCGACCTCCGGAAGGCGGCGGCCGCCGAGTCGGGCGCCTGGCTGATCGGCGAGCTGCGGTACGGGTCGCGGCGCACGCCCCAGGACCTGGCCGGGCTGGCCCGCCGGATCGGCGTCGACGTCGAGGGCGACCACGCCGCCCTCGCCCTGTCCTACGACGGCTCCGACCGGGCGATGTGGGAGACCAGCCTGTCGTGGCTGGGCGGTCCCGTCCTGGTCGAGGGGGCGCGGGCGTGGACCGTCGTCACCGGCGACGTCGCCGCCCAGGCGGCCCGCCACCGGGAGCGGCTGGCCGGGTTCCTCCGCGACGGCGAGGTGACCGCCGCCCTCGGCCCCGTCGTGCGCGGCGCCACCTCGACGCGGGAGTCGTTCGCGGTCGCCGCCCACGCCCTCGCCCTGGTGACCGGCCCGGGCGGCGTCGGCCCGGGCGTCTACGAAGGGATGGACCTCGAGGGCCTGCTGGTGTCGGTCCCCGAGGAGCGGCTGGAGGCCTTCGTCGCCCACCACCTCGGCCCGCTGCTCGACCACGCCACGCTGCTGGAGACGTTGGAGGCCTGGCTGGTGACCGGGGGCAGCCGGGCCGGGGTGGCCCGCCTCGTCGCCATCCACCGCAACTCGGTGGGCCACCGGATGGACCGCATCCGGGCCCTGCTCGACGTCGACCCGGGCGACCCCCTCGTCGCCCGCGACCTGGCCGCCGCCATCGCCGCCCGGCGGGCCCTCGACGCCATCCGTCGCTCCGAGGCCTGACCCGGTTGTGCTCCGGGCCCAGCGGGCCGGCCCGGACGTCCGCTCGCCGGCACGATGACGACCGGCACCCCCGTTCCTACGGTGGACCGAGATCCACGACCGGGAGAGCACCATGACCTTCGACGGCCCGATCGGCACGAGCATGGCCGAGTTCAGCGCTGACTACATGACCCACATCGAGGGCCACCTGCAGGAGGACCTCGACCAGGTCCCCGACCGGATGCTCGCCCTCCTGCGGTCGATGGACACCCTCACCCAGGGCTTCCAGGTCAGCCAGCTCGACCACGCCCTCCAGACCGCCACCCGGGCCGAGCGGGCCGGGGCCGACGTCGACATGATCGTCGCCTCGCTCTGCCACGACGTGGGCAAGACCTTCAGCAACGCCAACCACCCGGCCATCGCCGCCGAGATGCTGCGGCCCTGGGTCCACGCCGACGCCTACTGGGTGGTCAAGTACCACCAGGACTTCCAGGGCCGGCACTACTACGGCCGCATCGGCCTCGACCCCGAGCTCCGCCGGCGCCACCTCGGCCACCCCGCCTACGCGCTGGCCGAGGCCTTCGCCGACGAGTGGGACCAGACGGCCTTCGACCCCGACTACGACACCCTCCCCCTCGAGCACTTCGAGCCGCTGGTGCGGGAGGTCTTCACCCGCGTCCCGAAGCGCTCCGAGGCGAAGGAGCCGGCCCCGGCCTCCTAGAGGAGGACGTCGGTGCGGAGGGCGGCGTGGCAGCCGACCGTGCCGTCGACCACCTGGGTGACGCCGAGGTCCATGGCCACCGAGCACAGCGAGTAGGCGTCGTCGTAGGACAGCCCGGCCCGCCGCCCGAGCAGCTCGATCATGAGGGTGGTGGCCATGCGCATGGCCTCGTCGAGCGTGTCGCCGAAGCCGTGGGTCGCCCACAGCCCGTCCCACTCCAGGGTGGGGCTCCTCACGACGACGTCGTCGACCACGGCGACCCGGATGACCGCGTCGCACGAGGCCTCGATGGCGGTGCCGCAGACCTCGCCGTCGCCCTGGGCGAAGTGGGGGTCGCCCACGTACAGGAGGGCACCCTCCTGGAGCACCGGCAGGTAGATCGTGGCGCCCGGCCCGAAGCGCCAGTCGTCGATGTTGCCGCCGAAGACCCCCGGCGGGATGCTCGACCGGCGGCCGGGCTCGCCCGGGGCCACGCCCAGCACGCCGAAGTGGGGCCGGACGGGAACGGCCACCGGCCGGGTGAAGGCCTCCTCGACCCGCTCGTCGGCGGCGGTGACGAAGCCGGGGACGTCGTAGAGGTCGCGACCCTTGAAGTCGTAGGCGAAGAGCGGTGAGGCGGTGGGCCCGAAGGCGCCCTCGGGAGCGTCGTCGAGGCCGTAGATCGTCACCCGCTCCTTCTGGGTCTCGTCGTGGAGCAGCCCCCAGTTGGCGGCCAGGTTCGAGCCGTAGGGGAGGCGGGGCCGCATCTCGACCACCTGCACCGCCAGGGTGGAACCGACCGTGGCCCCCTCGACGTGGATCGGGCCGGTCAGCAGGTGGACGCCGGGGCCCCGGTCGGCCGGGTCGATGGCGTCCCAGATGGCGGCGATGCCGTCGTCGAAGAGCAGGTCGGGGGCATCGCCGGCGTGGTGGGTGACGGCCTCGACGGCGATCTCGGTGCCGGACGCGACGGTCAGGACCGCAGGCGTGGCCGGGTCGATGGCGCCCCAGGTGCAGGTGGCGGGGGTGGCGGGGAGCTCGACCCGGGCGACGGGCGCGGCCAGGGCGCCGGCGGCCTGGGCGGAGAGGGGGGTGGTGGGCATGGTCCCGATGGGACCGCAACGACGTTTCCCCGGTGTTTCCCGACGACGTCAGGTCATCGCAAGATCTCGATGGAGGGGACCTAGTCCCACATCACGAGACCTGCCGGCGTCAGTTGCCCCAGTCGGCGTTGACCTGGGCGGCCTCGGCGATGGTGAAGGCGCCACCGGGGAGTCGCTCGACAGAGTGGTCCTCGCCCCGGGCCGAGATGACGTCCTTGCCGAAGCCGGGCACCAGCGGGCGACCGACGTCGCGGCGCAGCCAGAGGCGGAGCAGGTGGCGCCGGCGCTCGGGCTCGGGCCAGTCGTCGTAGGACGTGCGCGAGTGCAGGGCGGCGTAGTTCAGCAGCCACTGGACGTCGCCGGGCTGGAAGTCCATGTCGATCGGGAGGCCCGGCTCCTGGGTGATCTCGTCGTAGAGGTGGAGCAGCTCGACCTGCTCGTCGGTCAGCTGCGGCACGCCGGGGTGGGCCTGGGCCGAGAAGATCATCGAGCTGCCGGCGTAGGTGCTGAACACCCCGTCGACCAGCGAGCAGATGGGGGAGACGTAGGTGTCGCTCTTGGCGTCGGGGTCCTGGCCCCGCCAGTCCCAGTACCACTCGTCGAACAGCATCGGGGCCAGGTCCGGCCGCCGCTTCAGGACCTCGTTGAAGATCGTCGTCCCGCTGACCAGGCTGCTGGCCCCGCCCTCCTTGGCGCCTCGCAGGCACATCAGGGCCACGACGTCGGAGCTGTCGGAGTGGAACGGCAGGCGGTCGCGCACCCGGGAGGGGAGGGCGCCGGGGTCGTCGAGCGACTTGTTCGACGTGGCGATCACGTGGTCGAGCAGGTTGCCCAGCTGGTTCTGCTCCATCGGGACGCCGAGGTGGAGGCCCATCACGAAGAAGATGGCGGCGGCGAGGGTGTCGCCGTACTCCTCGGTGCGCAGGCCTCGCACCAGGATGAAGCCCCGGCCCGAGTCCATCTGCCGGGCACACTCCTCGAGCATCGCCGCCGAGGCGCCGAGCGGGTAGGCGGAGGCCTCGACGTGGCGCAGGTCGGGGTCGTCGGCGACGAAGCGCTGGCCGAGGACCTCGAGGTCCGAGCGCTCGGCGTCGCTCAGCTCGTAGATCCACTCGGTGGTCTTCGACAGCTCGTCCCCGCGCCAGGCCGACGGGCCGGTCACCGGGGTCAGGGGGCGGGCGCTGGCGGTCCCGGACATGGCGGACTCCTTGAGCTCGGGTCCGCTCACCTTACATGTCGATACGCCATCTCGCTTGTCGAGATGGACTAGACCTCGTCGTCGTCCTCGACCGAGTGGATCGGGAGGGCCTGGTCGAGCGCCGTGATATGGAGGATCTTCTCCACGTGGGCCGGCACCCGGGTCAGCCGGAGCTCGCTGTCCAGCTCCCGCAGCCGCCGCTGGGCGCCGATCAGGGCCCCGAGGCCGGCCGAGTCGATGAACGAGAGGGAGCCGAAGTCGAGCACGACGATCACGCCCTGGCGGGTCGTGAAGGGCTCGAGGGCGGCCTTGACCTCGGGAGCCGAGGCCGCGTCCACCGCACCGTCGAGGGCGATGAGGACCAGGTCGGGCCGGAGGTCGTCGACGGTGATCTTCAGGGTCATGCTGTCTTCTCGATGGGGGCGGGGGGACTGCAAGAACCTATCGCCGGGGCCCGTGGCGGGCACCTCCACGGGGCTCCCGGGGCCCCCGGACAGGTTGTGATCACCCGTATGGGTGCCCGCAACCCCTGTCATCGGCCCCCGAGCGCCCGTAGGGTGGCTGGATATGGTTCCCCGCACCCCGTTGGAGGTGCAGGACCCCGATCGGCTCCAAGCCGTCGCAGACCTCGACCTCACCGATCGTCCCGACACCTCCTTCGACGAGATGGCGAAGGCCGCGGCCGCCCTCCTGGACACGCCGATCGGCTTCGTCACGATCGTCGACGCCGAACGCTCCTGGTTCGCCGGGGCCGTCGGCCTGCCCGGTGAGGACCGCTCGCAGCCCATCGAGGGGTCGTTCTGCAAGCTGGTCGTGGGCAGCGACCGCGCCCTGTTCGTCAACGACGCCGCCACCGATCCCCGCACCCGGGACGACGGGCCGATCCGGGCATCCGGCCTGGTCGCCTGGGCCGGCTTCCCGGTCCGCGACGTGCGGGGCCACGTCCTCGGCTCCTTCGGCGTGGCCGACACCCGGGCCCGGGTGTGGTCGTCGGCCGAGATCGACGCCCTGCGCGTGCTGGCCCAGGCCGCATCGGACCAGGTCCAGCTGCGCCTCGCCCTGCGCGCCGAGCGCAAGGCCCGCAGCGACGCCGAGTCGGCCTGGATCGCGGCCGAGACCGCCCGCCTGGCCCTCGACTCCGCCCGCCAGCGCGAGCACCAGGTCATCGACCTGATCCAGCGCTCGCTGCTGCCCGCCCGGCTCCCGATCGTCGGGGGCATGGAGACGGCGGTGCGCTTCGACGCCAGCAACGACGCCGCCGACATCGGGGGCGACTGGTACGACGTCGTGGCCCACGGCGGTGGCGCCAGCACCTTCATCATCGGCGACGTCTGCGGCCACGACCTGCCCGCCATCGCCGCCATGGCCCAGGTGCGCAACTACCTGCACGTGCTGGCCATCCGCGAGCCCGACCCGCTGGCGGTGCTGGCCGACCTCGACAGCCTGATGCTCGAGCAGGACTTCGAGCGCTTCGCCACCGTCGCCCTCCTGCACTGGGACCCGGCGACGGGGCGGCTGCGCTACGTCAGCGCCGGCCACCCGCCGGCCCTGCTCATGCGGGCCGACGGCACGGCCGACTACCTGCTCGACGGGCGCCGCCCGCCGGTCAACCTCGGCCTGGCCCACTCGCCGCCCCAGGAGGGCGAGACCACCATGGGTCCCGGCGACACCGTCGTGCTGTTCACCGACGGGCTGTTCGAGTCGTGGACGCCGGACCCCGACGTCGGCCTGGAGCGGCTCCGCCGGGTGGCGCTGACCGCCCATGCCGAGGGCCCCGACGTCCTGGCTGAGGCCCTGCTCGACGGGATGCGCCCCGAGCGGGGCTGGTCCGACGACGTCGCCCTGCTGGTGGCCCGGGCCACCTGACCTGGCGCCGCGCTAGTGGCGGGCCGAGCGGCGGCGGGGGCCGGCGGCGGCGGTGATCACGGCGACCAGCACTGCGGCCGAGGCGATGGCCACGATGGCGCCGAGGAAGTTGAGCTCCATGATGTCGCCGGTGCCGAGGGCGTTGGCGACCGTGCCGCCGATGATCGAGCCGACCAGCCCGATGGCGAGGGTCATGAGCAGCCCGAGCTGGTGGCTGCCGGGGGCGATGAGGCGGGCGAGCACGCCGACCACCAGGCCGAAGACGATGAAGCCGATCACGGGGACCTCCGGGGAGGGGGAGTGGGGCCTTCCTACTCCCCGCCCGGGCCGGTTGCACCCCGCCAGTCGATCCAGCGCCCGTGCGGGTGGCACGCGGCCAGGGCCTCGGCGCCGACCGGGCGGCCGCCCCGGTAGGTGACGGTGCCGAGGACGCTGGGCGAGTCGTCGTCGGTCTCGGCGATGGCGATCTCCGGCAGCGGCGCCACGCCCGGCCCCTCGCCGCTCAGCCACACGATCGGGCGCTCGGCCGAGGCGGCGGCCAGCACCTCGCCCAGCTCCACCCGACGGTGGGGCGGGAGGTAGCCCACCGCCCACGTCGTGACGACGACGAGGGGCAGGGCCGGGGCGGTGGCGGCGAGCAGGGCGGGGAGGTCGTCGACCATGTCGCCGGTGACGATCCGGGGCGGGTCGGCCACCACCACCTGGTGCGCCGCCGCGGTCCGCTCCAGCCGACCGCTCGCCGGCCAGGTGCAGGCGAGCAGCCAGCGCCGCTCGGCGTCGTCGGTGAGGTCGATCGGGTTGCGGTCGAGCCCGACCCGCTCGACCGGCACGGGCATGGCCGCCGGCACCGGCAGCGTCCCGTTGCGGTCCTCGCACGTGATGCGCACCGGGGCGTCGGCATCGCCGAGGGTGCCGCTCGGGCCGTAGTCGAGGAGGTAGCGGTCGTAGCGCAGGTTGACCCCGGCGCTGGCCCCGGCCTCGACCAGGGCCCAGCCGTCGTCCCAGCCGGCGGTCGCCCGTGCGAGCACGGGGGCGATCATGGCGCTCCGGCCCACCTCGTTGGTGTTGGTGAACTGGGTCGCCATCCGGGGGAGCAGCTCGTCGCGGTGCTGGAGGACGGTGGCCCGGAAGGTGGTGAAGGGGTCGGCGTCGGAGGTGCCGTCGTAGACGTCGGCCAGGTCGGGGGCGCCACCCAGCAGCACCACCTCGTGGACCGCGGCCATCAGCACGTTGGGGAACTGGGCGTGGTCGGTGCCGGCGGCGACGGTGACGGCGATCAGCTCGGGATCCTCGGCCACCCCGGCGGCGAGGGCGGAGTAGAGCTCCGAGCCGCGGTAGGCATCGGTCGCGCACCAGCGCCAGAGGTCGGCCAGGGCCTCGATGTCGGTCATGTGCCCACCCTCCGTCCCTGACCACCCATGGTCAACGTTGACGAAGTCAACCTACTCTCACCCCGTGGACCCGAACGGGTGGTTGAGCAGCCGGCAGGCCTGCGAGCGACTGGGCATCCGGCCCCAGACCCTCTACGCCTACGTCAGCCGGGGCCTGCTCACCTCGGTCACCCACGACGGGCGCAGCCGCTACGACCCCGAGCAGGTGGCGGCGCTGGCGGCCCGCACCGCCCGGGGCCGGCGGCCGGGGCGGTTCGAGGTCACCGTCGACACCGAGGTCACCCGGATCGAGCGCCAGGGCCGGCTGTCGTACCGGGGCGTCGCCATCGAGGACCTGGTCGGGCGGTGGAGCTTCGAGCGGACGGCGGCCTGGCTGTGGACCGGCGTCGACCGGGGCGAGCCCGAGCGGCCGTGGGGTGCGGACCCGACCCGGCTCCCGGTGGCGGCCGCCGCCGTCGCCGCCCTCCCGGCGGGCACCCCGCCCGGCCCCCGCATCCGTCTCGCCCTCGCCGCCCTGGGCGCCGCACCGGCGGGGGGTCCGGCCGACGACCCCCGCGGCCCGGAGGCGGCCCGGACCCTGATCGCCACGCTGGTGGAGGCGCTGCCGCTCGTCGGGCCGCGCCCCCGGGAGCGGGCGACGATCGCCTCCCGGCTGTGGCCCCGGGTCAGCGCCCGCCGGGCCGGGCCCGACGACGTCGCCCTGCTC
>JBQGCF010000123.1:0-7546 GCA_052038315.1 Iamia sp.
GGTGCGCTCGACCACAGCGTCGCGCAGGGCCGTGGCCACCGCCTCGGGGACGTCGGTGGTGACGCCGACGAAGGCCTCGTCCCAGCCCCACACCTCGACCACCCCCGGGAACGACCGGAGGGTCGCCATGACCTCCTCGGAGGCGGCGTCGTAGGCGGGCCGGTCCGACGGCAGGAAGGCGGCATCGGGGCAGCGGCGCAGGGCAGTCCGCAGCGGCATGCCCGACCGGACGCCGTGGGCCCGGGCCTCGTAGGACGCGGTGGCCACCACCTGGCGGGGCCGGGTCGGGTCGCCGTCACCGCCGACGACCACCGGCCGCCCGGCCAGCTCCGGCCGCCGCCGCACCTCGACGGCCGCCAGGAACTGGTCCATGTCGACGTGCAGGACCCATTCCCCCACCGTTCTGTCAGTCCTCATGCACCGAGGAGGTGGACCAGGGTTGACAGAACGGGGGGCTCAGGTCAGCTGGCCCCGTGGCACTGCTTGAACTTCTTGCCCGAGCCGCAGGGGCAGGGGGCGTTGCGCGGGGTCTTGTCCCACTCGGACTTCACCACCGGGGCGGAGGCCTTCTCCTCCACCGGCTGCGGGGCGTCCTCGACGCCGGCCTCGCGGGCCTGGGCCGCGGCCGCCGCCCTCATGCGGTCGTCGCTGGAGGAGGCCGAGTCGGTGGGGCCGGAGGTCTGCAGCTGGCCGGGGACCTGGCTCTTCTGGCCCTCGTCGACCACCTGGACGTGCATCACGTACTTGACCTGGTCGCGCTGGATGGACTCCATCATCTTGCCGAACATGTCGAAGCCCTCCCGCTGCCACTCGACCAGCGGGTCCTTCTGGCCCAGCGCCCGGAGGTTGATGCCCTCCTGGAGGTAGTCCATGTCCTGGAGGTGCTCGCGCCAGTGCTGGTCGATGAGCCGCAGGGCGACCTGCCGCTCCATCTCCCGCATGGCCCGGTCGCCCATCTCCTGCTCGCGGGCCTCGTAGAAGCTCGTGGCCTCACCGATCAGCAGGTCGTAGACCTCGTCGGTGCTGACGGCCGCCGAGACCTGCTCCTGCGTCAGCTCAGTGGGCCAGTACGTGGCCACCTCGACCAGCAGCGTCTCGACGTCCCACTCCTCGCCGAACTCGCCGGTGCAGTGGGTGCCGATCAGCTCGTCGACCACCTCCGCCAGGTTCTGCAGCGTCTCGTCGCGCAGGTCGGCGTCGTCCAGGATCTCGTCCCGGCGCGCGTAGATGACCTTGCGCTGCTCGTTCATGACCTCGTCGTACTTGAGCACGTTCTTGCGGATCTCGGCGTTCCGCTGCTCGACCGTGTTCTGCGCCCGCTCGATGGCCTTGGTGACCATCTTGGCCTCGATCGGCACGTCGTCGGGCAGGGCCTTCGACATCACCCAGTTCATGGCGCCGGTGGCGAAGAGCCGCATGAGGTCGTCCTCGAGCGACAGGTAGAAGCGGCTCTCGCCGGGATCGCCCTGCCGGCCCGAACGGCCCCGGAGCTGGTTGTCGATGCGGCGGGAGTCGTGCCGCTCGGTGCCCAGCACGTAGAGCCCGCCCAGCTCGCGGACCTTGGCCCCCTCGGCCTTGCACTCGACCTTGTACTGCTCGACCAGCTCGAGGTAGCGGGCGGCGCCGTCGCCGTCGTCCTGGTGGTCGAGGCCCTCGGCCTTGACCTGCTGCTCGGCCAGGCCCTCGGGGTTGCCACCGAGGAGGATGTCGACGCCTCGACCGGCCATGTTCGTGGCCACCGTGATCGAGTGGAGCCGGCCGGCCTGGGTGACGATGTCGGCCTCGCGGAAGTGCTGCTTGGCGTTGAGCACCTCGTGGGGGATGCCCCGCTTGTCGAGCAGGCGGGACAGCTTCTCGGACTTCTCGACCGAGATCGTGCCGACCAGGCAGGGCTGGCCGGTGTCGTACCGCTCGACGAGGTCCTCGACGACGGCGTCGAACTTGCCGTCCTCGGTCTTGTAGATGAGGTCGCCCTCGTCGTTGCGCTGGACCGGCCGGTGCGTGGGGATGGGCACGACCTGCAGGTCGTAGGTGGTGCCGAGCTCGGCCGCCTCGGTGAGGGCCGTGCCCGTCATCCCGGCCAGCTTCCCGTAGAGGCGGAAGTAGTTCTGGAGCGTGATCGTGGCGAGGGTCTGGTTCTCCTCCTTGATACGCACCCCCTCCTTGGCCTCGACCGCCTGGTGCAGGCCCTCCGACCAGCGCCGGCCGTCGAGGATGCGGCCCGTGAACTCGTCGACGATCTTCACCTCGCCGCCCTGGATCACGTAGTCCTTGTCCCGCTTGAACAGCTCCTTGGCCTTCAGGGCGGCCTGGAACTGGTGGACCAGGTTCTGCGAGACGGCGTCGTAGAGGTTCTCGACGTCGAGGGCGGCCTCGACCTTCTCGACCCCCGACTCGGTCGGGGCGACGATGCGCTTCTCCTCGTCGACCTCGTAGTCGACCTCGCGCTCGAGGCCCCGGACGATCGAGGCGAACCGGTGGTAGAGCTTGGCCGCATCGGCCAGCCGGCCGGAGATGATCAGCGGCGTGCGGGCCTCGTCGATCAGGATCGAGTCGACCTCGTCGACGATGGCGTAGGCGTGGCCCCGCTGCGTCTTGGCCGCCGCCGACATCGCCATGTTGTCGCGCAGGTAGTCGAAGCCGAACTCGTTGTTGGTGCCGTAGGTGATGTCGCAGGCGTACTGGGCCCGCTTGTGGGCCGAGTCGACCCGGCCCGGGAGGATCAGGCCCACGCTCAGGCCCATGAACCGGTGGAGCCGGCCCATCCACTCCGAGTGGTAGCTGGCCAGGTAGTCGTTCACCGTGATCAGGTGGACGCCCTCGCCCTTCAGGGCGTTCAGGTACAGCGGAAGGGTCGAGACGAGCGTCTTGCCCTCGCCCGTCTTCATCTCCGCCACCCAGCCGAAGTGGAGGGCGGCGCCGCCCATCATCTGGACGTCGTAGTGGCGCTGCCCGAGCGACCGGACCGCACCCTCGCGCACGACGGCGAAGGCCTCGATCAGCAGGTCGTCGAGCTCGGCACCCCGGTCGATCTGCTCGCGGAACTCGACCGTCTTGTGCGTCAGCTGATCATCGGTCAGCTTCTGCAGCTCGGGCTCGAGAGCGGCGATGTCGGGGGCGAGGCTGGCCAGGGCGCGGAGCTTCCGCCCTTCACCGGCGCGGAGGATCTTGTCGAGGACACCCATGGAGGTCCCACTGTACCGACGCGGACCTTGCCGCCCGCTGGCGGGAGCGCGATTGGCGCTGGTCAGGCGCGGTTCAGCCCCGGATCACGAGCCGAGATCGATGATCTGCTCGCGGACGGCGTACAGCGCCGCCTCGGTGCGGCTGTGGAGCTGGAGCTTCTCCAGGATGTTGCGCACGTGGTTCTTCACCGTGTTCTCGGAGATGAAGAGCTCCTCGGCGATCTCCCGGTTGCTGCGACCCCGGGCGATGAAGCCCAGGACCTCGACCTCCCGGCCGGTCAGCCGGGGCCCGGCGGGGGCGACCCGGCCGCCGTCGACCCGGTTGGACAGGGCGGTGAACTCGTTGAGCAGCTTGGTGGCCATCGACGGCGTGACCAGGCTCTGGCCGGCGGCCACCGCCCGCACCGCGTCGGCCACCTCCTCGATCGAGGCCTCCTTGAGCAGGTACCCGACGGCACCGGCCTTGATGGCGTCGTAGAGGTCGCTCTCGGTGTCGCTGACGGTCAGCATCACGACCCGGGCCGACGGCACCTCGAGGGCCAGGCGCCGGGCGGCCTCGATGCCGCCGACGCCGGGCATGCGCACGTCGAGCAGGACCACGTCGGGCGCCGTCTCCCGGGCCAGGTCGACGGCCTCGTCGCCGTTGCTGGCCTCGGCCACGACCTCGATGTCGTCCTCCGGCTCCAGGACCAGGGACAACCCGCGTCGGAACACCGCGTGGTCGTCGCAGACGAGCACCCTGATCTGCTGACCCCCTGCTGCCTCGTTCACCCGTCGTCTCCGATCACCCGAGGACCCCGCATCCCCGCATTGGTTCGTCGTCGCCCTCAGCCATCCTCGTCGATGAGGCCGATGTCGCCGTCCTCCCGCCGGTAGACGACGGCGGCGCGACCCGTGTCGAGGTTGGTGAAGAAGAAGAAGCCGTGGCCCAGCAGGTCCATCCGCTGGGCCGCCTCGTCGGCCGTCATGCCCATCGGTGCGAACCGCTTGACCTTGACGATCTTCGGCAGGGCCGGCGCGGCCTCCTCGACAGCGGCGTCCTCGGCCGGGGTGTCAAGCACGAGGGTGTCGCTGACCAGGGCATCGGCGACCGCGGCGGGGGCCTTCTTGCCCTGGCCCTTCTTCTGGCGCTGGAGCTTGGTCTTGAGCTTGTGGAGCTGCTGCTCGAGCTTGGCCACCGCCTTGTCGATGGCGACGTAGCCGTCGGTGGCGGCGACCTTGGCCCGCACGAAGTGGCCGTGGCCCTCGAGGGTGACCTCGCACAGCTCGGGTTCGGCGATGCGCGGGTTGCGGTGGGTCGTGAAGTGGACCTCCGCCCGATCCATCCCCTCGACGAACCGGCCCAGCTTGCCGATCTTCTCCTCGGCCGAGAGCCGGAGCCGCTCGGGGACCTCCGTGTGCCGGGCGCTGACGGTCACTTCCATCCAGGTGCTCCTCGTTGCTCGGGGGACCCGACCTTAGACGTGTTCCCCGAGGGCGCGGAGCGGATGCGGGGCGAGGGGGTGCGGGCCACGGCCGCCGGCAGGGCGCGCCCACCGCCGGCACGCACCGCGTCGAGCGCGGCGCGCAGCGTGGCTCCGGTGGTCACGACGTCGTCGACGACCAGGATCCGGCACCCCGGCGGTGGCCGGGCCAGCAGGGCGAAGCGGGGCCCGTCGGCCCGCCGCTCCCCCGCCGCTCGCCCGGTCTGGGGCGGACCGGGCAGGCGTCGCAGCACCGCCCGGCAGGGCACGCCGAGCTCGGCCGCCACCCGCCGGGCCAGCAGCTCGCCGTGGTCGAAGCCCCGCGCCCGTCGGTGGGCGGCGGTGGTGGGGGCCCAGGTGACCAGGTCGACCGCCAGGCCCAGGGCCAGGACCAGCCGGGCCAGGCCGGCGGCCAGCCAGGCGAGGGCCTGGCGGTGGTTGCGGTACTTGAGCCGGGCGACGAGGGGCCGGGCGGGACCCTCGTAGCGGAGCAGGGTGACGAGGCCGGCCAGCCCGGGCGGGTCGGCCTCGGGCGCGGCCGGGCGGAGGGCGGCATGGCAGGTCCGGCAGGGCGAGGGCCCGGGCCGGCCGCACGACCCACAGCGGGCGGCGAGCAACATCCCCCCATCATGGGAGGGGGGTGTGACAGTGGAAGCCCGACGCCGGACGCCGGCTAGGGCCGCGTCCTCGGGGACCTGGTCTGGCTGGCGGAGCGCTCGACCTTGTCGCCCAGGACCTCGTCGATGGCGGTGCGGAGGTCGTCGTCGAGGGTGAGGTCCGCAGCCGCGACGGTGGCGTCGAGCTGCTCGGGCCGGGAGGCGCCGACGATGGCCGAGGCCACGTTCGGGTTGCTCAGCACCCAGGCCACCGCCATCTGCGGCATCGACAGGCCGGCCTCCTCGGCGAGCGGCTTGAGCCGCTGGACCCGCTCGAGCAGGTCGTCGTCGGACAGGAAGCCCTCGATGAAGCCCTTGCCGCTGGCCTCGTCGGTGGCCCGGCTGCCCTCGGGCGGGGGCTGGCCGGGGAGGTACTTGCCGGTGAGGATGCCCTGGGCCATCGGCGACCAGACGATCTGCGACAGGCCCTCGTCCTCGCAGGCCGGCACCACCTCTCGCTCGATGACCCGCCACAGCATCGAGTACTGCGGCTGGTTGGACACGAAGGGGATCCGCAGCTCCCGGGCCAGGGCCGCGCCCCGGCGGATCTGGTCGGCGGTCCACTCGGACACGCCGATGTAGTGGGCCTTCCCCGACCGCACGACGTCGGCGAAGGCGACCATCGTCTCCTCCAGCGGCGTCTCGTGGTCGAAGCGGTGGGCCTGGTACAGGTCGACGTGGTCGGTCTGGAGCCGCCGCAGCGAGCCGTCGATCGACTTGAGGATGTGCTTGCGCGACAGGCCCCGGTCGTTGACGCCCGGGCCGGTCGGCCAGAACACCTTGGTGGCGATCTCCAGGCCCTCGCGGCGCTGGCCCTTCAGGGCGTTGCCCAGGACCACCTCGGCCTTGGTGCCGGCGTAGACGTCGGCGGTGTCGAAGGTGGTGACGCCGAGGTCGAGGGCGGCGTGGACGCACGCCGTGGCGGCGTCGTCCTCGACCTGCGAGCCGTGGGTGATCCAGTTGCCGTAGCTGACGGCCGAGACCTTGAGGCCGCTGCGACCCAGGAAGCGATGCTGCATCCCGCCGACCGTATCGGCGGAAGGCTCAGAGGTTGCGCGGACCGCCGCCGAAGGGCGGGTGGCCGCCGCCCGGCTGGCCCCACTCGGTGGGCGGGCCGTACCCGGGCGGGGGCCCCGGCGGGGAGCCGAACCCACCCGGCGGGCCATGGCCACCCGATCCGCCGTCGTAGCCCGGCGGTGGGCCGCCGAAGCCGCCCGGTGGGCCGTAGCCGCCGTAGGGGCCGCGCCGCTCGGCGTCGACGACCTTCGGGCGGTAGGCGGTCAGCCACACGATCGGGGCGATGGCGGCGATGACCCAGCAGCAGAGGCAGAGGACAAGGCTGCCGACGCCGAGGCCGATCCACAGGCCCTTGTTGGAGCCGGCCGACTGGTGGGCCCAGTCCGGGCGCTGCGTGGCATCGATCAGCATCCAGACGTTGGCGCCCAGCACCGCCAGCGAGAAGACGAGCGAGATGATGTTGAGGACGCCGAAGCCGGCGTCGAAGCCGCCGATCGAGTTCACGGCGCGACCGTAGCCCGGCCGCCCCGCGGGGACGGCCGGGCCGGTCGGACCGGATCAGTACCGGTAGTGGTCGGGCTTGTAGGGGCCCTCGACCGGGACGCCGATGTAGTCGGCCTGGTCCTTGCTCAGCTCGGTGAGCCGGACGCCGAGGGCGTCGAGGTGCAGGCGGGCGACCTTCTCGTCGAGCACCTTGGGCAGCGTGTAGACGCCGATCGGGTACTCGTCGGTCTTCGTGAACAGCTCGATCTGGGCGATCGTCTGGTTGGTGAAGCTGTTGCTCATCACGAAGCTCGGGTGGCCGGTGGCGCAGCCGAGGTTCATGAGCCGGCCCTCGGCCAGGACGATGATCGAGTGGCCGTCGGGGAACGTGAACTCGTGGACCTGCGGCTTGATCTCGATCTTCTGGACGTCGCTCATGCGGGCGAGACCGGCCATGTCGATCTCGTTGTCGAAGTGGCCGATGTTGGCCACGATCGCCTGGTGCTTCATCCGGGCCATGTGCTCGGCCGAGATGATGCCCTTGTTGCCCGTGGTGGTGATGTAGATGTCGGCGTAGTCGAGGACGTCCTCGAGCCGGGCCACCTGGAAGCCCTCCATGGCGGCCTGCAGGGCGCAGATCGGGTCGACCTCGGCCACGATCACGCGGGCGCCCTGGCCCCGGAGGCTCTGGGCGCAGCCCTTGCCGACGTCGCCGTAGCCGGCCACGAAGGCGACCTTGCCG
>JBQGCF010000124.1:0-63270 GCA_052038315.1 Iamia sp.
GTCGGCGATCGTCGCCCAGCCCGGATCGGGCGCGGGCACCGGGGCGGTGGTGGTCGCGCCCTCCGAGGTGGCCGGAGGGTCGGTGGCGACGCTGGTCGGGCCGTCCCGCTCGTCGTCGCCGCCCGTCGCGGCCAGGGCGACCCCGGCGGCGAGGGCGACGACGGCGACGACCCCCGCCACCCGGAGGGCGGTGGTGCGGCGGCGCTGGGCGACGATGCGGCGCTCGACGATCGGCAGCAGCCCGTCGCCGGCAGGGGCGCCGTCGGCGACGCGGTCGAAGCGGTCGCGCAGCTCGGTCTCGAAGTCGATCACGGGTCCTCCTGGAGGGTGGTGCGCAGCCGGGCCAGGGCCCGGTGGCTGTGGGTCTTGACCGCGCCCGGGCTGATGCCCAGGGCGGTGGCGGTGGCGGCCTCGGACAGGTCGTCGAGGTACCGCAGGACGACGACCGCCCGCTGCCGGGCCGGCAGCGTGGCCAGGGCGGCGAGGACCCGGTCCCGCTCGGCGGTGGCGTCCTCGAAGGCCGGGTCCCAGCCGACACGGAGGTGGCGGGCCCGCTCGCGGTCCCGCATCCGCCGTCCCAGCTGGCGCTTCCAGCCGTTGACGACCGCCCGCCGGAGGTAGGCGCCGGGATCGTTCACCCGCCCCCGCGCCAGGTGCCGGTAGGCGCGGGCGAAGGCGTCGGCCACCAGGTCCTCGGCGACCCGGTCGTCCCCGCTCAGCAGGTAGGCGATGCGCAGCAGGCGCTGGTGGTGGTGGGCGAAGAGGGTCGCCAGATCGTCGCTCATGCACCCCGCCCAGACCCCGGCACCCCGCGATCGGTTGACACCCGCTCGGGATCAGTCCGGGGGGCGGAGGCCGAAGGGGACCTGGGACAGCCAGCGGGTGGCGCGGGTGAGCGGCGACACCGGACCGACGGGTGGGAAGGCGGCGGGGTCCATCCGGGGCGTGAAGCGCCGGCCGCGACCGCCGAGGTAGACGTAGACCGGATAGCCGAGCCACGACAGGGCCCGGTGGACAGGGGTCGGCGCCGGGCCCCGGAAGCCGTCGGGGGCGCCCCGGTCGCCGGTGACCGCCGGCGGGTCGAGGTCGGCGCCGAACCAGGCCGCCGCGGTGCGGACGATCGGGCTGCGGGTCGGGTCGGGCAGGCCCAGGTCGGCGAGGACGGCGACGTCGACGGCCAGCACGTCGCGCCCGGCGTAGACCCGGCGGCCCCACGCCGGACGGCGGGACCCCATGATCCCGAAGGGCCCGTCGGCGACCGGGCCGAAGGCATCGACGACCGCCAGGTCGGGCGGGGCCGCGTCGAGGGCCATCATCGTCGCCGTCCGGAAGTCGACGACCCGGCCGGGGTGGACGGTCTCGTCGTGGCGGCCGGCGCTGCCCTCCAGGGTGGCCAGGCAGAGGTGGGCGTGCTCAGTCGGATCGGCCCGGGCCTTGGCCACGACGATCCGCACGTCGGCGTCGCGCCACGTCCGGCAGATCGTCCGCCGGCCCAGGCCCCGCTCGTAGGTCCACGGGTCGAGGTCGTCGTCGATGTCGACGATGCGGTGGCCGGGGTCGTCGTAGCCGAAGTAGGCGGCCACCTCGGCGACGGTGCGGTGGCGGAACCAGCGGCCGTAGACGGTCCGGGCCTCCAGCACGGCCACGTCGGCGGCGCCCGCCGCCCGGGCCGCAGCGGTGACGGCGGCGACGACCCGGGGGTCGACGACGTTGGAGCGGTCCCGCCTGTCGTAGCCGTACATGAAGGCGGCCCGGACGGCGACCTTCGCCCCCGGCCCGACGAGCTCGGCCAGCCCGGCGCCGGCCAGCGCCGCCGCCGTGGTGGCACCCGGGTCGTCGGTCCCGGCCGATGCCGCCCGCACCACGACCGGCGCCCCCGACCCCAGGCCGCGTGGGCCCGTCGCGCTGCGTTGGTCGAGGGCGACGAACCAGGGGCTGACCTCGTGGAGGGCGGTGGCGACGGCGGCGACCGAGCCGGTCCAGCGGTCGTCGTCGTCGAGGGCGTCGGCGAGGAGGGCGAAGGCGGCGCCGTGGCCGGCCTCGTCGGCGGCGATGCGGGTGAAGGTGGCGGCCTCGTCCTCGTCGCAGGCCCGGGCCAGCTCGGCCAGCCGGGCGTAGGCCAGCTCGGCGGTGCGCTCCAGCACGACGTTGAGCCGCAGGTAGCGCCGCAGCGAGCGGAAGCGCAGCTCGTCGGCCAGCGCCCCCGGGATCCGGCCCGTCAGCCGCCCGGCCAGGACGAGGGCGCCGGCCGCGGCGGTGCGCATCGGGGCGTCGGCCGGGTCGCGGTGGTGGCGGACCGAGGTGACCCAGCCCGAGATCGTCCCCACCACCTGGCGGCCGGCGACGATGGCCGCCGGCACCGGCCGGCGGGCGGTCAGCAGCAGCCCCCGGACGTACTCGGTGTGGAGCTGCTCGTCCTTCCAGGCCCACAGCAGGGCCCGGCGGACGAGGGCGGCGGCGTCGTCGGGCAGGCCCAGCCCGGCGATGCGGGCCGCGAGGGTGTCCTCCCGGTAGGCGACGGCGACGATCTGCTCCCGCTCGAGGGCGAGGAGCAGCAGCCGCAGCCGCTCCTCCTCGGGCCGCCCGGCGTACCGCTCCCGCCAGCGGGCGAGCAGGGCGGCGCTGTCGTCGAGGACGGCCCGCGCCGCCCGGTCGGGGCTCCCGCTCACCGCCCCCGTCTACACGAAGCGCCCGCCGGTCCACCTGTCGTAGGGTGTCAGCGTGGGCACACGGGCACGAGTCCTCGTCGCGGCGGCGGCGATCGGTGCGGCGGTCCTGATCGGCCCGGCGCCGCCCGCGTCGGCCGCGACGATCACGGTGACCACGACCGCCGACGGCGGGGCCGGCTCGCTGCGCGATGCCTTCGCCCAGGCGAGCGTGGCCGTCGAGGCGACCACGATCGTGCTGGCCGAGGGCGTCACCTACGTCCTCGACGACTGCGCCGAGGGCGACCTGGCCCACACCGGCACCCAGCCGCTGACGATCGAGGCCAACGGGTCGGAGATCCGCCAGACGTGCGCCGGCGAGCGGGTGATCGCCACCGACGGCGACCTCACCGTCGTCGAGGGCACCGTCGCCGGCGGCCGGCTCGGGGCCGGCATCGGCGGGGGCATCGAGGCCGACACCGCGGACGTCACCCTCGTCCGGTCGTCGGTCGTGGACAACGATGCTCCGATCGGCGGCGGGGTGGCCGCCATCCGGGTCGACCTGGTGGAGAGCACCATCTCGGACAACGAGGCCTCGGTCGGCGCCGGGGTCTGGGCCGACCAGGTGGCCCGTCTGGTCAACAGCACCGTGGCCGGGAACTCGGCGACCACGAGCGGGGGCGGCATCAGCGTGGTGAACACGTCGATCGAGCTGACCCACGCCACCATCGCCGGCAACGTCGCCCCGGTCGGGGCCAACATCGAGCTCCAGCAGGGGGCCGACTCGCTGATCCCCTTCGCCTCGGTGATCGGCGACCCCCAGGGCGGCGGGACCGACTGCGCCATCGCCGCCGGGGCCCAGACGCTGTCGGAGGGCTACAACGTCGCCTCCGACGCCAGCTGCGGGCTCGGCGGCGCCCCCGGCGACGTCGACGGCGGCTTCCCCGTCGAGCTGGGTGTGCTGATGCCCAACGGGGGCCCGACGTCGACCCGCATGCCGCTCCCGTCGAGCTTCCTGATCGACCTGGTCGAGTGCGGCTACGGCGGGGTGCCGGTCACCACGGACCAGAGGGGCGTGGTGCGGGCCCAGGGCCTGGCCTGCGACGTCGGCGCCGTCGAGGTCGAGCCGCAGGCGCCGCCGCCCACGACCGATCCCGCCCCGACGACCGACCCGCCGCCGGTCACCGCCCCGCCCGCCACCCCCGTCCCGGGAGCGGCTCGCTTCACCGGGTGAGCTCGGCGGTGGTGAACACGTAGTCGAAGCGGCGGCACCACACGTCGACGGCGGTCAGGGCGGCCGGGTCGACGCCGGCCGGGAGCTCGTAGTTCTGGGCGCCGATGTTGCCCTTGAGGGGGCCGAGGTCGATCACCTCGTCGCCGGCGAAGGCCCGGGCCCGGAGGTCGGGGCCGTTGTCGGTGGCGAAGTCGTCCTCGAAGCGGACGAAGGCCTGGGTGCCGTCGGTGAGGACGTTCACCGTGCCCTCGCCCGGGTGGCCGTCGGCGACGAAGGTCCCAGTGGCGGCGACGGTGACGGTCGGCCCGGCGGGTGCCGTCGTGGTGGCACCGGTCTCGCCGTCGTCCGGCGGGGCGGTCGTCGCCGGGGGCAGGGCCGCCCCGGAGTCGAAGGTCGGGGCGGCCTCGGCGACCTCGTCGTCGATCCACAGGGCCTGGACCCCGAAGACGCCGAAGGCGAGGAACGCCAGCACGGCGACGGCGACCACCCCGCCGCCCAGCACCCACGGGGTGCGGGACCGCCGTGGCGGCGGCCGGAGGTGGTCCGGCAGCTGCACCGGCGCACCGGGCGGGGGAGGGGGCAGCGCGCTCACCCGGTCGACGGTACGGATCGGCGCCGTGCCTGCCCAGGGTCCGGGGAGCCCCGCCCGGCCAATTGTTGACCTTGCAGGTCGACAATTGGGAGGTAGGGTGCGGGGCATGAGCACCGACGACTGGGGTTTCGAGACCCGTCAGATCCATGCCGGCCAAGAGCCCGACCCGACCACCGGGGCCCGTGCCGTGCCGATCTACCAGACCACGTCCTACCAGTTCCGCGACTCGGCCCACGCCGCCAACCTCTTCGGCCTGGCCGAGGTCGGGAACATCTACACCCGGATCATGAACCCGACCCAGGCGGTGGTCGAGGCCCGGGTCGCCGCCCTCGAGGGTGCGCCCGACACCGCCCTCGGCATCCCCGGCGCCCTGGCCGTCAGCTCGGGCCAGGCGGCCGAGACGCTCGCCATCCTCAACCTGGCCGAGGCCGGGAGCCACATCGTCGCCTCGGCCGCCCTCTACGGCGGCACCTACAACCTGCTCCACCACACGCTGCCGAAGCTCGGCATCGAGACCACCTTCATCGACGACCCCGACGACCTCGACGCCTGGCGGGCCGCGGTGCGCCCGAACACCAAGGCCTTCTACGGCGAGAGCATCGGCAACCCGCGCAACGACTTCCTCGACATCCGGGCCGTCGCCGACCTGGCCCACGAGGTCGGCGTGCCGCTCATCGTCGACAACACCGTCGCCACGCCGTGGCTGATCCGGCCCTTCGAGCACGGCGCCGACATCGTCGTCCACTCCGCCACCAAGTTCATCGGCGGCCACGGCACCTCGATCGGCGGCATCATCGCGGATGCCGGCAGCTTCGACTTCGGCGCCCACCCCGAGCGGTTCCCGCAGTTCACCGAGCCCGACCCGAGCTACCACGGGCTCCAGTACTGGCCCGCCCTCGGCCCCGGCGCCTACATCCTCAAGGCCCGGGTCCAGCTGCTGCGCGACATCGGTGCCGCCATCAGCCCCTTCAACTCCTTCCTGCTGCTCCAGGGGCTGGAGACGCTGAGCCTGCGGGTCGAGCGCCACAACCAGAACACGGCCGCGGTGGTCGAGTACCTCTCGGGCCAGGACCAGGTCGAGTCGATCCAGTGGGCCGGCATCGAGTCGTCCCGTTGGCACGCCCGGGCCAAGGAGCTGACGGGGGGCAAGGGCTACGGCTCGGTGCCGGCCTTCGTCATCGCCGGCGGCAAGGAGGCCGGCCAGCGCTTCGTCGAGGGCCTCACCCTCCACAGCCACGTGGCCAACATCGGCGACGTCCGCAGCCTGGCCATCCACCCGGCGTCCACCACCCACTCGCAGCTGACCGAGGTCGAGCAGACCGCCACCGGCGTGGCACCCGGCCTGGTCCGCCTCTCGGTGGGCCTGGAGTCGATCGGCGACATCATCGCCGACCTCGACGCCGGCTTCACCGCCGCCAAGGGCTGACGCCCGGGGCGGCCCCGGGGCTCAGGCCCCGGTGAACGACAGGCCGACGTGGTCGAAGTCGGTGAGGGTCAGGCGGTCGCCCTCGATGAGCGTGGTCACCGCGCCGTCGAGGGTGGCCACCACCTTCGCCTCGACCTCGGCGGCCTCGCCGGTGCAGGCCAGCCGGGTGAGGGTGGGCGGCTGGAACTCGTAGGTCCCGGGGTTGGGGGCGTAGGTGCCCGACCCGGTGTTGCAGCCGGCGGCGACCTGGTAGGTCCCGTCGTCGGCGAAGGTGAGCGTCACCGTCACCCCGCCCGGCAGCGAGCTGGCGCCCTCGCCGTCGAGGATCGTGTCGGCGGTCCAGGTCGGGCCGACCAGGTCGAGGTTCTCGGCCGCCACCTCGGCATCGATCATCGTCAGGGCCCACTCCTCGCCCGAGATGCGGAGGCCGTCGGGGGGCTGGGGGGAGACCGACGGCCGCTCGATGAGGGCCCCGGCGATGAAGGTCTCCTGGTCCTGCAGGTCGTCCTCGCACGCCATCTCGGTGCCGGCCAGGTCCTCGACCACGAGGAGCGGGCCCTCGACGGTGTAGGTCCCGCTGAGCCGGTTGCAGCCGGTCTCGACCTCGATGTCGTCCTCGCCGAAGGTGATCCGGATGGGGGTGCCGGGGACGAGGGGCGGGGTGACGCCCTCGCCCTCGCCGATGTCCTCCAGGGCGGTCGACTCGTAGGTCTTGCCGACGAAGGGGCTCTCGGCCGGGGCGGTGGTCCGGTCGGTCCCGGTGGCCTCGTCGGGTCCACCGCCGTCGTCGCCGCAGGCGGCCAACGGGAGGAGGGCGACGAGCAGGGCGGCGAGGAGGGCGGTGGGGCGTCGCATGGCGGCGAGACGTTACCGGGGCGGGGCCGGCTCCGGGCAGCGGGTGACCCCACCCCGAAAGCAATGAGAGACATCGAGGTTGCACGAAGGGCGGAGCGGGTACGGAGCGCAGGTCCGGAACCGCGGAGGAGCACCGTGCCCGACTGGCAGCCCGACTGGAGCGACGTGGCCTTCGACCACGCCGCCGCCACCACCGCCGTGACCGAGTGCCGGTCGAGCGCCCGGTCGATCGACACCGCCCTGGCCGGGCTGGCCGGCCTCCCGGCCACCGACCACTGGGTCGGGCGCTACGAGGACGACTGGTCCGCCGACCAGGGACCCACCCGCACCGACCTGACCGGCACGGCGGCCGACCTGCGGGCCCTGGCCCGGGCCATCGAGCAGGCGGCGGCCGACGCCCGGGCCGAGCAGGCCCACCGCGAGGCCGAGCGGGAGCGGTGGCGGGAGGAGGCCCGGACCGAGGCCGAGGAGGCCGCCAGGCCCACGCCGACCGGTCCGGCGGTGCCCCGATGACCACCAGCAGCGCCGATCCCGCCAAGCTCCGCCAGTGGTCGAACGGGGCCGCCGGCGTCGTCACCGACCTCGGCCTCGCCATCGGCCCGCTGCGCAGCGCCCTCGACGGCTTCCGCTCGTCGAGCGGCTGGCAGGAGTGGCTCGACGCGGTGCCGCCGTACGACGTCGACCTGGCCGCCGGTCGCAGCCGGGTCGATCGCTGGGCCGAGTTCGTGGCCGGCGTGGCCACCGGGTTCGAGCAGGCCGACTCGGGCGCCGCCCCGGGCACGGTCGTCACCGTCGACGACACCGTCCTCGCCCCCCACGTCCCCGACCCGCCGTCGCCGGTCGCCCTGGTCACCGAGGGCGACCGCACGATCCTGGTCGGCACCGACGGCGACGACCACGTGCGGGTCACCGTCGAGGACGGCCGTCTCGTCGTCGAGGTGTTCGACGAGCACGGCGACAGCCTCGGCCGCCGGGTGCTGACCGACGCCGAGGCCGCCGGCTTCGCCATCCGCACCGGGGCCGGCGACGACGTGCTGGAGGTCGACCCCGCCGTCACGATCGGCATCACGCTGCTGGGCGGCGACGGCGACGACGACATCGGTCGCCAGGACGGCGATCCCGGCCAGTACTCGACCCGGGTCGGCGGTGGGGGCGACGACCAGGTCTACGGCGGCGACGGTGACGACATCCTCGCCGGTGGGGCGGGGGACGATGCGATCTACGGCGGCGAGGGCGACGACGTGATGGACGGCCAGAGCGGTGACGACCACCTCTCGGGTGGCGCCGGCGACGACCAGATCTACGGCGGCAACGGCGACGACGTGATCCTCGGCCAGCAGGGGAACGACTACCTGGAGGGCGGCAAGGGCTCCGACGTCGTCGACGGGGGCGCCGACGACGACGTCGTGTCCGGCGGCCGGGACGACGACACCATCCGGGGCGGCGCCGGCGACGACGTCCTCTACGGCGGCCACGGGCGCGACACCGTCGACGGCGGAGAAGGGCTCGATCAGGCGTACGCCCAGGCCGAGGACAGCGTCGAGGGGGCGTTGCGGATCGAGGTCGAGGTCGACGGGGTCGGCGGCGACGTCTGGATCGAGCCCAAGCCCGACTGGATGAGCCAGGCCGCCTACGACGAGTGGCGAGAGCGGATCTACGCCGACATCGACCTGCTCGCCGCCTCGCCCACCGGCCGGCGGGTGCTCGAGGAGATCAGCCGCGAGGCGGGCGACGACTGGGCCTGGCTGATGGGCCGCGACGTGATCCGCATCCGCCCCTACTCCTACGACGAGTGCCCCGACGCCGGCCCGCACAACTCGATCGGCGGCGAGATCGACGGCGAACCGGGCGTGGCCTTCGACCCCAACCTGCACTGGGACGGCGGTGGCCCGACGCTGCTGCTCCACGAGCTGTCCCACGCCTACGACGCCCAGCGGGGCGAGTGGGCGAACGCCGAGAGCCTGGAGGACGCCGGCTTCGGCGACCGGGTCGAGCCCGACGACCACTACCGCCAGACGCACCCCGACGGCACCGAGGAGGTCGACCCCATCCCCGAGATCAACTCGGTCGGGATCGACCTCGACGGCGACGGCGACCGGGACGTCCTCGACGGCCACCCCGACTGGTTCACCGAGAACGAGATCCGCGACGAGATGGGCATCCCCAACCGCGACGGCTACTGAGACGGATCAGGCGCTGCGGAGCTCCGGCCGATCTCGGTCGCGAGGGTGAGCGGCTGCTCGGCGACCAACCAATGGCCGCAACCTTCGATGACGCACAGCTCGACGTCGTTCCAGGTCGCCAGGTTCTCGGCGTCCTGCAGCGGCGACAGCTGGTCGGCATCGCCGACCACCAGCCGGATACGACCCACGTCGAGCGCTCGGACGTGAGCGGCGAAGTCGTAGCTCAGGCTGTTGGGCAGCGTCCGCACGTTGGTCCACAGCGTGCTGTGACGCCGGAGCGCAGCTCGCCGGACCTCCGCGTCGAGGCGCTCCGGGTGGGTGGCGAACCGTCGGAAGAGCTCCGGACGTTCCGCTAGCGCTCCGATCAACACACTGGGAAGAGGGACGGCGCCAGCCAGTGTCTGGGCGATCAGGCCGCCGAGGACCGCCGGCTTGGCCAGGAGGCCTGGCACCGTGCGAGCGGTCTTCAGCAGTTGGACGAAGGCGCAGCTGACGAGGACGAGGTCCGCGACCACCTGGGGGTGGCGCCGCGCCAGGTGGATGGCGACCAAGCCGCCCATGGAGACCCCGACCAGTCGAACAGGCCGGCCGGCGCCGACGTCGATGATCGCTTCGGCGACGACGTCGGCCAGGGCGTCAGCCGAGAGGACGCCCCAGTGTTGGAGTTGGCTTGGGAGCTCTGACTGACCATGTCCGGGGAGGTCCAGGGCGTAGCAGTTGTGGGTGGCGCCAAGCGCACCGACGAGTGGGAGTAGGCCGTCGGCGGTGCCCCCGAGGCCGTGCAGCAGCACGATCGCGCCGGCCGCTGGGCGAGGGTCTTCGGGGGCGCACCGCCAGAACGAGAGACGCCCTCCCGACGTCACGAGGGCGCCTCGGTGACACCGCTCCTTGCTGTTCCGGATGCACTCCGGCATGCGGCCGTAGTCCTCGAGCGGCGTGAGGGGGCGGACGGTCACATGAGCGGTCACAGCGTCTTCCAGAGTGTGAGGACGGCTGCGATGAGCGAGATCAGCCAGGCCGCGGCCGTTACCGACACCTTGGGCCAATGGAAGGGGATCGTCGGGAGCTTGCTGTGTGCGGCCACCTCCGTGCGCAGGGCGGCGATGCGCTCGACCTGTCCGATGGGGTCCTGCCGGCTCAGGTCATCGATCTCCCGATTGCAGTCCTTCACGAGCTGCCGGCGGTAGGCGTGGGCGTGGCGCCAGAAGAGATACATCGGTACCAGCAGAAAGGTGGGCGAGAGCAGGCCGAAGGCGAGCACCGGTAGGACCAGCCATCGGTGGGATGATTCAGCGGTAGAGATGAACACGGCCACCAGGACGACGAAGTCGAGGGCGATGAGGGTGGCAGCGCTTCGAAGGGCGGCTCGCAGGTCCTCGTAGCCGCGGTAGGGCTGTGCGTGGCAGAGGATGAAGCGAATCCGGTCCCGGTTCTTGATCCAGAAGAAGATGAAGCACACCGAGGCCCAGTCGATCTTGAGGATGAGGTATGCGAGCGCCACCATCATCCCGAGGTAGCTGAAGAACCCGATCGCGGAGTCGAACGAAGGCGAGGCCCACCATCCTGCCTGGCTGCGGGTCGCCCACGCATCGACGCTCATGGGCGTGGACGCTGAGGCCTTCGGGGCGAGCGGCACGTACAGCCCCGCTTCGAGCCGAGCGGTGACAACGCCGATGGCCGCTCCGAAGGAGAGAACGAGGAAGCCGATTCGGAAGTCGTGCGCCTTCCCGATCATCCGGTTGGTGGCCTTCAGGCTGGCGGTGATGGCGTCGCCATCCTTCTTCCGGTCGAAGATGAGCACGCCTTCATCGGCCATGGCCTTGAACGAGCGTCCGAGCCGGCCCAACAAGATGTGGCCCAGGCCGGTGTTGGTGGCCACCAGCCCGACGAGTAGGAGGGTCGTGTAGTCGCGCAGGAGCGGGAACGTGGCGTCGGCGCCGAGCGTCGTGTCGTGGAAGGCGAAGCGCCTCCAATCGTCGGCGACGCGCGCCCATCCGGCCTCGGGGATCAGCGATCCGGTGGCTGCGGCCGCCACAACCATCGGCATGAACGGCACCAGGCCGATCAGGAACATTTGCCAGAAGCCCCACCCTCGTCGGTGGGCCAGGTCGAACAGCGAGTCGACCTGGTGGGTCTTGATCTCGAGGTCGACAGTGAACAGCTCGGGTGCGAGCCGCTCCAGGGCGGACGGATCGTTTGGCACGGTCGGTGGTGGTTCGAATGTGGTCATGTCGCCCCCTGTGGCGTGTGCGGTCGTTCCCTCCCTCAGGCCAGGTGTGGCCGTGACCGATCACACATCAACGGAGCCTCGGAGGTCCACAACTTCTTGCACGCACAGTGCGATGAGTTGCAGGACCCGTCATTGACCGTCAGAGTTCATCACTGGTGGTTCACGGTTTCGTGAACTCCGAGTCGCTCGCACGGGAGGGATCGAGTGCCGAAGAGGAGCACGGGCCGTGAGCCCATGCGCGAGGTGTCGCTGAGCGAGTGGTGGAAGCTGCTCGAGGTCGCCATGCGAGGCCGGGTCGAAGGTCTTCTGGTCGATGGCGACCGGCCTGCCACGTGGAAGGAGGTCGGCAACCAGAACCGATGGCAGCCGACTCAGGTGAGCGTACGGATCACCGGTGCCAGCCTGAGGAGGTGGGGGCGACAAGCAGAGGACACGGTCCGAGGGGTCCAGGAGTTCCTCGACGTCCACGATCGAGGTTCGGCCGTCCCGATCGATCTGATCACCTTCTCCGAACTGCTGCGCGACAGCGTCGAGCTCACGCAGGTCCGCGTACCGGCGTCGTTCGCCGCAGGTCTGATGCAGGGCGGCCGGGCTGACACCTACGAGAAGTTGCTCGTTCGCGTCGGTGGCCTGGTCGCCGCCCGGCGGACCGCCGTATCGGTCGACGACGCTACCGCCACCTACGCTCGCCTCAACGGGGGCGAAGCCGGCACCGGTGGGCCGGTCGACGTCACCATCCGCCAGATGGTCGACCTGGTCACCGTTCCGAGCCGATGGAACCAGCTGCTCCTGCGCGAGATCGGGGCGCTTCACGAGTGGGCGGTCCCCATCGCGGCCGAGGTGGCTCGAACCTCTCCCGCCGGTTGGCGGGCGACGCGAGCGCTCGGAATCGTGCTGCGCCACCTGCGCGTTGTCCCACACATCTCTCCCGACTCCGTCGCACGAGAGGTCGACATCATCCTCGGGGTGCTCAAGGAACTGGTCGAGGCGCCCAACCGGATCGATCTCGACCCGGCGCGGGGTTTTCTCGAGGAGGCGTTGCGCCAGGCCCCTGGACCGATGAAGGCGGGCCGGGTCACCGGATGGCACAGCAGCTGGGCGTTCGCCCCTGCGTACCTCGAGGATCGGGCTCGGGACCCGGATGCGCCGCCCCGACAGAGGGCGTTCGCCGCGCTCTGCCTGGCCGAGCGGGCCAGTAGCGCTCCCATCGCCACCGATGTCGCCCAGGCCATGCGTGACGAGCGGGACGAGCGGTTGGCACGGATCGCAGCGTTCCTCGATCAGAAGGTCGCGGAGACCGAAGGCGGATCGCGGGAGAGCATCTCCGATGACATGTCCGCCGATCTCCGGGTTCGGATCTCCAGCGCCGTCCTGGAAGATGTCCCGGAGAAGATCCGAGAGCCGATCGCAGGGTTCGCCCGTCGGTCCGTCCTCTTCTATGACGTGACCAAGCGCCGCATCGCCTGCGACGCCCTCCTGGCCTCAGGTCAGCGAGAGCCGGCGACGCGGGTGATCGGCGCCCTGCTTGAGGATCCGAACCTGCCCTTCACCGTGCGCGACAACGCCTGCGTCGCTCTGGGCTACATGGGGGACCCCACCTCGGTCCCTGGTCTACTCGTCGCAGCCCGGTCCGACTCCGAGGTGCGCCACGCCGCCGTCATGGCCATCGGCTCGCTCGAGTCCGATCCGACGGGGGAAGGGATTGAGGTCGTCGAGGCCGCCGTGGGCGATGCAGATGCGAGGATCGCGGCAGCGGCCGTGTACGCGACCGCCGTTCGAGCGCTCTGGGACCAGGACCGACCCGCTCGTCTGGGCACCACCGATCGAGTCGCCTCGTCCGTGGCGGGCGGGCCGCAAGCTGTACGGGCGGTCGCGGCGTGGGGCCAGCGGTTGGTGATCCACGGAGGCCGCTTACCGTTCTCCGGCGCGTCCGAGCGGCCAGTCGGCTAGCCCCGGAGCTCGCCGACGACGTGGTCGATGCAGCGGGTGAGGGCGGCGACGTCGTCGGCCTCGATGGCCGGGAAGAGGGCGAAGCGGAGCTGGTTGCGGCCCAGCTTGCGGTAGCTCTCGGTGTCGTGGACGCCGTTGGCCCGCAGCACCGCCGCCACGACCTGGGCGTCGACGTCGTCGGCCAGGTCGACGGTGGCGACGACGTTGGAGCGCAGGGCCGGGTCGGTGACGTAGGGGGTGGCGTGCTCGGAGGCCTCGGCCCAGTCGTAGGCGACCTTGGCGTTGGCCTCGGTGCGCCCGGCGGCGAAGGCGATGCCGCCGTTCTGGTTGATCCACTCGACCTGCTGGACGGCGAGGAAGACCGTGGCCAGGGCCGGCGTGTTGTAGGTCTGGTCCTTGCGGCTGTTCTCGAGGGCGATGCCGAGGTCGAGGCTGGCCGGGCGCCAGCGGTCGCTGGCGGCGATGCGCTCGATCCGCTCGACGGCGGCGGGGGAGCAGGCGGCCAGCCACAGCCCGCCGTCGGAGGCGAGGCACTTCTGGGGGGCGAAGTAGTAGACGTCGGTGTCGATCGGGTCGAAGCGCAGGCCGCCGGCCGCCGAGGTGGCGTCGACCAGGACCAGGCTGCCCTCGTCGGCCCCCTCGGGGCGGGTGGGGGTCACGGCCACGCCGGTCGAGGTCTCGTTGTGGGTCAGGGCGTAGGCGTCGACGCCCTCGACGGCGACCAGCTCGGGCGCCGAGCCCGGGTCGGCCTTGGCCGTGGACGGCTCGCCCAGGTGCGGGGCCGACCGGGTGACCTCGGCGAACTTGCCCGAGAACTCGCCGAAGACGAGGTGGTGGCTGCGCTCCTGGACGACGCCGAAGGAGAGGGCGTCCCAGAACGCGGTGGTGCCGCCGTTGCCGAGGAGGACCTCGTAGCCGTCGGGCAGGGCGAACATCTCGGCCAGCCCGTTGCGCAGCCGGGCGACCATGAAGCGCACGCCGGGCTGGCGGTGGGAGGTGCCGAGGTAGTCGCCGGCCTCGGCGGCCAGGGCGGCCACCGCTTCCGGGCGGACCTTGGACGGACCGCAGCAGAACCGACCGTCGCCGGGCAGCAGGTCGGCGGGGATCGTGATGTCGGGTGGGGTGGAGGCCATCGACGTGCCACGATCGCGTCCGCCCGACCAGAAGGCAAAGTCCGAAATCCCCCCGATCCCGAGAGGGTCCCATGTCCAGCTCCGCCCGCCGTGTCTCCCGCCGTGTCGCCGCCATCACGCCATCGGCCACCCTGGCCGTCGATGCCCAGGCCAAGGCCCTGAAGGCGGCCGGGGAGAACGTCATCGGCTTCGGCGCCGGCGAGCCCGACTTCCCGACGCCCGAGCACATCGTCGAGGCCGCCGTCGAGGCCTGCCGCGACCCGAAGAACCACCGCTACACGCCGGCGCCGGGCCTCCCCGAGCTGCGGGCCGCCATCGCCGAGAAGACCGAGCGGGACTCCGGCTACGCGGTGACCGCCGACCAGGTGCTGGTCACCAACGGCGGCAAGCACGCCGTCTACAACGCCTTCGCCACCCTCCTCGACCCGGGTGACGAGGTCCTGCTCCCGGCCCCGTACTGGACCACCTACCCCGAGCCCATCCGGCTGTCGGGTGGCGTGCCGGTCGAGGTCTTCGCTCCCGAGTCGGCCGGCTTCCGGGTCACCGTCGACCAGCTGGAGGAGGCTCGGACCGAGAACACCAAGGCCCTGGTGTTCGTGTCGCCCTCCAACCCGACCGGCGCCGTCTACCCGCGCGAGGAGGTCGAGGCCATCGGCCGGTGGGCCGCCGAGAACGACATCTGGGTCGTCACCGACGAGATCTACGAGCACCTCACCTACGACGACAACGAGTTCCACTCGATCGCCACCCTCGTCCCCGAGCTGGCCGACCGCTGCCTGGTCCTCAACGGCGTGGCCAAGACCTACGCCATGACCGGCTGGCGGGTCGGCTGGATCGTCGGCCCGACCGACATCGTCAAGGCGGCCTCCGGGCTGCAGTCGCACCAGACCTCGAACGTGGCCAACGTCAGCCAGCGGGCCGCCCTCGCCGCGCTGACCGGCGGGCTCGACGACGTCGTGCGCATGCGGGAGTCGTTCGACCGGCGCGGCAAGCGGATGCACGAGCTGCTCACCGCCATCGACGGCGTCACCTGCCTGAGGCCCGAGGGCGCCTTCTACGCCTTCCCGTCGTTCGAGGCCCTCGTCGAGCGGGGCACCGTCGCCGGCCGGCCCGTCGCCTCCACCACCGACCTGGCCGCCGTGATCCTGGAGGAGGCCAAGGTCGCCATCGTCCCCGGCGAGGCCTTCGCCGCCCCCGGCTACGCCCGGCTGAGCTTCGCCCTGGGCGACGACGACCTGGGCGAGGGGATCGGCCGCATCGCCGACCTGCTGTCCCGCTGACGTGACCGGCGATCGGGTCGTCCGGCCCTACGGCACCTGGCCGTCGCCGCTGGCCATCGAGGACCTGGTGGCCGGGGCGGCGGCCGTCGGCGAGGTCCGGGTCGACGCCGACGACGTGTGGTGGAGCGAGTCCCGGCCCGACGAGGGCGGGCGCATCGCCCTCGTCCGCCGCCGGGTCGACGGCACCACCGCCGAGGTCCTCGACGCCCCGTGGAGCGCCCGCACCGGGCTGTACGAGTACGGCGGCGGGGCGTGGTGCGTCGAGAGCGGGGTGGTGGTCTTCGCCTCGTGGGCCGACCAGCGGCTGCACCGGCTGGTGGCCGACGACCCGTCGGCCACGCCCCAGCCGCTCACGCCCGTGCCGGCGTCGCCCCGCGGCCTGCGGTACGGCGACGTCGTCGCCCTCAACCACGGCTGGGTCCTCGCCGTGCGGGAGACGCACCCGGGGTGCGGCGACGGGCCCGAGGACGCCCCGGAGCCGCGCCACGAGATCGTGGCCGTGCCCACCGACGGCTCGGCCGCCGACGACCCCTCGCGCATCCGGGTCCTCGTCACCGGGGACGACTTCGTGGCCTCGCCGGTGCCCGGCCCCGCCCGCCTGGCGTGGGTCCGCTGGTCGCACCCGCGCATGCCGTGGGACGGCACCGAGCTGTGCGTCGCCGGGCTGGGGCTCGACGCCACCGGCGCGCCGGTCCTGCGGGGCGAGCCGGTCGTGGTGGCGGGGGGCGACGAGGAGTCGGTCGTCCAGCCGTCGTGGGCCGGCGACGGCACGCTGTGGTGCTGCTCGGACCGGTCGGGCTGGTGGAACCTCCACCGCGTCCTCGACCCCGGCGCGCCCGGTCCCGACGGGGCCGCCCAGGTCGTGGCGCCGGTCGAGGCCGAGATCGGCGGTCCCCGCTGGGTGGGCGGGATGCGCTGGTGCGCGGTGCTCGCCGACGGGCGGATCGTCGCCGCCGCGTCCGCCGGCGGATCGACCGGCCTGGTGCTCGTCGACCCGGCCGCCGGGGCCGATGCCCCGCCGGTGCCGATCGCCCTGGAGGTCGGCGGCACGCCCGTGACCTACGTCAGCCAGGTCGTCGCCGGGCCGGGGCCCTCGCAGGCCGTCGTCCTGGTCGCCTCGGCCACCGCCGAGCCCACCCCGGTGCTGCTCGACCTGCCGCCCGCCGCCACCGCCCCGGCGTCCGACGGCGGGCGCGGCCGCCGGGCGGTGCCGACGAGCGGCGTCCTCCGTGCGGGTCGGGACCTGCCGCTCGGCATCGCCGACATCGCCGCGCCCGAGCCGATCACCTTCCCCAGCGCCGACGGGCGGACCGCCCACGCCCACCTCTACCGGCCGACGTCCTCGACGAGCAGCGGTCCCGCCGACGAGCGGCCGCCGCTCGGCGGCGAGAGCCACGGCGGGCCGACGGCCGCGGCCCGGCCCATGCTCGACCTGCGCACGCAGCTGTGGACCAGCCGGGGCTTCGCCGTGGTCGACGTCGACTACGGCGGGTCGACCGGCTACGGCCGGCCCTACCGGCGCCTCCTCGACGGGGGCTGGGGCGTGGTCGACGTCGAGGACTGCATCGCCGCCGCCCGCCACCTGGCCGACGCCGGCATCGTCGACGGCTCCCGGGTGGTGATCCGGGGCGGGTCGGCCGGCGGCCTCACCACCCTCGCCGCCCTGTGCACGTCCGACGTCTTCGCCGCCGGCACCAGCCTCTACGGCGTCACCGACCTCGGAGCCCTGGCCCGCGACACCCACAAGTTCGAGTCGCGGTACCTCGACGGCCTGGTCGGCCCGTGGCCGTCGGCCTCGGACGTGTACGACGCCCGCAGCCCGATCAACCTGCTCGACGGGCTGGCCACGCCGGTGCTGGTGCTGCAGGGCGCCGACGACATGGTCGTGCCGCCGAGCCAGGCCGAGGCCGTCGTCGCCGCGGTGGCCGCCGCCGGCCTGCCCCACGCCTACATCCTGTTCGAGGGCGAGGGCCACGGCTTCCGGCAGGCCGACACCATCGTGCGGGCCATCCAGGCCGAGCTCGCCTTCTACGGCCAGGTCCTCGGCTTCACCCCCGCCGACGACCTCCCGCCCCTCCCGGACACCGCCACACCGTGACCGTCGTCTGGCTCAACGGCGGGTTCGGCGTGGGCAAGACGACGACGGCGGCGCTCCTCGCCGAGCGGCCCGAGCTCGGCCCCCACCCGTTCGTCCTCGACCCCGAGATCGTCGGTACGGCGCTGGCCCGGTCGGTGCCGCCGGGGCTGACGGGTGGCGACTTCCAGTCCCTGCCCATGTGGCTCGACACCGTGGTGGCCACCACCGCCTGGGTCGACGAGCGGGTCGACGGGGCGGTGGTCGTGCCCATGACGATCCTCGACGCGGATCGCTGGGAGCGGCTGCGGCGTGCCACCGGCGACCGGGGCGTCGACCTGGTGACCGTCTTCCTCGCCGCCTCCGAGCCGGTGCTGCGCGAGCGGATCCTCCAGCGCCCGACCGAGGAGGCCGACCACGACTGGTGCCTCGGCCACATCGCCGCCACCGTCGCCGCCGGGGCCGCGCTCGCCGTCGACGCGCTGATCGCCACCGACGACCGCACCCCCGCGGAGGTCGCGGCGGCCGTCGTCGGCACCGTCCGGCGTCGCTCCTAGGGCCGTGCCCTCGCCGGAGCCGTCGGCCGGCTACGGAGCCGCGGCGGCACCGTCGAGGCCGACGTGGCCCGCAGGTGACGGGGGCCGAGCCGGCGGTCCAGCTCCCGGTCGAGCCGGGCCGGCACGTCGGTCCCGGTCAGCAGGAACCAGCGCTTCCCCTCGTGGTCGTGGAGGGACGGGTGGTCCGGCACCGGGTCGAGGTCGAGGACGAGGAAGGCGCTCTGCGCGCTGGTCGTCAGGTCGTAGACGTCGGCGACCTGGGCCGACCGGACCGCCGTCCAGGGGACCCGCCACTGCTCGGCGGCCCCGGCGCGGAAGGCGATGGCGTCCTCGGTGAGCACGATCCGGTGACGCCGGCGCCGGACCCGGCCGAGCGGCAGCGGCAGGTCGAACCCGACCTCGCCCGTCACCGGCTCGCCGCTCGCCACCCCGCCGACGCTACGCCCCCCCGGCGCAGCGCCCGTGCCGACCGATGAGGTGGGGGGCCGGGCGACGTCGGTCATGGCATGACCACGATCTCGAACGTCCGCGTCGTCGCCGTGCCCGTGTCCGACCAGGACGCCGCCCTGGCCTTCTTCGTCGACACCCTCGGGTTCACCGCCACCATGGACGCCGAGCTGCAGCCCGGGTTCCGGTGGGTCGAGGTGACACCGCCGGGGTCGCCGGTCTCGGTGGCCCTGGTGGCCGCCGGTGAGGACACGCCGGCCGGCATCGACACCGGGATCCGGTTCACGACCCCCTCCGCCGCCGCCGAGCACCAGGCCATGACGGCCGCCGGGGTCGACCTCGACGAGCTGCTCCTCTGGGACGGGGTCCCGCCGATGTTCGACTTCCGGGACCCCGACGGCAACACCTTCTACGTCGTCCAGGTCGGCTGACGTTCACCCGATCCACGTTGGAGGGGGGTGGGTGAGCGGGCCAGACTCGACCGATGGCCCGAGTGCTCGTCACCGAGAAGATCGCCGACAAGGGGCTCGACGCCCTGCGTGCCGCCGGGCACGAGGTCGACGTGCGGACGGGGCTCTCCCCCGAGGAGCTGCTCGAGGTGATCCCCGGCGCCCACGCCCTGATCATCCGCTCCTCGACGCAGGTGACGGCCGAGGTGCTGGAGGCCGGCACCGACCTCGTCGTCGTCGGCCGGGCCGGCATCGGTCTCGACAACGTCGACACCGAGACGGCCACCAAGCGGGGCGTCATGGTCGTCAACGCCCCGCAGTCGAACATCCTCTCCACCGCCGAGCACACGATGGGGATGCTCCTCGCCGTGGCCCGCAGCGTGCCCCAGGCCCACGGTGCCCTGATGGCCGGGCGCTGGGAGCGGTCGAAGTGGGTCGGCGTCGAGCTGGCCGACAAGACGCTCGGGATCGTCGGCCTCGGTCGCATCGGCAAGCTGGTCGCCCAGCGGGCCCGGGCCGTCGGGATGAACCTGGTGGCCTACGACCCGTTCGTCACCGCCGAGGCGGCGGCCAAGATCGGGATCGAGCTGGTCGACCTCGACATCCTGGCCGCCACCGCCGACTTCGTCACCCTGCACGTCGTCAAGACGCCCGAGACGCTCGGCATGATCGGTGAGGACTTCTTCGCCAAGGCCAAGCCCGGCATCCGCATCGTCAACGTCAGCCGCGGCGGAGTCATCGACGAGGACGCCCTCGCCGCGGCCCTGGCCGACGGGCGCTGCGGCGGCGCCGCCCTCGACGTCTTCGCCAGCGAGCCCACCACCGAGTCGCCGCTGTTCGCCCAGCCCGGCTTCGTCGGCACGCCCCACCTCGGGGCCAGCACGGCCGAGGCCCAGGACAAGGCGGGCGACACCATCGCCGAGCAGGTCGGCCTGGCCCTGGCCGGCGACTTCGTCCCCTTCGCCGTCAACATCGCCGCCGCCGAGGCGTCGGAGACGATCCGCCCCTTCCTCGGCGTGGCCGAGCAGCTGGGCGGGATCTTCGCCGGGCTGCACGAGGGCCTGCCCGCCACCGTCGAGGTCGAGTACGCCGGCGAGCTGGCCGGCTACGACACCCGCATCCTCACCCTGTCGGTCCTGAAGGGCGCCTTCGCCGGCAGCACCGAGGAGCCGGTCAGCTACGTCAACGCCCCGCAGGTCGCCGAGGAGCGGGGCATCGAGGTGCGCGACACCAAGACGGTCACCACGCGGGACTTCGTCAACCTGATCACGATCTCCGGCGGGGGCCACACCGTGGCCGGCACCCTGGTCGGGCTGCGCTCCGAGCCCCGGCTGGTCCACGTCGACGGCCACTCGGTCGACGTCCCCCCGTCGCCCCACATGGCGTTCGTCCGCAACGACGACCGGCCCGGTGTGATCGGCCGGGTCGGCACGATCCTGGGCGACGCCGCCGTCAACATCGCCGACATGGACGTGGGCCGCTCGGAGGACGCCGACACCGCCCTGATGGTGATCGCCACCGGCTCGGCCGTCCCCGACGACGTCGCCGCCGCGCTGCGGTCCTCGGAGGGCGTCCTGTCCGTGGCGGTCGTCGACCGGGCCTAGCCGTGGTCGTGCTCACCCGGGCCCTCGGGGCGGTCGCCGCCCTGGCCGGGATGGTGGCGTTCAACTGCCAGTTCGCCGTCCCCGTGGACGTCGGCGGCTCGTCGATCACGGTGGCCGAGGTCACCGCGACCTACCGCAACGTCGGGGTCGCCGCCCAGGTCCTGCTGCTGGCCGCCCTCGGGCTGGCCGTGGCCCTGCGCCCCGCCCTCGGCGCCCGGGCCCTGGCCGTCGGCGGGCTGGGGCTGCCCTGGCTGGCCGCCTCGGTCGACGAGCTGTGGGCCGACAGCACCGCCGGCGTGCTCCGCGTCCAGGCCGGGGCGATCCTGGTGGGTCTGGTCGTGGTGGCCGTGGCCGTCGTCGTCGGCCTGCGGGAGGTCGGGCGGCCCGAGGGCGGGATCCTCCTCGGCGACGGCGTGGCCGTGCTCGTGGCCGGCGCCGTGCTCTTCGGCCTGCTCGGCGTGAACTGGTACAAGGTCCGCGACCTGGGCGCCAACGCCCTGTTCGAGCCGCGCTTCGGGGCCCTGCTCGACACCTCGTCGGGTGGCGGCCGGGCGACGTGGCTCGCCGCCGGGCTGGCGGTGCTGGCCGTCGCCGGGGCGGTGGTCGGCGGGGGCTGGGGCCGCCGGCTGGCCGGGACCGTGGTCGCTGCGCTGTGCGGCTTCGAGGCGATCCGCCGGGTCTTCCTGAGCGGCGAGCGGCTGATCCCGCCGGCCGACCAGGCCAACCCCTTCGGGGCGACGCTCAGCGGCGAGCCGGTGCTCGGCCTGCTGGTGCTGCCGCTGGTCGGCGTGGCCGCCGGGGCCTGGTTCCTCACCACCGGCGGGGAGGCCCCCACCGACGACGACAGGGACGATCAGCGCTTGGCGGGCCGGAACCCGTCGGCCTCGGCGGCGGCCTCCGAGGCGTAGCACCGGTCCGGGTTGGTCCGGGCGTAGGACAGCCCGCCGGGGCGGTGGTAGATCCCGCTGCTCCGCTTGGCCTTGATCGGGTACCCGTCGGGGCAGCCCCCCTCGACCGGCTCCACCCACGTCGGCGTCGCCGCCACCGGCTCGGGGGCCGGCGGGAGGGGAGCGGGCGGGGCGGGGAGGGCGGCGGGGGCGGAGCGGGCCTCCTTGGCCAGGGCCCGCACCAGGGCCACGATCAGGCCGGCCACCACCCCGAGGAGGAAGGCGGAGCGGGGCAGCCGGCGCATCGGGTCGATGCTACGGCGCCTCCCGAGCCTCTCCTGCCGGCGAGTGCGGAGAGTGGTGGACACGCCCGCTTGCGCCACGCTTCGCGTTCATCTAATCTCTACCGAGTTCGTCTACATGGCTCCGGAGGGAATCGTGCGGAAGCTGATCGTGGTGGCCATCGTCGGCCTCGCCGCCCAACTCGTCGACGGGGCCCTGGGCATGGCCTACGGCGTCACCTCCTCGTCGCTCATGCTGGCGGTCGGCCTCTCGCCCGCCGCCGCCTCGGCGTCGGTGCACCTCTCGGAGATGGGCACCACGCTGGTCTCGGGCGCCTCGCACTGGCGCTTCGGCAACGTCGACTGGCGGATCGTCACCCGCCTCGGCGTCCCCGGCGCCGTCGGGGCCTTCGCCGGGGCGACCTTCCTCTCCAACCTCTCGACCGAGGCGGCCACCCCCTGGATGGCGACGATCCTCCTGGTCCTCGGCCTCTACGTCCTGGCCCGGTTCACCCTCGGCAAGATCCGCACCAAGGAGGGCGCCGCCCCGGTGCGCTCCCGGTTCCTGGGCCCGCTCGGGCTGATCGCCGGCTTCGTCGACGCCACCGGTGGCGGCGGCTGGGGCCCGGTGGCCACGCCGACGCTCCTCGTCTCGGGCCGGGTCGAGCCCCGCAAGGTGATCGGCTCGGTCGACACCAGCGAGTTCCTCGTCGCCACCGCGGCCAGCATCGGCTTCCTCGTCGGGATCGGCGGCGAGGGCGTCAAGGCCGGCTACGTGATCGCCCTGCTGGCCGGTGGTGTGATCGCCGCCCCGCTGGCCGCCTACCTCGTCCGCATCCTCCCGCCCCAGATGCTGGGCTCGCTCGTCGGCGGGATCATCGTCCTGACCAACTCCCGGACCCTGGTCCGCGAGGCGGGGATCACCGGCGCCCCGTCGGCCGCCATCTACCTCGGGATCGTGGCCGTGTGGGCAGCGGCGGTCGCCTGGTCGGTCCGGACCGTCCTGCGGGACCGGGCCGCCGAGCGGGCCGACGCCGACGACGACGCCCGCACCCCGGAGCTCGTCCCGGCCTGACGCTCAGGCGTCGAGGGTCCCCTGGCGGGCGTCCCGCCACAGGTCGACCTCGCCGTCGGCGCCGGTGGCCAGGACGGCGTCGATCTCGTCCCGCTCCTCGTCGTCGAGGTCCAGGTGGTCGAGGGCGGCCACGTTCTCCTCCAGCTGGGCCACCGACGAGGCGCCGATCACCAGCGACGTCACGCGCGGGTCGCGCAGGGCCCACGCCAGCGCCAGCTGGGCCAGGCTCTGGCCGCGGCGCCGGGCGACGGCGGCGAGGGCACGCAGCCGCTCGACCACCTCGTCGGTGAGGGCGTCGGGCGACAGCGACTTGCCCTGGGTGGCCCGGGAGCCCTCGGGGACGCCGTCGAGGTAGCGGTCGGTCAGGAGGCCCTGGGCCAGGGCGGTGAAGCCGATGACGCCGAAGCCCTCGTCGCCGGCCGCGTCGAGCAGCCCCTCGGTCTCGATCCAGCGGTTGAGCATCGAGTACGACGGCTGGTGGATGAGCAGTGGCGTGCCCATCTCCCGCAGCAGCCCGGCCATCGTGCGGCTGTCGGCGGCGTCGTAGGACGAGATGCCGACGTACAGCGCCTTGCCCTGGTGGACGGCGTGGGCGAGGGCGCGGGCCGTCTCCTCCAGCGGCGTGGTGGGGTCGTAGCGGTGCGAGTAGAAGATGTCGACGTGGTCGAGGCCGAGGCGGGCCAGCGACTGGTCGAGCGAGGCGAGGACGTACTTCCGGCCCCCGCCGCCCTGGCCGTAGGGGCCGGGCCACATGTCCCAGCCGGCCTTGGTCGAGATCACCAGCTCGTCGCGGTGAGCGGCCAGGTCGGACCGGAGGATGCGGCCGGCGTTGACCTCGGCGGCGCCGTAGGGCGGGCCGTAGTTGTTGGCCAGGTCGAGGTGCGTGATGCCGAGGTCGAAGGCCCGCAGGACGATGTCGCGCTGGGTGGCGAAGGGCCGGTCGTCGCCGAAGTTGTGCCAGAGGCCGAGCGACAGGACCGGGAGGTCGAGCCCGGAGCGGCCCGAGCGCCGGTAGGCCATCGGGCCGTCGTAGCGGTCGGGGTCCGGGACGTGGGGCGGGCGCATGGCTCGGACCGTAGCGGCGCTCAGCGGCTCCGCGACCGGGCCGCCCGGAGGGGCGCGGTGCCGTACCAGGCCAGCCGGCCGCCGAGGCCCCGGGGGTGGAACAGCAGGCGGACGCCGTCGTCGTCGGACCGCTCCCAGAGCCGGCCCGGCAGCCGGGTGGCGACCGGCCGGGCCGGACCCCCCACCGCGGGCCCGGCGGCGAGGATCCGCCCGCCGGCCCAGTCGGGATCGGTGGGGAGGGGATCGGCCGGGGTGGGCTCGGCGTCCTCGTCGACCGTCAGCCCGTCGCCCACGGTCCGGACGGCCCGCTCGAGCGCCTCGACGAAGCCGATCGGCTCGTGGTCGACGACCGCGGTGATCGGTCGGTCCCGCATCACGACCTCGTTGATCAGGCTCTCGACCAGCGGTCGGCCCAGCCCCGACGGCAGCGGCGTCACCAGGCCGATCCACAGCGACGAGAGGTGGGGCGTCAGCACCGGCACGGTGACGAGGAGCCGGCCGCGCAGCCCGGCGACCCGGGCGTAGGCCCGCATCATGTCGGCGTAGGTGAGGACGTCGGGGCCGCCGACCTCGAGGATCCGGTCCTGGCCCTGGCCGCCGTCGTCGAGCACGGCGACCAGGTAGGCGAGGACGTCGGCGATGGCGATGGGCTGGCAGCGGTTCTGGACCCAACGCGGCGTGACCATCGCTGGGAGCACCTCGACCAGGGAGCGGAGCATCTCGAAGCTGGCCGAGCCCGAGCCGATGATCACCGCGGCCCGCAGCTCGGTCACGGGGACCGGCCCGTCGGCCAGCACCCGGCCCACCTCGTGGCGGGACGACAGGTGGGGGCTGAGGTCGGGGTCGTCGTCGCGGCCGAGCCCGCCCAGGTAGACGATCGGGCCGGCGGCGCCGGCCGCCGCCGCGGCGTCCCGGAAGGTGGCGGCGTTGCGCCGGTCCTCCTCGGCGAAGTCGTCGGCCCCGCCCATCGAGTGGACGAGGAAGTAGCCGGCGTCGACCCCCTCCCACGCCGGGCCGACCGAGTCGGGGTCGGCCAGGTCGCCCTCGACCACCTCGACGTCGCCCCGCCAGGGCACACCGTCGAGCTTGGCCGGCGTCCGGGCCAGGCAGCGGACCTCGTGACCGGCGGCCAGCAGCTCGGGCACCAGACGGGCACCGATGTAACCGGTCGCACCGGTGACCAGGATCCTCACCCGGCCCGCCCTACCCGGTGGCCCGAGGGCCATGCCAACCGCAGGTCAGTGCCGACGTGTGACCAAGGCGATGTCTGCGGAGGTCCACTCCAGGGTGGCCGCGGGCTTGCGGATGTAGATCGTGAACGACACTCGTCGGCCCTGGGTCGATGCAGCCCGGATGGCTTCGGTGACCGGAAAGGAGAGGAGCTTCGAGTGGTGGTCGTTGGGCCACCGCAGGAACCGGTCGACGAGCACCGCGTCCGGATCATCGGGGTGCTCATCAGGGTTCATGTCCAGGTAGATCTCGATCTCGGTGGGGGAGTCGCGTGGGTCGCTGTCCAACGTGGCGCCGTGCAGTCGGATCACGGCCCGCTGCAGCTCGTGGGGCTCCCAGTCCTCTGGAACCATGGCCGGTCGAAGGCGACGGGGCGTCCCGCCGCCGACCGCGATGCCGGGTTCGTCGAAGAAGTGGGCCGTGTGCAGAGACGACGACTGTTCGCCGGCCAGGTCGCGGCCGAACGCGGCCTCGACCTCCTCGGGCTCCAGGTCCGGTTCGCCCAGGAGCACCATCAGCTTGCAGATGGCGGCTTCGGTGCTGATGTCGTCGGCCGAGACGAACCCCGCCTCCACCAGGGGGGCGCCGGTCTCGTAGGGCCGAGCTCCACCCGGCCACGGGCGCACTGGCTCACCACGGCGAGGACCGTCCCGCGCTGACGCGCCCGGCGGAAGGTCTCGAGGAGGTCCGGGTGCGTCGGCAGGCTCCCCGAGCCGAAGCACTCGACCACTGCGGCCCTCAGACCCGGGGTCCCGAGCTGGCGAGCGACGGCCTGGTTGGTCTGGACGACCGGCATCATGGCGATGCGCAGGACGTTGGCGTCGAGGGCCGTCCGGACGTGGAACATGCCGGTGGGCAGAGGGCGGACGATGTTCTCGGCGACCACGATCCGGGTGCCCACCTCGGCGAGAGGTGCAGCGTTCGGGGAATCGAACGCCTGGTACCCCGCCGTGTCGAGCTTCCGGGTGCGGTTGCCGCGGAAGATCCGACCCCCGAAGCAGATGCAGACCTCTGGGATCGTCACGATCCCCGTGGCGCGCGGGTTGGCGACCTCGAGGGCGGTGAAGAGGTTCGAGTACGCGTCGTTGCGCACGCCCACCAGAGCCGATCGTTGCGCACCGGTCAGGACGACCGGCTTGTTGAGGCCCCTCAACATGAAGGAGAGGACGGACGCCGTGTACACCATCGTGTCCGTGCCGTGGAGCACCACGAAACCGTCGTGATCGTCGTACCCGTCGGCGATCGACCGGGCGATCCACGACCACTCCGTGGGCCCGATGTTGCAGGAGTCGAGGGGCTCGTCCATCGAGACCGCGTCGATCTCGAACGGCAGCCGATCGAGCTCGGGTAGGGATGCTCGGAACTCGTCCCACGGGACGACCCTCTGCGGGCTGTCGGGATCATCGGGATACGTCGGCTTCGACCCGATCGTCCCGCCGGTGTAGATGACGAGGACCTTGCCCCCGCCCCGTCGTGCCATCGTCGCCTCTCATCCGTCAGTCGGCGTCGGATATCAGCCTACGATGCCCCGAACGTCGACCGGGGAGGGGCGATGAAGATCTTCGTCAGTCACACGAGCAAGGACAAGGCGCTCGTCCGGAGCGTGTGTCAGCGGCTTCCGGCCTGGCTGTCGGTGTGGATCGACGAGGACCGGTTGATCGCAGGGGATGATCTCCGGTCGTCGCTGGAGCATGTGATCGATGCCGAGGCCGACCTGGTCGTCCTCTTCGTGGGTGATTCCACGGTCGACTCCCCATGGGTCCGGCGAGAGGTCGATTGGGCGCTGCGTCGGGAGGACGAGCTCGACTCGACCTTCCTCGTCCCGGTCCTCCTGGCGGATGTGAGGGACCGTCTGCCGGAGATCGGACTGTCCGGGCGCATCGACCTGGCCCTGCACGGCTACGCCGATGCGGACGTCGATGCCCTGGCTGCCAAGCTCGCCGACCACCTGGGACGTTGGCTGTCCAACGCCGCTCAGCGATCCATCGGACCGGTCCCGGCGCGGGTTCGGCGCCGTCCGAACGACACTTATGCCGACGATGTGGCGGAGTCGCTCCGCCTCATCCCCGAGGGTTGGCGGAGTGAGGTCCGGACGTACCTCGTGGTCCCCTTCTTGAGCGCTCTCGCCGACTGTCGGATCGGGAAGATCCCCCTCACGGCCACGGAGTACTACCAGCGGATCCAGGCTGACATGGGACGGGCTGCGACGGGTTGGAAGATCTATGCCGTCTCGACCATGACCTCTCGCCTGTGGAACGAGAGCCAGGAGCAGAACCGCTACTCCGAGCGGAACACCGAGGCGATCCGGCGAGGCGCTGAGATCCGACGTCTCTTCATCACGCCGGAGGGCATGGAAGCGGCTCTCCAACCGACGATCGAGAAGCAGATCGAATCGGGCATCGAGGCCAGGGTCGGCGGCCAGACCCTCGTGGGGGAGGTCCCTTCTCTCTCCGACTTCGTCTTGTTCGTCACGCCTGACGGGCGTCGGGCCTATGAGTCGCACACAGCGATCGATGGTCTGAAGAGCGTGCGCTCCGGCCGGTTGTTCCTGGCCGAACACGATCTCGAGAGCTTCCATCGCACGTTCACCGATGCATGGGGCATGGCCCTACCGGTTCTGAGCGGGCACCGGTCGCGACAGAGGAGCGGGGCTCCCACGCCGGGTGAGAGCATGGAGGTCCACAAGCTCCCGGCACCCGTCGTGACCTGTGAAGAGGCGGCCGCAGCACGGGGAGTCCCCCTCTCCCACGAGCTGAAGACCCTCATCCTGCAGACCAACACCGGGCTCGTCGCTGCCCATCTCCCGGGCGATGGCCGCCTGTCCCTCCGGAAGGTGAAGGACCGGCTGGAGGCGAGCGAGGCGCATCTCGCCGATCCCGAGGACCTGCTCGAGCTGGGTCTGTCGGCCGGCACGGTCTCGGCCGTGCTCGACCCGGTCTGGTCGATGAGGCACATCGTCAGCCGGCGCCTCCTGACCTACGACGAGGTGACGACGAACAACGGCACGAAGACCGCCTACTTCGCCTTTCCGCCGTCCGTCCTCCTGCAGGCGGCCGATGTGACGCCGGGCGACTTCGAGCGCTGACCACGCGCCTACCCGGCCGCCCGGCGGTCACCCCCTGCTGTGACGAAGTCCTGCGGGGTGGTGCCGAGGGCCCGGCGGAAGGCGGCCGAGAAGGCCCGGGGGCTGGTGTAGCCCACCCGGCGGGCGACCTGGGCGGGGGTGCGGCCGGCGCCGAGCTGCTCGAGGGCGGCGCAGAGCCGGGCCTGGGTGCGCCAGGCGGTGAAGCCCAGGCCGGTGTCGGCGGCGAAGGCCCGGGCGAGGGTGCGGCTGCTGGCCCCGACGGCCCGGCCCCACTCGTCCAGGGTGCGGGGGTCCGCCGGGTCGGCCAGCAGGCCGGTGGCGACCTCCCGGGCCCGGGGGTCGGTCGGCAGCCGGAGGGGCAGGGCGGCGCCGGAGCCCGGTCGCATCAGGTGGAGGAGCAGGGCCTCGGCGTGGCGACGGCCGGCGGGGTCGACGTCGCCCCCGGCGAGGAGGGTGAACAGCTCGTGGACGAGGGGCGTGACCGCGAACGTCGTGGGTCCGGGCCAGGCGATCGCCTCGCAGTCGGGGTCGACGTAGGCGCAGTGGACGACGGCGTCGGTGCGGCAGGCCAGGTCGTGCTCGGCGTCGCCCGGGATCCACAGGGCCTGGCCGGGGGTGAGGACGAAGGCGGTGCCGTCGACGCTGGCGGTGACCACCCCGTTGGGCGACCAGGCGATCTGGGCCGGCTCGTGGCGGTGCAGCCCGAAGGCCTCGCCGGCCCGCATCCGGTAGCGGGCGGTCCACAGCGAGTGGCCGTCGACGTCACGGGGTGCCCCGCTGAGGAACTGCATCAGCCGGCGCCGGGCAGGACTGTCCGATCCGCTGCCGGGGTCGTCCGATCGGCTGCTCCCAGATCCATCAAGCGTGCTTACCATCCGGCGTCATGTCGACTCGATCCCGAGCCCGCCGGGCCCTCGCCCCCCTCGCCGTCGTGACCCTCGCCCTGGCCGCCTGCAGCGGCAGCGGATCCGACTCCGACGCCGACGAGGGCTCCGAGGACACGACGACGACCGAGGCCGCGACCGAGGAGGGGACGTTCCCGGCGACGGTCGCCCACGCGCACGGCGAGACGGTCGTCGAGGCCATGCCCGAGCGGATCGTCACCGTGGGCTACAGCGACCAGGACGCGGTCCTCGCCTTCGGCGTCACGCCGATCGCCGTCACCGACTGGTACGGCGACCAGGAGTTCGCCACCTGGGAGTGGGCCCAGGACGAGCTGGGCGACGCCGAGCCCGAGGTGCTCAACGAGGGCGAGTTCACCGGCACCGCCGACTACGACCTGGAGCAGCTGCGGGTCCTGGAGCCCGACCTGATCATCGGGCTCTACACCGACATGGACGCCGACCAGTACGCCGACCTCAGCGCCATCGCCCCGACGATCGCCCCCTCGGCCGACTTCCCGGAGTACGGGATGCCCTGGCAGGAGGCGACCCGCATGGTCGGCGCCGCCCTGGGTCGGCCGGAGCGGGCCGAGGAGCTGATCGAGGAGGTCGACGCCCAGGTCGCGGCGGCCGCCGAGGCGCACCCCGAGTTCGCCGGCCAGGAGGGCGTGGTGGCCGAGGTCTTCGAGCCCGGCTCGTCGTTCGTCCGCAGCGCCACCGACCCCCGCACCAAGCTGCTGGAGGGGCTGGGCTTCGTCCTGCCCGAGGACCTGGCCGAGCTGGCCGGCGACGCCGACGGCGCCCCGGTGAGCGACGAGCAGATGGACCTGCTCGACCGGGACCTCGTCGTGTGGAACGTCGGCCACGACGACACCCTGCGGGCCCAGGTCGAGGAGAAGCCCCTCTACGAGACGCTGGAGGTCGTCCGGGCCGGCAGGTCCGTCTTCGTCGAGGACCCCACCGTCGCCGGCGCCCTCACCTGGGGCACCGTCCTCAGCATCCCCTACGCCCTCGACGAGCTCGTCCCCCTCCTCGCCGCCGCCTACGAGTAGGCGTCTCGGGTCAGGCGGTCGTCGGGAGCCAGGCGGGGCGGGCGGTCTCGAAGGTGTCGATGCTGCCGGACTCCTGGAGGGTCAGGCCGATGTCGTCGAGGCCCTCCAGGAAGCGGTGGCGGACCGACTCGTCGAGGGGGAACTCGCACGTCAGGCCGATGGCCGGCGCCTCGAGCGTCCGCCGCGACACGTCGATGGTGATCTCGAGCGTCGGGTCGGCCTCGATCGCCCGCAGCAGCTGCTCGCCCACCTCGGGCGGGACGACCACCGGCACCAGGCCGTTCTTGGTCGAGTTGTTGCGGAAGATGTCGCCGAAGCGGGGCGAGACGACGGCCTGGAACCCGTACTGCTGGATGGCCCAGACGGCGTGCTCGCGGCTGGAGCCGGTGCCGAAGTTGGGGCCGGCCACGAGGATGGTGGCGCCGGCGTGCTCGGGCTTGTTGAGGACGAAGTCCCGGTCGTCACGCCACTCCGAGAAGAGGCCCTTCTCGAAGCCGGTCCGGCTGACCTGCTTGAGCCAGTCGGAGGGGATGATCTGGTCGGTGTCGACGTCGCTGCGGTCGAGCGGGACGGCGGTCCCCGAGACGATGTGCACGGCTTCCATGATCAGGCCTCCACGGGGGCGAGGTCGGCGGGCGTGGCGAAGTGGCCGGCGATGGCCGTGGCCGCGGCGACGGCGGGGGAGACGAGGTGCGTGCGCCCGCCCCGGCCCTGGCGGCCCTCGAAGTTGCGGTTGCTGGTCGAGGCGCAGCGCTCGCCGGGGGCCAGCTTGTCGGGGTTCATGGCCAGGCACATCGAGCAGCCCGGGTCCCGCCAGTCGAAGCCGGCCTCGACGAAGACCCGGTCCAGACCCTCCTCCTCGGCCTGGGCCTTGACCTTCCACGAGCCGGGGACGATCAGGGTCCGCATGCCCGAGGCGACCCGGCGGCCGGCGGCGACGGCGGCCACGGCCCGCAGGTCCTCGATGCGGCCGTTGGTGCAGGAGCCGATGAAGACGGTGTCGACGCCGACCTCCTTCAGCGGCGTGCCGGCGGTCAGCCCCATGTACTCGAGGGCCCGCTCGGCGGCGCCCCGCTCGACCGGGTCGGCGAAGGCGTCGGGCGACGGGACCGATGCGGTGATCGGCGCGACCTGGCCCGGGTTCGTGCCCCACGAGACGTGGGGGAAGATCTCGGCCCCGTCGAGCACGACCTCCTTGTCGAAGGTGGCGCCCTCGTCGGTGGCGAGGGTCCGCCAGTAGGCGACGGCCTCGTCCCACGCCGCACCCGACGGCGCGTGCTCACGCCCCTCGAGGTAGGCGAAGGTCGTCTCGTCGGGGGCGATCAGCCCGGCCTTGGCGCCGGCCTCGATCGACATGTTGCAGACGGTCATCCGGCCCTCCATCGAGAGGTCCCGGATCACCGACCCGCGGTACTCGGCGATGTGGCCGATCCCGCCGCCGGTGCCGATGCGGCCGAGGATGGCCAGGATCACGTCCTTGGCCGTGCTGCCCTCGGGCAACGTGCCGTCGACGGTGACGGCGAGGGTCTTGGCCGCCGCCTGCGGCAGCGTCTGGGTGGCGAGGACGTGCTCGACCTCGCTGGTGCCGATGCCGAAGGCCAGGGCCCCGAAGGCGCCGTGGGTCGACGTGTGGCTGTCGCCGCAGACGATGGTCATCCCCGGCAGGGTCAGGCCCTGCTCCGGCCCGATGATGTGGACGATGCCCTGGCCAGGCGTGCCCATCGGGTGGATCGTGATGCCGAACTCGGCGGCGTTGCGGCGCAGCGTCTCGACCTGGGTGCGGCTGATCGGGTCGGCGATCTCCAGGTGGGTGTCGCTGGTGGGGACGTTGTGGTCCTCGGTGGCGACGGTGAGGTCGGGGCGGCGGACGGGCCGGCCGTTCATCCGGAGGCCGTCGAAGGCCTGCGGGCTGGTGACCTCGTGGACCAGGTGGAGGTCGACGTAGAGCAGGTCGGGCTCGCCGTCACGACGGGCGACGACGTGGGCGTCCCAGACCTTCTCGCTCAGTGTCCTGGGCTGTGCCATGGCGGGGATCCTGACTTGACGTGTTCCAAAGAGTGAGACGATCATCTCGTCTCGTGGAACAGAGCGTACGCAGCGTCGGCGTCCTCGACAAGTCCGTCGCCCTCCTGCGGGCGCTGGCCGACGGACCCCAGCCGCTCGCCGCCCTCACGGCGCGCACCGGCATCCCCAAGCCGACCGCCCACCGCCTGGCCGTCGCCCTCTGCGAGCACGGCCTCCTCCGCCGCACCGACGACGGCGGCTTCGCCCTCGGCGCCGAGCTGGTCGGGCTGGGCCGGGCCGCGGCCGAGGGCTGGCCGTGGGGCGACGCCGCCGGCCCGGCCCTGGTCGCCCTGGTCGAGGCGACGGGGGAGAGCGCCCAGCTCTACGTCCGGGAGGGCGACAGCCGCCGCTGCCTGCTGTCCCGGGAGTCGACCCACGAGCTGCGCACGATCGTGGCCGAGGGGGCGCGCCTGCCCCTGGAGCGGGGCTCCGCCGGCCGCATCCTGAGTGGCGGCGCGCCCGCCGGCGAGCGCTGGGTCGAGAGCGTCGAGGAGCGGGCGCCGGGGGTGGCCAGCGTCAGCGCCCCGGTCCGGGACGCCGGCGGGGCGGTCGTCGCCGCCGTCGGCATCAGCGGCCCGGTCGACCGTCTCGGCCCGACCCCCGGGCAGCGCTTCGGCCCCGCCGTCGTCGCCTCCGCCCGGAGGATCGAGGCCGCCCTCTCCTGACCCCACCCCCGAACTTTGAGCGCCTCACCCCGGTATTCGGGGTGAGGTGCTCAAAGTTCGGTCATTCAGGCGAGGTGGCGCCGCCGTCGGTCAGCTTGAAGACGGCGCCGGTGGGGTCGGTCAGGGTGGCGAGGGTGCCGAACGGGGTGGGATCGGGACCCTGGACCAGGGTGGCGCCCAGCTCGACGGCCCGGGTGACGGCGGCGCCGGTGTCGGCGACGGTGAAGTACACCGACCAGTGGTCGGGCACGCCGTCGGGCAGGAAGCCGGAGGCGTCCATCACCCCGGCCGCGGCCCGCTCGCCCTCCTCCAGCGTCGAGTAGCGGAAGTCGTCGCTGTCGCCGGCGCTGAACGTGCTCCAGCCGAACACCGCCTCGTAGAAGGCGATGCTGGCGGCGAAGTCACGGGTGAAGAGCTCGAACCAGCCGGGGGCGTCCACCTCGGCGACCACGCCGAAGCCCCGGTGCTCGAGCGGCTGCCAGAGGCCGATGGCGGCGCCGGTCGGGTCCTGGACGAAGCCCATGTGGCCGAGGCCGGGGACCTCCATGGGCTCGAACACCACCGTCCCGCCGTTCTCGGCGGCCAGCTCCGAGGTGGCGGCGGCGTCCTCGACCCGGAGGTAGACGGCCCAGACGTCGGGCATGCCGCCACCGCCGTCGGGCATGTTGCGCTTGTCCATGCACCCGGCGACGACGGTGCCGTCGAGCGTGAAGGTGATGGAGCCGCCGTACTCGGGCCCGCCGACCTCGGAGGTCCAGCCGAGGAGGCTCTCGTAGAAGACGCGCGAGACGTCGGAGTCCGAGGTGTTCAGGTCGATCCAGCAGGGGTGGCCGAGGGGCATTCCGTCGACGTGCGGCATGGCGGTGGTCCTTCCGGGATGGGGTGACCCCCTACCGACGCCCGGACCCCGGCGAAGTCATCGGTCAGCCGGCGAGGCGGGCCTTGACCACCGCGCTGACCGCCTTGCCGTCGGCCCGCCCGGCGACCTCGGCCTGGACGGCCTTCATGGCCGGGCCCATGTCCTTGGGCGTGGTGAAGCCGCCGGCCTCGAGCACCCGGGCGACCAGCTCCTCGACCTCGGCCTCGCTCAGCTTCTGGGGCAGGTAGCGGGCCAGGACCTCGCCCTCGGCCCGCTCCCGGGCGGCCTGCTCGTCCCGCCCGGCCCCGGCGAAGGCGGCGGCCGCCTCGTCCCGCTTCTTGGCCTCGCGGGCGACGACCGCCTGCACGTCGTCGTCGGTCAGCTCGTCGCCGGCGCCCTCGGCCACCCGGGCCTCCTTGATGCCGGCGAGGACCGAGCGGAGCACGGTGGTGGCCAGCTCGTCCCGGGCCTTCATGGCCGTGGTCAGGTCGGTCTGGATCTGGTCGGCGAGGGACATCGCAGCGAGAGTACGGCGTCGGCGGAGCCGACACGATCAGGGTGGCGGGTGGGGTCGGAGGACGTCTAGGCCGAGGGGGCGGGCGATCCGGGCGCGTTCCAGCCCTCGATCTCGGCCATGCGCTGGAAGAGGGCGACCACGCCGGCCGGCTCGTGGCCGGGGTCGAGGTGGCGGAAGGCGGTCTCGACGTTGACGGCGATGCGCCCCTCCTCGCCCCACGTGCCGAAGGGGGTGGCGGACAGCGAGCCGGCCAGGTCCCGGGCCGCCTCGGCCGCCGTCATGCCCCGGGCGAAGCACTCCTGGGCCGAGCCGTCGACCCACGTCAGGTAGTCCCGCACCCGCACGACCCCGGCGGTGTCGGTCACCGGGCCGTGGCCGGGCACGACGACGGCGGGGTCGAGGTCGACGATCAGGTCGCAGGCCGCGACCCACCGATCGAGCGGGCCGGCCCAGACGATCGGGGTGCCCTCGATGAAGCAGATGTCGCCGGTGAAGACGACGCCGGCGTCGGGCACGTGGACGAGGGCGTCGCCCTCGGTGTGGGCCGGGCCGACCTCGATCAGCTCGACCCGGGTGCCGGCCACGTCGAGCCCGAGGCGGTCGGTGAACGTGCGGGTCGGCGGGGTGAGGGTGATGCCCTCGAAGGCGAAGGGCCCGAAGAAGTGCTCGAACAGGGCGCCGATCGGACCGCCTGCCTGCTTGAGGGCGGCCATCGACTCCGGTGGCACGTCGCCCATCTCCCGGGCCGCGGCCTCCGAGGCGATGATCTCGGCCCCGGCCAGCAGCTCGTTGCCGTAGCAGTGGTCGCCGTTGGCGTGGGTGTTGACCAGGGTGGCGATGGGGGCGGGGTCGGTCAGCGGGGCCAGCCCGTCGAGCATGGCCTGCGTCAGCCGCAGGTCGAACAGCGTGTCGACGAGCAGCGAGGCGCCCCCGCCGACCACCAGGCCGGCGTTCGACCAGCCCCAGCCCCCGTCGGGCTGGAGCCAGGCGTGGCAGCCGTCGCCCACCTGGTGGCGACCGGTCTCGAACGGGACGGCGCGGGGATCCACGGGCCGAACGTAGAGCGCCTACTCGGTCACGTGCTGGACGTACTCGGCGCTGGCGACGATCGAGCGGACGAGGAAGCGCTCGTCGGTCCGCTTCACCTGGGCGGTCCAGTACGCGACCTCGCCCGGACCGGGCTCCCGGCCGAGCAGGTCGCCGTAGACGTCCACGACGACGTACCGGAGGCCCTCGGGGCTGGCCATCAGCTTCTTGGCCATCGTGCCCCGGGTGGTGCCGGCGACGGTGCTCGACCGCCAGTAGCCGTACTCGCCCGGCCCCGGCTCCCGGCCGAGGAGCGTGGTGTAGAGCAGGGCGACGAGGTGGTCGGGGTCGCCCTCGCCGAGCGCGGCGAACTCGGGGGTGGCCACGATCCGTCCGACCACGGTCGGCAGGGTGGCGGTGCGCAGCACGCCGGCCCAGTAGGCCCGCTCGCCGGGGCCGGCCTGGCGGCCCAGCAGGCCGGTGTAGAGGAGGCGGGCGGTGCGGTCCCGGCCCTCGGCCGAGCCGACCAGGTTGGCGGCGAAGCGGCCGTTCGTCAGGCCCCGGGCCCGGCTGTCCGTCCACGAGGCCAGCTCGCCGGCGCCGGCGGTCCGGTCCAGCACGTCCTGGTAGGCGGCCCGGATCCACAGCTCGTCGGCCGTGTAGGGGTCGTCCTCGCAGCGGCCGCCGTCGGCGTCGGTGCCGGTGCGGAACTCCCAGCTGGTCGGCGTGACGCCGTCGCCGTCGGCGTCGAGCAGGGCCTCGGTGACGTCGACCCGGTACCAGGTGCACGGCGTCAGGTCCTCGGCCGGCTGGAGGGCGACGGTGTGGGTGCCGGCGTCGGGACCGTAGGGGACGACGCGGGGGTAGCCGGCCATCAGCGGGACGGCGGCGTCGTGGTCGACGTCGGTGAGGGTCATCGACCCGGGCGGCAGCTGCTCGGGCGCCGGCTCACCGCCCGGGTGGCGGTAGGGGAGGGCGTAGGTCAGCGAGGCCGAGATGCGGGTGCGGGCCCCGCCCCGGTCCGGGTGCGAGCCGGGGGCGAAGGAGCGCTCCCAGCCGGTCGCCGGGATGCGGCGCTGCTGGTCGGCCGGGTAGGTGGCGGAGACGACGGTCGTCGGGTCCTCGCCGAGGAGGCGCTGCCACATGTCGTCCCACTGGCCGGCGATGGCCCGGGCCGCGTACTCGACGCCGCCGGGCCCGCTCACCATGTTGTTGCTCATCCACGGCATGTTCCTCAGGACGCCGGGCAGGTGGGCCGGGACCCAGCTCGACTCGGCGGCGTAGACGATGTCGATGTACTGCTGGCCGAAGTCGAGCTGCTCGGCGGTGACGCCCTGCTGCCCGGAGGCGGCGAAGGCGGCGAGCAGGTCGGCCTCGTTCGGCAGGGCCGGCGGGGCACCGCCCGGGCGGTGGTGGACGCCGATGGCGACTAGGTCCATCACCAGCTCCTGGCCGCCGCCGTCCTGGAAGGCCGACAGCTCGTCGGGCAGGTAGTACTCGTCGAGGTCCGGGCTGTTGGGCTCGAACAGCCAGTCCCACACCTCGTCGCCGGTGCCGTGGGCGACGATGCCCATCAGGTGGGCGATCTGGGCCGCGCAGGGACCGGTCGGCGCGGTCAGGTCGCCGCAGGTCTCCTTCTCCCGGATGATCTCGGCGTAGACGTCGGTGAAGCGCTGCCAGTGCGCCTCCTCGCCGTAGACGTTGCCGGGCCCGTAGCCCCCGTCGGGGAAGCGGGCCCCCGAGCGGACCTGGGCCACGTTGGCCTCGAGCAGGGCGGCCAGGTCGCCGTCCTCGACCAGGTCGATCGCCGACTCGGCCATCCAGGCGTGGGTCGTCATCCCCGCCGCTCCGGCCGGTGGCCCCCCGGGCGCGAGCAGGCTCGCCCCGATCGACCCCAGCACGACCAGACCCACCACCATGCGCTTGATCACGGCGGCGGAACCTAGACCGCGACGGTGAACGGAGGGTGGCTAGAGCTCGTCGAGGGCCTGGCGGAGGACGGGCACCCAGACGTCGGGGATGCTGACCGCGCTGTTGTGCGGGCCGGCGACCTCATAGGTGGTGCAGCCGGGGATGGCGGCGGCCAGGCCCCGCTGGCGGCGGGTCGGGACGGTGCGGTCCTTCGTCGTGACGATGGCGGCGGCCGGGACGTCGACCCCGCCGATCCACCGGTTCGAGCGGAACCGGCCCAGGGCGGCGCCGACGCGCAGCAGCGAGGGCGGGTCGCTGCGCAGCAGCTCCCGGCGGTACCAGGCGGCGTAGGGGCCGGGGTCGACCTTGCCGTCGACGGCCCGCTGCATCCGGGCCCGGGCCGGGCCGGGGAAGGCCCGCACGGCCGGGGCGATCCACGACTGGCCGCGGTACCAGAGGTCGCCCACCGGGCCGGTCTGGAAGTGGCGGGCGGTCGAGCAGACGACGAGCCCGGCGACCTGCTCCCGGTGGCGGTGCCACAGCAGCTGGGCCACGGCGCCGCCCAGCGAGTACCCCACCACCACGGCCCGCTCGATCCCGAGGACGTCGAGGACGGCCGCGCAGTCGTCGGCCAGGTCCTCCAGCCGGATCCGGCGGCGGGCGGGGGAGGAGCGACCGTGGCCCCGGAGGTCGGGGGCGACGACCCGGTAGCGGTCGGCCAGCACCGGGTAGGTCGGGGCGAAGGTCGTGTCGGCGGTGACCGTCCAGCCGTGGACCAGCAGCACCGGCGTGCGCCGGTCGTCGGGGCCGGTCGCCGGGTCGGCCCGGTAGGCGATCGTCCCGCCGTCGGGCCGGTCCAGCGTCCCCTCCGGCGGCAGCCCCACGGGGGCGCGCACGTCCTCGTCGATGGCGCTCACGACCGACAGTCTGGCGGTGCCAGGCTGGAACGGTGGAGGCGGAGGTCGAGCGGGCGGTGGGGCGGCACCGGCGATGGCTCGACCGGGCCCTGCCGGGACGGGTCGTCGCCGTGCACGTCACCGGGTCGGCGGCGATGGGGGCGTACCGGCCGGGGCGGAGCGACGTCGACGTGGTGGTCGTCCTCGATCGCCGGCTGGCCCGGGCCGAGCTGGTGCGGCTGCGGGCGGCCCAGGCCGTCTCGTCGGTCCCGGCCGCGGCGACCGCCGTGGCGCACCGGCGCTGGGCCCTCCCCGGCAACGTCAACGGCGTCTACGTGGTGGCCGCCGACCTGGCCCGGCCGGTCGCCGAGATCGAGCCGGTCGCCGCCCACACCGGCACCGCCTTCACGATCGGCCAGGCGTTCGACGTCAACCCGGTGATGTGGACGACGCTGGCCGCCACCGGGGCGCCGGTCGTCCGCCCACCGCGGGACGAGGTGGTGGCGTGGTGCCGGGAGAACCTGCGGACCTTCTGGCGGGCCGAGGCCCGGCGCCTGGCCGGCCGGAAGGTGTCGCGCTCGCGCATGACGCAGGAGACGCTCGGCGTGGCCCGGCTCTGGGTGACGGTGACGACCGGCGAGGTGGTCAGCAAGGAGGACGCCGGCCGCCGGGCCCGCGCCGCCTTCGCCGCCGAGTGGCACCCCCTCCTCGACGACGCCCTCGCCTGGCGCCACGGCGCCCCGCCCGTCCTCCACCTCGACCCCCGCACCCGGGCGATCCGGACGGCGACGTGGATCGATCACATCGTCAGTGCTTCACCATGACGTGCTTGAGCTCGGTGTAGGCCTCGACGGCGTAGATCGACATGTCCTTGCCGTAGCCGGAGTGCTTGAAGCCGCCGTGGGGCATCTCGCTGATGATCGGGATGTGGTCGTTGACCCACACGGTGCCGAAGCGGAGCCCGGCGGCCATGCGCATGGCCCGGCCCACGTCCCGGGTCCACACCGAGGCGGCCAGGCCGTAGTCGACGTCGTTGGCCCAGCGCAGCAGTGTCTCCTCGTCGGGCGCCCGCTGCACGGTGACGACGGGGCCGAACACCTCGCGCTGGGCGATCTCGGAGGACTGGTCGACGTCCACCACGACGGTCGGCTCGTAGAAGAAGCCGCCGCCGTCGACGGCCGAGCCGCCCACCGCGACGGTGGCCCCGGCATCGACGGCCCGGTCGACCATCCCGGCCACCCGCCCGAGCTGGGCCGCCGACACGACCGGCCCGACCTCGGTCTCGTCGAGCGTCGGGTCGCCGAACGGGATCGCCCCCACCTCGGCGACGAGGGCGGCGACCACGTCGTCGTGGATGCGGGGCCCGGCGATCAGCCGGCAGGCGGCGGTGCAGTCCTGGCCGGAGTTGTAGTAGCCGGCGGCCCGGACGCCCTCGGCCACCGCCTGCGGGTCGGCGTCGTCGAACACGACCACCGGCGCCTTGCCGCCCAGCTCGAGGTGGACCCGCTTGAGCGACGTGGCCGCGGCCCGGGCCACCGCCTGGCCGGCCGCCACCGAACCGGTGAGCGAGACCATGGCCACGTCGGGGTGCTCGACCAAGGGCACACCGGCGCCGGTGCCGGTCCCGCACACCACGTTGAGCACGCCGGGCGGCAGCACCTCGGCGGCCAGCTCGGCCAGCCGCAGGGCGGTGTAGGGCGTCAGCTCCGACGGCTTGAGGACGACGGTGTTGCCGGCCGCCAGCGCCGGGCCGACCTTCCACGTCGCCATGTTGAGCGGGTAGTTCCACGGGGCGATCGAGCCGATCACGCCGAGCGGCTCGCGCCGGATCATCGACGTGTAGCCCTCCATGTACTCGCCCGCCGCCCGGCCCTCCAGGAAGCGGCCGGCCGAGGCGAAGAAGGCCCAGTTGTCGGCGGTCAGGTCCATCTCGAACTCGATGATCGAGACCGGCTTGCCCACGTTGCGGGCCTCGATCTCGGACAGCCGGGGGAGGTCGTCGGCCACCGCCGCAGCGAGCCGGCCGATCGCCTCCGAGCGGGCCCGCGGGGTCAGCGCGGCCCAGCCGTCGAAGGCGGCGCCGGCGGCGGCCACCGCGGCGTCGACGTCGGCGGCCGAGGACGCCGGGGCGGTGCCCATGACCGCACCGGTGGCCGGGTCGAGGACGTCCTCGGTGGCGCCGTCGGCGGCCGGGACGAACGTCCCGCCGATCAGGTTCTGGTCCTGCACGAGGTCAGCCTTCCGTCAGACGGCGATGGATCCGGTCGCCAGCCTGCCACGGGGCGACCGATACCGTCGTCGGAGGTCCGGGTTACGATCGGATCATGACCATGTCTGCCGACGAGCTGGCCCAGGCGGCCCAGGACCACCTCTGGCTGCACTTCTCCCGGCTGGCCGGCGAGGCGGGCAAGGGGCCGACGGTCGTCGAGCGGGGCCAGGGCGCCTACGTCTGGGACAGCGAGGGCAAGCGCTACCTCGACGGGCTGGCCGGGCTGTTCGTGGTCAACGCCGGCCACGGCCGCGAGGAGATCGCCCGGGCCGCCGCCGCCCAGGCCGAGACGCTCGCCTACTTCCCGCTCTGGACCTACGCCCACCCGGCCGCCATCGAGCTGTCGGCTCGCCTGGCCGCCCTCGCCCCTGGCGACCTCAACCGGGTCTTCCTCACCACCGGTGGGGCCGAGGCCGTCGACACGGCGTGGAAGCTGGCCCGGCAGTACTGGCTGGCCATGGGCTTCCCCGACCGGGTGAAGGTCATCGCCCGCGACCTCGCCTACCACGGCGCCACCCTCTCGACGCTCAACATCACCGGGCTGCAGGCCATCAAGGAGCCCTTCCTGCCGCTGCTCAACGGCCAGTCCCGCCACGTCGGCATCAGCAACTCCCAGAGCTGCCCCACCTGCGACCCCGACTCCCACGGCCCGTGCACCGCCGCCTGCGCCGAGGAGATCGAGCGGGTCATCCTCGAGGAGGGCCCCGAGACGGTGGCCGCCGTCTTCCTCGAGCCGGTCCAGAACGCCGGCGGCTGCTTCGTCCCCGGCGACGGCTACTTCGACCGGGTCCGGGAGATCTGCGACACCCACGGCGTGCTGCTCGTGTCCGACGAGGTGATCTGCGCCTTCGGCCGCCTCGGCGACTGGTTCGGGTCGAGCCGGCTCGGCTACCAGCCCGACATGATCACCTTCGCCAAGGGGATCACCTCCGGCTACGCCCCGCTCGGCGGGGTGATGATCTCGGACCGCATCGCCGAGCCCTTCCTCGAGCCGCAGGCGTCGTTCCTCCACGGCATCACCTTCGGCGGCCACCCGGTCAGCTGCGCGGTGGCCCTGGCCAACCTCGACGTGATGGAGCGGGAGGGGCTGCCGGCCCGGGGCCAGGAGCTGGAGGGCGAGTTCCGCTCCGCCCTCGACGACCTGCTCGACCTCCCGATCGTCCGCGAGGTGCGGGGGATGGGCTACTTCTACGGCATCGAGATGACCAAGGGCGGCGAGGCCTTCACCGACGACGAGGCCGAGTGGCTGCTGCGGGGCTTCCTCTCCAACAAGCTGCTGGAGAACGGCCTGGTCTGCCGGGCCGACGACCGGGGCGATCCCGTCATCCAGCTGGCCCCGCCGCTGGTCGCCGGGCCCGAGGAGTTCGACGCCATCGCCGGGATCATCCGGGAGACGCTGCTCGAGGCCTGGAAGGAGCTCGAGGAGCAGTGAAGCGAGCGCAGCGAGCGAGCCGGACGGCATGAGCGACCCGGTCGATCTCGACGACGTCGACCGACGGATCATCGGCGAGCTGCAGACCGATGGCCGCACCCCCTACTCCAAGCTCGGCCCGATGGTCGGGCTGTCGCAGGCGGCGGTGCGCCAGCGGGTCCAGCGGCTGATCGACCGGGGCGTGATGCAGGTCGTCGCCGTCACCGACCCGGCCGTGCTCGGCCTCGGGCTCCAGGCCATGGTCGGGGTGCGGGTCGAGGGCGACACCCGGGTGGTGGCCGACGCCATCGCCGAGTCGGTCGACGTCGACTACGTCGTGATCACCGCCGGCCGCTACGACCTGCTCGTCGAGGTGGTCGCCCCCGATGCCGGCGCCCTGCTCGACCTGGTGACCACGGCGATCCGCGACGTCCCCGGCGTCGTCTCCACCGAGATCCTCACCTACCTCAAGCTGGTCAAGCAGACGTACGCCTGGGGCGCCCACTAGGCCGGCTTCTGGCGCCGGTTCCCGCTGAGCGTCGAGGCAACGATGATGGCGATGGCGACGAGCATGATGATCGTGGCCAGGACGTGGACCTGCGGGGGCAGGGCGATGCGGGCCGAGTCGAACACCCGCCGGGGGAAGGTCACCGTCGGGCCGGCCACGAACGACGTGATGATGTAGTCGTCGATCGACAGGGCCAGCGACAGCAGGAACGCGCCGGCCACGCCGGGCAGCACGCCGGGGACGGTGATCTTCCAGAACGTGCGGAACGGCGGTGAGCCCAGGTCCATGGCTGCGTCCTCCAGCGACCAGTCCATGCCCCGCGTCCGGGCCTTGACCGTCATGGCCACGAAGCTCAGGCAGAACAGGGTGTGGGCGATGACGACGGTGGTGAAGCCCCGCTCGGCGCCCAGGTTGAAGAACAGCGTGAACAGCGAGGCGCCCATGACGATCTCGGGTGTGGTCAGCGGCAGGATCAGCAGGAGGTTGATCGCCGCGCTGCCGTGCATCCGGTAGCGGCCGAGGGCGAGGGCGATCAGGCTGCCGAGGACCGTGGCGAGGGTGCAGGCCACCGCCGCGACCCGGACGCTCTCGATCAGGGCGTCGGTGAACAGCCGCTGCGAGAAGGGGTCGGCCCAGTTGTCGAGGGTGAAGCCCTCCCACTGCGTGTTGAACTTCGTCGTCGGGTCGTTGAACGTGAAGACGGCGATGGTGATCAGCGGGACGAACAGGTAGGCGAGCACCGCCATCGACACGACCCAGAGGGCCACCGTGCCCGGCTTGAACCGCTTGGGCCGGGCCATCAGACGAGGTCGTCCGTGCCGAGGAACTTGGAGTACACGAGCACCATCGCCGTGATGATCACCATCAGCACCAGGCTGATCGCCGAGGCTGTCGGGAAGTCGCCGGCCTGGAGGAACCGGGCCTGGATCACCCCGCCGATCACCGGCTTCTTCACATCGCCGAGCAGGTGCTGGTTGATGAAGTCGCCGGAGGCGGGGATGAAGGTGAGCAGCGTCCCGGCGAACACCCCTGGCAGCGACATGGGCAGGATCACCCGCCGGAACGTGCTGCCGAAGGGCGAGTAGAGGTCGCTGGCCGCGTCGAACAGGTTGGTGGGGATCTTCTCCAGGCTGACGTAGATCGGCAGCAGGGCGAAGGGCAGGAAGTTGTAGGTCAGGCCGCCGATCACCGCCGTCGGCGTGTTGATGATCTTCCCGTCGGTGGTGATGCCGATGGCGTCGAGCGGACCGCCCAGGGCGAGGGCGTCGATCACGGCCAGGATCGGTCCGTTGTCCGAGAAGAGCGACTGCCAGGCGATCGTGCGGAGCAGGAAGCTGGTGAAGAACGGGACCATCACCAGCCCCAGCAGGAGGTTGCGCCAGCGGCCGGCCTTGAAGGCGATGAAGTAGGCCAGCGGGTAGGCCAGGAGCAGGCACAGGACCGTGGTGATGGCGGCGTAGAGCAGGCCTCGCCACAGCTGCGAGCCGAACTCGTCGAAGGCGCTGCCGAAGTTGTCCCACTGCCAGGCGAAGTCGACCCTGCTGCTGCCCTTCTCGGTGCTGTTCGACAGGGCGATCTTCAGCAGGGTGACGAGGGGGACGAGGAAGAACAGGTAGATGCAGATCAGCCCCGGCGCCGAGAGCAGGTAGGGCGTCCACCGGCTCTTCCGGAGCGTCCGGTCGTCGGAGTCGGTCGCCATGGCTCAGCCCCCCGTGATGGTGAGGAAGCGATTCGTGACCTGCTCGTCGAGCGTCTCGGACATGTCACCGAAGACGAACATCCGGGCCCGTTCCTCGTCGCCGGGGAACAGCAGCGGGCTCTCGGCCAGGGCGGCGGCGTCGCCCCCCAGCTTCTCCAGCTCCTCCCGCACCCCCATCACCGGCGAGATGAACTGGACGTAGGCAGCGATCCGGGCCGCCACCGCCGGGTCGTACACGTAGTCCATGAACCGGGCGGCGGCGACGCCGTTGGCCGCGCCCACCGGGATGACCATGGTGTCGAACCACGACATGGCCCCCTCCTCGGGGAACACGAAGCGGACGTCGGGGTTGGACGACTGGGCGATGTCGCCCGACCAGGCGATGCAGGCGGCGAAGTTCCCGTTGTCGATGTCCTGCAGGTAGTCGTTGCCGGTGAAGCGGCGGATCTGGCCGCTGTCGGTGGCCACCTCGATCTGGTCGAGGGCCTCGTTGATGGTGTCCTCGGTGGGGTTGGTCGGGTCGTTGCCCTGGCCCAGCATCACCAGCCCGATGCTGTCGCGCATCTCGGTGAAGAAGCCGATCTTGCCGGCGAACTCGGGGTCGAACAGCTCGTTGATGCTGCGCAGCTCCCGGCCGGTCTCGGAGATGTTGTAGGCGAAGCCGGTGACGCCGGCCTGCCACGGGAGGTTGAACTTGCCACCCGGGTCCCAGGCCAGGTTCATGTACTGCGGGTCGACGTTGGCGTAGTTGGGGATCAGGTTGTAGGGGATGGGGGCCAGCCACTGCCGCTCCATCAGCCGCTGGGTCAGCCAGTAGGTCGGCACGGCGATGTCCCAGGGCGTCGGGTTGTCGCCCTCCAGGTAGGCCACGAACTCCTTGCCGTAGGCCTCGTTGTTGTCGTTCCAGGTCTCCTGGTAGTTGACCGAGATCCCGGTCTCGTCCCGGAAGCGGTCGATCGTCCCCTTCTCACCGCCATCGGTGACGTCGATGTACTCGGTCCAGTTGATGATCTCGAGCCGATCGGCGCCCTGGCCCAGACCGCCACCGGCCTCGACGGTGCCGGCCGCCCCCCCCCAGCCGCCGCCGCTGCCGCCGTCGCACGTGCCGACGCTCGACAACAGGACGGCGCCGACCGCCCCGGCGGCGACCACGCCACCGCCGACGAGGATCCTGCGCCGGCTGAACCGGGGCGGCCCGCCGACCAGCGGGGCCGGGGTGCCGGACGTGTCGGTGGCGGCCGCAGCGGCATCGCCGGCCGGGTCGGCCGAGGCCACGTCGTCGTCGGCGTCGAGGGCGCCGGCCATGGTGGCCTCGACCTCGTCGAAGTCCGTCCCCGTGGCGCCGACGATGGCGGTGCGGCCGGGCAGGACGAAGGCGGCCTCGGCCGGCCAGGTGAGGGTGACCAGGTTGCCGGGGGTGGTCAGCTCGGTCACGTGGTCGGGGTCGACCGTCACCGTGATCTCGGTGTCGGCGTCGAGGTCGACGATCAGGCGGATCTCCGAGCCCTGGTAGATGACGTCCTGGATCGTGCCCACGAACGAGCGGCCGGGGACCGTCTCGCCGTCGTTGGGCACCAGCCGCTCGGGCCGGATCATCACCGTGACGTCGGCGCCGGTGTCCATCCCGAAGGTCGACGCCACGTCGATGGTGGACCCCATGGCCAGGTCGACCGAGTCGCCCTTGGCGAGGGTCGAGCCGGCGCTGACCTTGCCGGGCAGGAGGTTGGCGGAGCCGATGAAGCCGGCCACGAAGATGCTCGACGGGGAGTCGTAGATCTCCGACGGGGTGCCGATCTGCTCGACCCGGCCCCGGCTCATCACCGCGATGCGGTCGCTCATGGTGAGCGCCTCGCCCTGGTCGTGGGTGACGAAGACGAAGGTGATGCCGACGTCGCGCTGGATGCGCTTGAGCTCGATCTGCATCGCCTCGCGGAGCTTGAGGTCGAGGGCGGCGAGCGGCTCGTCGAGGAGCAGGGCGACCGGCATGTTGACCAGGGCCCGGGCCAGGGCGACCCGCTGCTGCTGGCCACCGGAGAGCTGCACCGGACGGCGGCCGGCGAACTCGGCCAGCTTCACCAGGTCGAGCATCTCCATGGCCCGCTTCCGGGCCTCGGCCGCCGGGACCTTCTTCGACCGGAGCCCGAAGGCCACGTTGTCGACGATCGTCATGTGCGGGAACAGCGCGTACTGCTGGAAGACCGTGTTGACGTTGCGCTTGTGCGGGGGCACCGAGGACACGTCTTCGCCCTCCAGCAGCACGGCCCCGCCGGTCGGCTGCTCGAAGCCGGCGATCATCTTCAGCAGCGTCGTCTTGCCACAGCCCGACGGCCCGAGCAGGGAGAAGAACTCCCCCTTGGCGATGGTGAAGTCGGCGTGCTCGACGGCGACGTAGGAGCCGAACTCCTTCCGCACGTCCCGGAGGACGACGGCGTCAGCGGGTCGATCGGTCATTCAGTCGCCTCTCTTGGCCTGCACGAGCGAATCTCGCGAACAATGCCACAACGACGACTGGATCGCTTGTGAACTCTGCGTTTCCGCCCTTCACCCGTCCGGGGTCAGGCTTGCGGGCGTACTCGAACTCGTTGCGTCGGTCGCGCAGCAAGCGTCGGGTCCGAGCCGGCCAGTCCCTCGGCGGAGGCGACGTGCTTCCGGGCGATGGTGATCAGCTCGCCTGCTCGGGCCATGTTGGGAGCGACCCTCGACAGCCGGCCCTCGGCGACGGCGGAACGGATCCATGCCGAGGCATCGCCGGTCACGACGTCCCCAGAGGCAGCGGGCGGAGCGGGCGATCGCGGACCGTGGTGACGAAGGGATCGTCGCCCTCCCACTCGTCGGGGTCGACGATCGTGGGGTTCAGGTAGAGGTGGATCGTGTCCTCGATCGGGCGGAGCGCATCCCGCACGGCCCGGCGATCGGGTCGCCCGACGATGAGGAGGTCGATGTCGTTGGGCGTCGCCTCGTCGGTGCCGATCCACGATCCGAACAGGTACGCCGCCTCGATGCCGGGCACGCCGCGCAGGGCGTCCGCGACCCGGGCGTCGACACCGACCGTCTGGGCCAGGATCGACGCCAGCTCGTCGGCCCACGGGAGGTCCCAGTTGGCCGTGAGGATGCGCATCCGGCCGGCCCGCTCCATGCGGACCAGTCCCGCCTCCACCAGACGGTCGACCTCGCGGGTCGCCGTCGAGGCCGGCACCCCGGCTCGTCGGGCGATCTGGCCGATCGGCCGGCTCACGCCTCGCCGCTCGAACAGCACGGCCAGGATCCGGGCCTGGGCGTCCGTGCGGAACAGCGGGATCACTTCCACGAAGCGGAAGATATCACCCGGAATGTGGAAGTGTCAGTCGACGGCGACGAGCTCGACGTTCAGGGTGGCGCCGGTGGGGGTGGCGTAGGAGACGACGTCACCGGCGACGTGGCCGATCAGGGCTCCGCCCAGCGGGGAGCCGGGCGAGATGACGTCGAGGTCGTCGTGACGCTCCTCGATCGAGCCGAGGAGGTAGCGCTCGGTGTCGTCGTCGCCCTCGTAGCGGATGGTGACGATCGAGCCGGCGGCGACGGTGCCCCCGCCCTCGGCCTCCACGATCTCGGAGTTCTCCAGGATCGTGTGGAGGTGGATGATGCGCCCCTCCATCTTCCCCTGCTCCTCCTTGGCGGCGTGGTAGTCGCCGTTCTCGGAGAGGTCGCCGAGCTCCCGCGCCGCCTCGATCTTGCGGGCGATGTCGACCCGGCCCCGCGTGGTCAGGTCGTCGTACTCGGCCTTGAGCCGGTCGTAGGCGGTCTGCGAGAGCTGCGTCGTCTCGGGGGGCATCCGGGAGAGGCTAGCGATCCCCCTTGGCCTATGATCCAGCCGTGACCCGTCGGACCCGCCCGATCGCGATCATCACCTAGCGCACGCCGACATCTCGGCGTGCGCCTCGACCGTCTGCTCCGGCAGGCGGTCGTTTCGTTTCTCGGAGCAGGACAGAGGAGAGCAGTGGCGCACCGCGTGGCAGTCATCGGAGGAGACGGGATCGGTCCCGAGGTCGTGGCCGAGGCCCTGAAGGTGGTGCGCGCCGCCGGGGTGGACCTCGACACCACCGAGTTCGACCTGGGCGGGGCCCGCTACCTGCGGGACGGCACCGTGCTGCCGGACGAGGTCCTGGACGAGCTGCGGGGCTACGACGCCATCCTGCTCGGCGCCGTCGGCACCCCTGACGTGCCGCCCGGGCTGATCGAGCGGGGCCTGCTGCTCAAGATGCGCTTCGCCCTCGACCAGTACATCAACCAGCGCCCCTTCGTCGACGCGGCCAAGGGCATCGACATGGTGGTGATCCGGGAGAACACCGAGGGCACCTATGCCGGCGAGGGCGGCTTCCTCCGCAAGGACACGCCGCACGAGATCGCCACCCAGGGCTCGGTCAACACCCGCCACGGCGTCGAGCGCTGCATCCGGTACGCCTTCGAGCTGGCCATGACCCGCCGCAAGCACCTCACGCTGGTGCACAAGACGAACGTCCTGACCTTCTCGGGCGACCTGTGGCAGCGCACCTTCGACGAGGTGGCGGCCGAGTACCCCGAGGTCACCACGGCGTACAACCACGTCGACGCCGCCTGCATCTACTTCGTGCAGGACCCGCAGCGCTACGACGTGATCGTCACCGACAACCTGTTCGGCGACATCCTCACCGACCTGGGCGGCGCCGTCTCCGGCGGGATCGGCCTGGCCTCCAGCGGGAACATGGACCCGACCCGCTCCGCCCCGTCGATGTTCGAGCCCGTCCACGGCTCGGCCCCCGACATCGCCGGCCAGAAGAAGGCCGACCCGCTGGCCGCCGTGCTCAGCGCGACCCTGATGCTCGACCTGCTGGGCGAGGCCGACGCCGCCGAGCGCATCCGCTCCGCCTGTGCCACCGTCGTGGCCGCCCGGACCGGTGACGGTCCGCACCCCTCGTCCACCCCCGAGATCGGCGACGCCGTCGTCGCCGCCCTCTAGCCGCCCGTAGGAGATCGACATGCCGATCACGCCCACCGAGAAGATCTGGATGAACGGCGAGCTGGTGCCGTGGGACGAGGCCCGCATCCACGTCCTCACCCACACGCTCCACTACGGCATGGGCGTCTTCGAGGGCATCCGGGCCTACGAGACGGCCGACGGGCCCGGCATCTTCCGGCTCACCGACCACATCACCCGGCTGTTCCAGTCGGCCCAGATCCTCGGGATGGAGATCCCGTACACGGTCGACGAGCTGGTGGCCGCCACCAAGCAGACCGTCGCGTCCACCGGGCTGCCCGGCTGCTACATCCGCCCGATCGCCTACTTCGGCTACGGCGAGATGGGCCTCAACACCCTCCCGTGCTCGGTCGACGTCTCGATCGCCTGCTGGCCGTGGGGCGCCTACCTGGGCGACGACGCGCTGACCAAGGGCGTGCGGATGAAGATCTCCAGCTGGACCCGCCACGACCACAACACGATGCCGCCGGCGGCCAAGACCACGGGCAACTACGTCAACTCGTCGCTGGCCAAGGTCGAGGCCCTCAAGGCGGGCTACGACGAGGCCCTGATGCTCAACAAGCACGGCCTGGTCGCCGAGTGCACCGGCGAGAACATCTTCGTGGCCCGCAACGGGAGGCTGATCACCCCGCCGCTGAGCTCGGGCGCCCTCGAGGGCATCACCCAGTCGACGGTCACCACCATCGCCAAGGACCTCGGCTTCGACGTCGTCGTCGGCGACCTGGCCCGCTCGGACCTCTACATCGCCGATGAGATGTTCGTCTGCGGCACCGCGGCGGAGGTGTCGTCGGTGGCGTCGGTCGACGACCGGCAGATCCCGGTGCCCGGGCCGATGACGCTCGCCATCGGCGAGGAGTACCACCGCGTCGTGCGGGGCGAGGTCGACCGGTACAAGGACTGGGTCGAACATGCCGAGTGACGACCCCACCTCCCGCCGGCCGGCCGGTGCGCCCGCCGAGATCGACGTCTTCGACACGACGCTGCGCGACGGCGCCCAGTTCGAGGGCATCTCGCTCACCGTCGACGACAAGCTCCGCGTCGCCGAGCAGCTCGACTGGCTGGGCGTCCGCTGGATCGAGGGCGGCTACCCGCTGGCCAACCCGAAGGACGCCGAGTTCTTCGCCCGGGCGCCGCAGGAGCTGCGTCTCGAGACCGCCGAGCTGGTCGCCTTCGGCTCCACCCGGCGGCCGGCCGGCAAGGTCGACGTCGACCCCACGCTCAAGGCGCTGGTCGACGCCGGGGTCAGCACCGCCTGCATCGTGGGCAAGAGCTCGGCCTTCCACGTCACCGAGGCCCTCGGCACCACCCTCGACGAGGGCGTGGCCATGGTGGCCGACTCGGTCGCCTTCCTGCGGGCCCAGGGGCTGCGCGTCTTCTTCGACGCCGAGCACTTCTTCGACGGCTACCGCGAGGACCCGGAGTTCACCCTCCGGGTGCTGGAGGCGGCGGCCGCCAACGGCGCCGCCACCGTCGTCCTGTGCGACACCAACGGCGGCTCGCTGCCCCACGAGGTCCAGCAGGCCACGGCCGAGGTCGTCGCCCACCTCGGGTCCGACGTCCAGATCGGCATCCACACCCAGAACGACTCGGGCTGCGCCGTCGCCAACTCGGTCGCCGCCGTCATCGGCGGGGCCACCCAGCTCCAGGGCACGGTCAACGGCTACGGCGAGCGCACCGGCAACGCCAACCTGATGACCTGCATCCCCGACCTCGAGCTCAAGCTCGGGATCCGCTGCCTGCCCGAGGGGCGGATGGAGCGGCTCACCGCCGTCAGCCGCCACATCGCCGAGCTGGTCAACCTGCCCCCGCACCCGGCCGACCCCTACGTCGGGTCGTCGGCCTTCGCCCACAAGGGCGGGCTCCACACCTCGGCCCTCACCAAGGTCGGCGGCGCCTCCTACGAGCACGTCGACCCGGGCGTCGTGGGCAACCACACCCGGGTCCTCGTCAGCGATCTGGGCGGACGGGCCGGCATGGCCATGAAGGCGGCCGAGATGGGCGTCGAGCTCGACGGGCCCGCCGCCGCCGCCCTCACCGAGGAGCTCAAGCAGCGCGAGGCCCTCGGCTTCGTCTACGAGGCGGCCGACGCCAGCCTCGAGCTGCTGATGCGCCAGGCCGGCGGCTGGACCCAACCCTTCTTCGACCTGGAGGGCTACCGGGTCACCACCTACCACCGGAACGCGGTGCGGGGCGGGGTGCCGATCGACGACGGCGAGTCGATGGTCGACACCGAGGCCACGGTGAAGGTCCACGTCGAGGGCGAGCGGCTGGTGGCCATCGGCGAGGGCAACGGCCCGGTCCACGCCCTCGACCAGGCCCTGCGCACGGCGCTCAACGGCCGCTACCAGGCCCTGTCCCGGATCAAGCTGATCGACTTCCGGGTCCGTGTCCTCGACTCGTCGTCCACGACGGGCGCCGTCGTCCGGGTCCTGGTGGACTCGACCGACGGCGACCGCACGTGGACCACGATCGGCGTCGACACCAACATCATCGAGGCGTCGTGGCAGGCCCTCGTCGACTCGATCGTCTTCGGCCTGCTCCACACCCCGGCCTGAGTCCTCGGGTCAGCAGTCGCCGCCGGGCTGGGGGACGACCTCGGCCCGGCCGTCGACCACCTCGATGTCCCAGTCGGGGCTGTTCCAGGTCCAGTAGCCCTTGCCGATCAGATCGGACTCGGAGGTGGGCTCGACGCCCTCCAGCGAGCGGTAGTCGTCGACGGCGTCCTCGAGGTCGCCCTGGATGGCGTCGCAGCCCCAGTAGCGGTCGGCGCCGGTGAAGAGGTCGTGCTTGTTCTTGGCGTCGATGACGAAGATCGCCGTCCAGGCGGTGATGGCGATCAGGGCGACCGCCCCGGTGGCCAGGCCGCCGGCGGCCAGCCCACGGCCGCGCCCGACCTTCTTGCCCCGGGACAGCCCGGCGAACCCGAAGCCGACCGCGGCGATGGCGAAGGGCGTGGCGAACCAGCCGATGAACGGCAGGATGCCGAACGGCAGGCTGATGCAGCCGAGGACCAGGGCGGCGACGGCGGCCCCGTTCGACGGGGTGGGCGCCGGGCCGTAGCCGTAGCCCGGCGGGTAGCCGTAGCCCTGGGGGGACGCGGCGGGGGAGGGCTGGGGGTAGGTCATGATCGCTCCGTGCGGGGTGGGGGGAGTGCCGCACGGTCCGCCCGCGTGGCGTGGTCACCGTCCCACGGGGCGCGTGTTCCCGTGGAGGGGGGCCGGACCCCGCCCCGGGGGTAGCCTCGCCCCCGATGGCTGCTCCCGAGTACGTCCCCCAGGACCAGGCGAGCCGGGTCCGCGCCTACCGCTCGAACCCCCGGCGCCCCGAGCCGTGGCTGGCCACCCGTCCCGGCGAGATCGAGGGCGAGCAGCCCCGGGGTGACCGCTTCGGGGCCCCGGGTCCCGACCTCGGCTTCGCCCTCAAGATCGCCCACACCTTCCACGACCGGCTCCACCTGTCGGAGGGCGAGGACCACCACGACGTGGTCGGCGGGTGCGTCGCCATCGCCATGAAGCGGTCGTCGCTGTTCGGCCGGGCGCCGGTCGTCCACGACCTCACCGTCGCCTTCACCCTGTGGGGCTTCCTCGACCCCGACGCGCCGGCCGACCTGGTCGAGCTGCGCCGCCGCTGGTTCGAGGGCGTGGGCCACGCCGCCCACCACTACGTCCAGCTCCGGCAGGTCGTCGACGCCGTGCCCGAGGCGACCCTCCGCCTCACCCCGGCCCAGGTCACCGAGTCCCACCGCGCCGGCTGGCGCACCCTCCTCGACCTCCCCGGCTGACCGCGCCCCACCCCCGGCGCCGCTACCGACCGGCAACGGGGACACGGTTACCCACGTCCTCCGACCCCGCCCGCCACCCTATGGGTGTCGGCTTCGCCGACGCCGTACTCTCGGACGGTGCCTCCCGTCGTCCGCTTCGCCCCGTCGCCCACCGGGTTCCTCCACGTCGGCTCGGCCCACTCGGCCCTGGCCAACTGGCTGGTCGCCCGGAGCACGGGCGGACGGTTCCTGCTGCGGATCGAGGACACCGACGCCGAGCGCAACCGCCCGGAGCTGATCGAGAACGTCCTGGAGATGCTCCGCTGGCTGGGGCTCGACTGGGACGGCGAGCCGGTCCACCAGAGCGAGCGCACCGGCGTGCACCGCGACACCGCCCTGCAGATGGCGGCCGACGGGCTGGCCTACTGGTGCGACTGCACGGCCGAGGCGGTCCAGGCCCGGGCCAAGGAGCGGGGCGGCCCGCCCGGCTACGACGGCTTCTGCCGAGACCGGGGCCTGAAGCGGGTCGAGGGCACCACCGCCCTGCGCTTCCGCCGGCCGCTCGACGGCACCACCGCCTGGACCGACCTGGTCCGGGGCGAGGTCAGCTTCGCCAACGCCTCGCTGGAGGACTTCGTCCTGCTGCGGTCGAACGGGTCGCCCGTCTTCCTGCTCGCCAACGCCCTCGACGACGCCCACATGGGCATCACCCACGTGATCCGGGGCGAGGACCACGTCAACGGCACGCCCAAGTACCTGATGATCCTCCGGGCCCTCGGCCGGCCCGAGCCCACCGCCTTCGCCCACATGCCGCTGCTCGTCAACGAGGGCCGCAAGAAGCTGTCGAAGCGGCGCGACGACGTCTCGGTGGCCGACTACCGGGCCGAGGGCTTCCTCCGGGAGGGGATCCTCAACTACCTGTCGCTGCTCGGCTGGGGGCCGCCCGACGGGGTCGAGGTCCGGCCCATCGAGGAGATCGTCGCCCTCTACGACGTGGCCCAGGTCAACCCGTCGCCCGCCTTCTTCGACCGCAAGAAGCTGCTCCACGTCAACGCCGAGTGGATCCGCCGCCTCGACCACGCCGACTTCCTCGACCGGGCCGGCGCCTTCCTCCCGAGCGACGAGGCCCGCGCCGCCCTGGCCGCCCTCGGCCCGCTGGTCCAGGAGCGGGTGCGGACGCTGGCCGAGGTCGACGAGATGGTCGACTTCCTGTACCTCGACGAGCTGCCGACCGACGAGGCCGACTGGGAGAAGGTCGTGGTGAAGGGGCGCAACAGCGCCGAGATGCTCGACGCCGCCGGCGCCGGGCTGCGCCCCCTCGTGGAGCAGGGCTGGACCGCGGCGGCGATCTCCGAGGCCATGGAGGCGGCCGCCGTCACCGCCGGGATCACCAAGGAGGACGGGTCGCCCCAGATGGCCAAGGCGTCGGGGCCCGTCCGCGTGGCGGTCACCGGGCGCCGGGTCGGGCCGCCGCTGTGGGAGTCGATCGAGGCCCTCGGCGCCGACCGCACCCTCGCCCGCCTGGGTGCGGCCCGGGCCCGGCTCGCCGACGAGGTGACACCGGGCTGATGCCGCCGCCGACCACCACCGAGCTGCCGCCGGGCACGATCACGAGCGGCGAGCACGCCGCCCTGCAGGTCGAGGCGGCCGGGCCGGTCGGGCGACGACGGCGGTGGCGGCGCCGGATCCTGCGGGGGATCGGGGTCGTCGTCCTGCTGGTGATCGCCTACCTGGCGGTGACCTTCATCCAGGTCTGGCGGGCGTCGAGCCAGGACGGCGCCCAGGCGGCCGACGCCATCGTCGTGCTCGGCGCGGCCCAGTACGACGGTCGCCCCTCACCGGTGCTGGAGGCCCGGCTTGAGCGGGCCCTCGAGCTGTACGAGGCCGGGTTGGCCCCGACGATCGTCGTCACCGGCGGGCGCCAGCGCGGCGACACCTGGACCGAGGCGACCACCGGGTACAACTGGCTGCGGGACAACGACGTGCCCGACGAGGCCATCCTCAAGGAGGTCCAGGGGCGCAACACCTACGAGTCCCTGGCCGCCACCGCCCGCTTCCTGCGGGACGAGGACGTCATGGAGGTCGTGCTCGTCACCGACGGCTACCACGCCCTGCGGGTCACGGGCATCGCCCGGGAGGTCGGCCTCCGCCCCCACGTGTCGGGCGTCGACATGGACGGGCCCACCATCGCCCAGCTCTCCCGGGAGACCGCCGCGGTGTCGATCGGGCGGGTCATCGGCTACCGCCGGCTGACCAACCTGATCGACTGACGGTCGCCGACCGGGGCCCCGGTAGGGTCGCGAGGATGGACGAGGGCTCGCCGGCACGGCGCGTGCTGCTGGCGGGGATCGCCCGGTCGGGCACGACCTGGATCGCCAACGCGCTCAGCCACTGCGCCGGGGCCACGCTCGTCCACGAGCCGGACAACGACCGGCACCACGTCCACGCCATGGCGGCCAAGGCCCGGCTCGGCCGCTACCCGGTGCTGCGGCCGGGTGACGCCGCCCCCGCCTACGCCCGGCTGTTCGAGGCCGCCTTCACCGACCCCGCCCCCGACCCGTGGGGCGACCGCCGGCGCGCCCTGGCCACCCGGTTCGTCGGTGACGACGGGGCTGCGGTCAACCAGGTGATGGGCGACGTCTCCACCCCCTGGCCGCCGCGGCTGCGGGCCGCCTTCGCGGCCACCGCCTCGCCCCGGCCCGGCGCCGCGCCGGCCGGGCCCCGGATCGTCAAGACGGTGCACGCCCCGCTCGCCGCCGAGTGGCTGGTCTCGACCCTCCGGCCCGACGCCGCCTTCGTCGTCGTGCGCCACCCGGCCAACGTCATCGGGAGCTGGCGGGACCTGGGCTGGGACCTCGACGTCTTCCCCTGGCGCTCGGAGGCGCTGTGGCGTGCCTACGGCCCGCCCGAGGGCGACCCCGGGGCCATCCCGGCCGACGACTTCGCCCGCCGGGCCGCCTGGATGTTCGCCCTGGTGGCCAACGCCCTGGTGGCGGCGGCGGAGGTCCACGGGCTGGCGGTCGTCGACCACGAGGACGTGCTCGAGGCGCCGGTGCCCCGCCTGGCGGCCCTGGCCGCCGACCTCGGCCTCACCTGGACCGCCGAGGCCGAGGCCTGGGTGGGCGAGCGCGACCAGCCCGGCTCGGGCTACGAGATCCACCGGGTGGCGGCGGCCGAGCGGGGGCGCTGGCGGTCCCGGCTGCCCGAAGCCGACCTCCGCTCCGTGGCCGAGGTGATCGCCCGCTTCCCCCGCCTGCGCGATCGCTGGGACCTGGCCCCCGCCGGCCTTGGCTGACACCCCCGCCGAGACCCCGGCCGACGTCGAGCGGGCCGGGCGGTCGCCGGGCCGGATCGTCCTGGCGGGCGTAGTCGTGGCCCTGGGCGTCGTCCTGGTCGTGCACTCCTGGGCCTGGATCAGCGGCGGCTTCGGCTACTCGCTGGACGGGTTCAACGGCGCGGTGTGGGGCCAGGGGGCGCGGGCCGCCGTCGACGCCCCCGTCGCCAGCCGCCTCGGTGGCGTCCAGCCCGACGGCCACCGCTACGCCAACCACCCACCGCTCACCGTCTGGTCGGCGGCGGTGATGAGCGCGGCCAGCGGCGACAGCCCGATCGCGGTGCGCCTACCGGCGGTGGCAGCCAGCGTCGCCGCCCTGGCCGTGCTGGTGGTGCTGCTGCGCGACGCCGGGGTGGGCCGGGTCGGGACGGCGGTGGGCCTGGCCGTGGCCGGCACCAGCTCGATGTACCTGGCCTACGGGGCCATGCTCGACACGCCGGTGGTGTCGCTGCCGTGCGGCCTGGCCGTCCTGGCCGCCGCCCAGAGGGTGTGGCGGGGACGCCCGCCGCCGCCCGCCGTGCTGGTCGGACTGGCCGCCCTGGCCGGGACGGCCGGCTGGCAGGCCACGCTCCTGACGGGTTGCGCCGGCGCCCTCTGCCTGCTGGTCGACCGGCGGGCCACCGTGTGGCTGGCGGCCGGCGCGGTCCTGGGCTCGGCCATCGCCGTGGGGTGGATCGCCTGGGTCCACGGGAGCCTGCGGCCGCTGCTCGACCAGGCCGGCTTCCGCTCGGGGGCCACCGGCCAGCAGGTCACGTGGCTCACCGCCCAGGGCCGCCACCTCGGCGACCTGTACGGGCCGGTCCTGCTCGTCGTCGTGGCGATCGGGCTGGTGGCCGCGCTGCTGCCGCCCGCCGACGGGCCCCGCCCCGAGGGCCGGACGGCGGCGGTCCTGCTCGCCGGCACCCGGCCGCTCGCCGTCGTCCTCGGGGCGGTCGTCGGGGGCTACACCGTCGGCTTCCGCAACGGCTCGGCCGTCCACGACTACTGGACCTTCTGGGGCGTCGCCCTCGTCGCGGTGGCCGTGGCGGTGCTGGCCGACCGGGCCGTGGCCCTCCTCGCCCGGGTGGCGCCCTCCGGGGTCGCGGTCGGGCTGGCCGCGGTCGTGGCCGTGGTCGCCGCCGGGATCGGGCTGGGGCGGGGGAGCGGCGCCGAGGACCGCATCCGCTCCGGGCTCGACCTGGTCGCCGTGCTCGACGAGGCGCCCGACGCCCGGGTGCCGACCGACGTGGCCATCGCCGTCCACGACCTGCCGGGCACCCTGCCGTGGGCCGACTACGCGGTCGACGGCCGCTCCGTCCACGCCGACGACGCCGCCGCCCTGCGGGCCCTGCCCCCCGACCTGCCGGTCCTGGTGGTGCTGCGCGGGGCGTCGGCGGAGCTCCGCGAGCTGGCCACGGCGGTCGACGGGGCCTACGCGCTGGTGCCGGCGGGGGTCCTGGCGCAGCACGTCGCGAGCTGACGCCACCACGCTCTGCGTGCGCCCGCACCCCTCGGAGGGGTGGGTTGGCCTGGCCCGATCGGACCGGCCAGGATTGGCTAGCCCGGAGGGGCGTTCGGTGGGAGACTTGCGCGTTTGCGATTGACCGGGTGTCGGGGGTCACCCATACTCCGGCGCATTCCCCCAGGTCACCGTGGTGGTGGCCGCTCAAACATCAGTCGCAACCGGTGGGGTGGCGGGAGGGCTTGTTCGCCCTGACGCGCAACGCGGTGGTGGCGCACTCACATCCCCCTGGCCCCCGCGCGGGCCAACGACCGAAGCCCCGGCGGGTGCGGCGTCACTGACGTCGCGCGGCCCGGTGGCGGAGGAGGACCTCCATGTCACGTGTCCGGACCCTCGCCGTCTCGACGGCGTTCGCGCTCGGGGCGGCGCTCTTGCCCACCGCCGTCCCCTGGACGGCAGCCGCCCAGGAACCGCCCCCCGCACCCGACGCCGCCGAGGCGCCCGGGTCGGTGGCCCTCGACCCGGGCGATCCGACCCCGCCGGTCGAGGTCGACGGGCTCACCGAGATCGAGTCGGAGCGGACCGCGTCGTCGCGCACCTACCTCGACGACGACGGCACCTACACCACGATGCTGACGGCGGACCCGGTCAACTACCAGGCCGACGACGGCACGTGGGAGGAGATCGACACCAGCCTCGTCCGGCTCGAGGGCCGGGGGGCGAGCGGCTGGCACAACGCCGCCAACGACTTCCGCATCAGCCTGCCGGGCACCCTCGACGGGCAGGTCTCGGCCAGCGTCGACGGCGTCGACCTGGCCTACCAGGTGGCCGACGTGCCCGAGGGCGTCGTCGGCGAGGTCGACGGGAACGCGGTGGCGTACGTGCTCGACGAGCAGCGCACCGTGAAGTACACCTCCCTGCCCACCGGGCTCAAGGAGGAGGTCGTCCTGGCCGGTCCGCGGGCGCCGCGTCGCCTCGACGTCGACGTCTCGGTCGACGGCGGGACGCTCCGCCTCGTCGAGGGCGGCGGCGCCGAGGTCGTCGGGCCCGACGGCGAGGTCGCCATCGGCATCCCGGCCCCGTGGGCCGTCGACGCCGACGGCGTCGAGGGCCCGGCCCGGCTGGAGCTGACCGAGACCGAGGCCGGCCCGCGGCTGAGCGTCGTCGGCGACGACGCCTGGCTGGACGCCCCCGACCGGGCCTGGCCGGTCACGCTCGACCCCGACCTGATCATCCGGGGTTCGGCGGCCGGCGACGACTGCTACATCTCCTCGGCCAACCAGCCGGGCCAGAACTGCACGGCGACGACGCTGCGGGTGGGCTACGAGGGCGGGGTCCGCCGCAACGCCCTGCTCGCCTTCCCCGACCTCGAGCAGACGATCCCGGCCAACACCGAGCACCTCGACTCGTACCTGCACCTCGACGCCCGCTCGCACTCGAACCCGAGCGGCAGCTACTCGGTCCGGGTCAACGCGGTCACCAGGGACTGGACGCCGCTCCTCAACTGGACGAAGGCCAACGGCTCGACCGTGTCGTGGACCAGCGCCGGCGGCGACTTCGACACGACGACCGACAAGTACGTGAACGTCGCCGGCACGACCAAGAACCTCAGCGGTGGCGTGACCGGCGGCTTCTACCTGAGCGTGCACGAGATGGTGAACCGCTGGCTGATCAAGCCGAGCGACAACCACGGCTTCTTCCTCAGCTCGCCGGCCGGCGGCTCGACCAACGACACGGTCGACTTCGGCTCCTCGGAGAACGCCACCACCGCCTACCAGCCGGCGCTCTACACCCGCTGGAAGTTCCGCGAGGGCATCCGCTCGTCGAGCAGCTACCAGACCTTCGACATCACCGACCGCAGCTCGCTCAACATCAACCGGGCGAACCTCAACGCCGTGGTCGCGGCCACGGACTTCGACATCCAGGGCACGGGCCAGAACCTGACCATCTCCCGCTACTACAACGGCCGCAACACCGCGAGCCGGGGCTGGAGCTGGTCGGTCGGCGCCGACACCGAGCTGTGGGAGGGCACCAACGACACGGTCACCTTCGAGGAGGCCTCGGGGGCCGACTACCTCTTCCAGCCCAAGGCCGCAGGAGGCTTCTGGTCGCCGCCGGGCATCAACGCCAAGCTGACCAAGGCCAACGACGACGACTACACGCTGACCTACGACAAGTCGAACACCAAGGTCCGGTTCCAGCGCCGGGGCGACCGCCTCGTCCCGACCGAGACCAAGGACCGCAACGGCAACACGATCACCTACACGTACACGGTCGTCGGCACCTTCCCGCAGATCACGAAGGTGACCGACACCCAGGGCCGTGAGGTGGCCATCAGCTGGGCCTCGGGCCGGATCACGAGCATCGAGGATTGGACCGGCCGCATCGCCTCCTACACCTGGACCGGCGGTCTCCTCACCACGGCCCGGGACGCGAACAACGCCGACACGACCTATGCCTACGACGGCAGCAACCGGTTGGAGACCATCACCACCGAGGAGGGTCGGGTCACGTCGCTGACCTACCAGCCCACCGACAGCGGCATCTACGAGGTGATCAGGGAGCGGGACGGCTCGGTGTCCTACACGTGGACCTTCGAGCCGTTCATCGTGCCCAACAAGATGACCCGGGTCACCGACCCCAACGGCCACGAGACCGAGCACTACTGGTCCTTCCGCGACATCGTCGTCAAGGTCCACGACGCCCTCGGCAACGAGCCCGACGCCAACGAGTACACCGAGAACAACGACGCCGACCTGCTCAACTCCAACGTGTCGGGGGTCTTCGACTACGGCTGGAGCACCGACGGCAACAACAACCTGGAGACCATCCAGGCGCCGTCCTCGGGCACCGGTCCGCTGACCACCCGGTTCCGGTACAACACGCCCAACACCCGGGCGGGGTACAGCTACCTGGCCTCCAGCGTCGTCGACCCCCAGGGCCGGTGCCGGGCCTTCCAGTACGACCCGGCCGGCAACCTGGAGAAGACGTTCGACGGCGCCAACGTCTCGGTCGGCGGCGGCTGCGACGGGGCCACGTCCGGCGCCGAGACGGAGACCAAGCGCAACTCGAACGGCACGATCTCCTACGTCGACGACCCGCTGGGGAACCGGACCTCCTACGGCTACGACGCCGCCGGCAACCTGACGAGCATCGACCCGGCGGGCACGTGGACCACCACGACCCGGGTGCCGGACGACGTCTCCCGGACGAGGTCGGTGACCGATGGCCTCGGGACGACGACGTTCACCTACGACGACATGGACCGGATCACCAAGATCACCTACGGCGGGGACACGGGCTGCACGAGCACGACGACGTGCACGACCTTCGCCTACGACGCCGACGGCAACCTGGAGACCCGGGTCGACAACACCGGCACCACGACCTTCACCTACGACGGGCTCAACCGCCTGCGCAGCAAGACGCTGCCGGGCGGGGCCAACGCCTGCTCGTCGGGCGGGTCGGCCATGACCTTGGACTACGACGGGGCCGGCAACCTCATCAGCCACTGCGACGCCCAGGGCGCCATCACCTACCGGTACGACGAGGTCGATCGCATGGTCGGGCTGGCCGAGCCGGGTGGCAGCTGCGTGCCCGGCTCCGAGGTCGACTGCGTCCGGTTCCAGTACGACGCCGACGGGAAGCGCACCAAGGTGACCTACCCGACGTCGCCCACCGCGGTGACGGTCGACTACACGTACCCGACCGGCGGCGGTGCGTACATCAAGGAGCTCGAGGTCAAGCGGGGCGTCACCTCGCTGATCGACCTCTCGTACACCTACGCCTCGGGCGGCAGCGACACCCAGCTGGTGCGGACGCGGGTCGACAACCTCACGGCCAACGTCTGGTCGTACGGCTATGACACCCGCAACCGCCTGTGCTGGGCCAACCAGTCCAACGCGGTGACGACGGGGACCTGCTCCTCGCCGCCGGCCGGCGCCAACAAGTACGTCCTCGACGCCAACGGCAACCGCACGAGCATGGTGACCACCAGCGGGACGACGACGTACAAGTACGACGGTGCCAACGAGATGTGCTGGCTCTACGCCGGCGCCAGCTCGAACGCCTGCGGCTCGCCGCCGGCCGGCGCCGAGACCCAGAACCACGATCCCGCCGGCAACCTCACCGGCCGGAGCGACGGCTTCTCCGCCAGCTACAACCCGAAGCACCAGCCGGTGTCCGTCGACCACCCCGGTGGCGGCGGTGCGGTGACGGCCGTGTACTCCGACGTCGACTCGACCGAGCGGGTCCAGATCGGCACGACGTACTTCGACAACGGCCCGCTGGGGGTCATGCGCAGCACCGACACCGGTGTCACCTCGACCTGGACCCGGGACAACCGGGGTGGCCTGGTGTCGCAGCACCGCTCGGACTCGAGCAACGAGCGCTACTACTACGTGCTCGACCGCCTCGACACCGTGATCGGGCTGATCGACTCCAGCGGCAACCTGGACAACACCTACCGCTACAGCCCCCACGGCCGGATGTTCTCGGGCACCGAGGTCGTCCCCAACCCGTGGCGGTTCCAGAGCGGCTACCAGGACGACGACCGGAGCGTGAAGTTCGGGACCCGCTTCTACGACACCACCACCGGCCGCTTCACCCAGCCCGACGCCCTGGCCGGGTCGGTCTGGGACCCGATGGTGGCCAACCGGTACGCCTTCGCCGCCAACGACCCGGCCAACCGGTCGGATCCCACCGGCTACTGCGTGCTCGGCGTCTTCGGTGAGTGCGACAACGACTTCAACGACATGCTCACCGACGGCGGCTGCCTGGCCAGCGCCGGTCTCACGATCGCCGCCGGGGGGGCGGCGGTGGCCGCCGCCGGCTCCGGGCAGTGGTACCTGGCCGGCACGGCGGCGGCGGGTGCCGCCGGGGCGTCGTACTACATGACCGAGGAGTGCGGCGACGCGACGGAGGAAGGGGACTAGCCGCCATGAGCGACACCCGCACCCCCCGTCGACCCGCACCGGCCTGGCTCCCCGCCCTGGCCGGGGTGGCCCTGGTCCTCGCCCTCGTCCTGGAGGTGAGGCTGCTGGCCGACGACGCGTCGTCGACCGTCGACCGGGTGGTGATGGGGGCGGTGTGCGCCTGCATGGCCGCCGCCCCCCCCCGCCCCCCGGGGCCCGGGGCGGGGGGGCCGGCGGCCCGGCCGCCCCCGCCGCGTCCGGGCCCGGACCGTCCGGGTCAGATCTCCTCGGCCATGTTGTCCTCGAGCCGGCCGAACAGCGAGAGGGCGCCGAGCAGGAGGAGGACCGAGATCACGGCCAGGATCCCGAGCCGGGTCAGGTACCACTCGAGGGGGTGGTAGATCCCGGCCGGGACGTCCTGGTTCGGGATCTGGTTGGTCGGGTCGAAGCGGGAGCCCTCCCGGCCACCGTTCGTGTACCACCCGAGCTCCGGGTAGTGCGGGTTGTAGAGGACGCGCTGGAAGGTGAGGATGATCGGGATCACCGGGTTGCGGGTCGACCAGGCGGAAATGTTTCGAAGGTTCATGTCAGGCGCTCAACGGGCCGCGATCGGCTTGACCTTGTCACCCGGGTTGAGGAACCCGCCCGCGCGCAGCACCACACGCTCCGATCCATTGAGGCCGCTGGCGATGGCGATCCCGTTATCGGTGACGAGGCCCGTGCGGATCGGCCGGCGCACGACCTTGTCATCCTTGCCGACGACGTAGACGAACTGGCCCTTCTCGTCGG
>JBQGCF010000125.1:0-7246 GCA_052038315.1 Iamia sp.
CGGGGCCACGGTCCTCTACGCCTGCGCCGAGGAGAGCCCGGCCCAGGTGCGCGACCGGGCCCGGCGGCTGGGCGCCATCCACGAGCGGCTCTGGCTGGTCGGCGAGTCGCTCGTCCCCCGGATCCTGGCCTCGGTCGACGAGGTGAGGCCCGACGTCCTGGTCGTCGACTCGGCCCAGAGCGTGGCCGACCCCGAGCTCTCGTCCACGCCCGGCAGCGTCGCCCAGGTCCGTGAGGTCGCCCAGCGGCTGGTGCGCGAGGCCAAGGCCCGCACCCTGGCCACCGTGCTGATCGGCCACGTCACCAAGGAGGGCGCCCTGGCCGGTCCCCGGGTGCTGGAGCACGTGGTCGACACCGTGCTGGAGCTCGACGGCGACCGGCACCACGCCCTGCGCTTGCTGCGGGCGGTCAAGCACCGCTTCGGCTCCACCAGCGAGCTCGGCCTGTTCCAGCTGGGGGAGGTCGGGCTCGAGGGCGTGCCCGACCCGTCGGGGCTGTTCCTGGCCGACCGGCTGCCCGGCGTCGCCGGCTCCACCGTCGTGCCCACCATCGAGGGCCACCGGCCGCTGCTGGTCGAGGTCCAGGCGCTGGTGGCGGGGTCGAGCCTGGCCGAGCCGCGCCGCTCCAGCACCGGGCTCGACCGGGGCCGGGTGTCGATGCTGCTGGCCGTGCTGGTCAAGCGGCTGGAGCTCGACCTGGGCAAGGCCGACGTCTACGCCCTGGCGGCCGGGGGCGTGCGGGTCACCGAGCCGGCGGCCGACCTCGGCCTGGCCCTGGCCATCACGTCGGCGGCCAGCGGTCGACCGGTCCCGGCCGAGCTGGTCGCCTGCGGCGAGATCGGCCTGGGCGGCGAGGTGCGCAGCGTGAACAGCCTGGAGCGCCGGCTCTCGGAGGCCGCCCGCCTCGGCTTCACCCGTGCCGTGGTCCCGGCGTCAGCCCCGGACCCGCCGGCCGGCATCACCGCCGTCCGGGTCCGCTCGCTCAACGAGGCCATCGCCGCCGTCGGCCTCCTCGCCCGGTGACCGCCCGCCTGCCCGCCCGGCCGCTCCACCGAACCTTGTACGCGATATACCCCTGAGAGGTAGATCGCGTACAAGGTTCGGCTCGGGGGCGGGGGCTCGGGGTCAGCGGGGACGGGTCGGGCCGCTCGGGCGGAGGGCGCGGAGGACCGAGCGGGCGGCGCGGTCGCCGCACAGGCCGTGGACGCCCGGCCCCGGCGGGGTCGCCGCCGAGCAGATCCACAGGTCGGACCGGCCCACCCGGTAGGGGTCGAGCGAGGCGTCGGGGCGGAACAGCACCTGGAGCCCGTCCGCCGCCCCCAGCGAGATGTCGCCCCCGCGCAGGTTGGGGTTGTGGGCAGCCATGGCCGCCGGCCCGGTCACGTGGCGGGCCCGCACCAGGTCGCGCCAGCCCGGGGCGAAGCGCTCGATCTGGGCCTCGATCGCCGTGGTGGCGTCGGCCTCGGAACCCCGCGGCAGGTGGGAGTAGGTCCACAGCACGTGCTTGCCCGCCGGGGCGCGGGTGGGGTCGACCACGCTGGGCTGGCTCACCAGCACGTAGGGGCGCTCGGGCACCCGACCCGACCACACGGCCTGCTCACCGGCCGCCACCTCGGCCGCCGGGCCACCGAGGTGGATGGTCCCGGCCCGGCGGGCGTCCGGGCTGGTCCAGGGGACGGGCCCGTCGAGGGCGTAGTCCACCTTGAACGAAGCCGCCCCGGGACGGAACCGGCGCCACCGCCGGGCCACGCCGGTGGGCACGGCCGCCCCGGCGATCTCGACCAGCTGGCCGGGCGTGGTGTCGAAGACGACGGCGCGGGCCGGGGGCAGCTCGTCGAGGTCCCGCACCGCCCACCCCGTCTCCACCTCGCCGCCGAGGGTGCGGAGGTACGAGGCCAGCGCATCGGTGATGGCGCGCGACCCGCCGCGGGCCACCGGCATGCCCCCGGCGTGGCCGGCGACGGCGAGGACGAGCCCGCCCACGCCCGACAGCGGCCGGGACAGCGACGTGTTGGTGTGGGCCGCGAACCCGGTGAACAGGGCTCCGGCCCGCGGGCCGAGCCGGTCGGCGACCACCGTCGCCGGTACGAGGGCGCGGGGTCCGAGCCGGGCCAGCAGCAGGGGATGGGCGGCGCCCGCCGCAGCCGGTCCCAGCACCGCCACGGCGTAGGCGTCCCAACGCTCGACGATCGGCCCCACCAGCCGGCGCCACCGGCCGCCGCTGTCGTTCGCCGCGTCGGTCGCGTCCACGTCGCGGAGCAGCACCGCTGCGGTCCCGTCGTCGAGCGGGTGGGCCGCCGGGACCTCGGGGTGGAGCCACTCGAGGCCGTGCTCGGCGAGCGGCATCGAGGCGAACGCGGGTGAGGTGACGCCCATCGGGTGGACGGCCGAGCACACGTCGTGGAGGAAGCCGGGCTCGGTCAGCTCCTCGGTGCGGGTGCCGCCGCCGATGGTCGCCGCCGCCTCGACCACGAGGACCGAGCACCCCGCCTCCGCCAGCCGCACCGCCGCGGCCAGGCCGTTGGGCCCCGACCCCACGACCACCACGTCCCGGCTGGTGCCTCGGCTCATCTCGCCCCTCGCTGGTGCGCCCGACCGCGGCGCGTTCCGTGCGGCCTGTCTACCGCGGCGGCGGTCCCGATCCCCTGTCGGAGGAGCCCTCGGCCGGGGGACCTCTACACTCCGACCATGACCGTGGCCAGCGCCGATCGGGAGGCGATGCTGCGGGCCCTCGCGCTGCTGTCCCCGGGCACGCCCCTGCGCGACGGCCTCGACCGCATCCTCCAGGCCGGCATGGGCGCGCTGATCGTCGTCGGCGACGGCCCGCCGGTGCTCAACATCTGCTCGGGCGGCTTCCTGCTCGACGCCGCCTACAGCCCGCAGCGCCTCTCGGAGCTGTCGAAGATGGACGGCGCCATCGTCCTCGCCCCCAACGCCAGCCGCATCGCCCGGGCCAACGTCCACCTGGTGCCCAACCCCAACGTCCCCACCACCGAGACCGGTACCCGGCACCGCACCGCCGAGCGGGTCGCCCGCTCGATCAACGTGCCGGTGATCTCGGTGTCGCAGCGGATGAACGTCATCAGCGTCTACGTGGGCCACGAGAAGCACCAGATCGACCCCGTGCCGCGGGTCATCGCCCGGGCCAACCAGGCCGTCCAGACCCTCGAGCGCTACAAGGACCGCCTCGACGAGGTGTCGGTGTCGCTGTCGGCGCTCGAGGTCGAGGACCTGGTGACGCTGCGCGACGTCGTCACGGTCCTCCAGCGCAGCGAGATGGTCGCCCGCATCGCCGCCGAGATCGAGGGCTACATCATCGAGCTGGGCGACGACGGCCGGCTCGTCCGCCTCCAGCTGGAGGAGCTGATGAGCGGGCTCGGCGACGACCGCCGGCTCGTGGTCAGGGACTACTTCCACGAGGAGGACTCGTGGCACCTGGCCGAGGCGCTGGGGGCCCTGTCCGACCTCTCCGACGACGACCTCGTCGACCTGCGCCGGGTCGCCTCCGCGGTCCACCTGTCGGACGGGCCGCCCGACCTCGACGAGTCGATGTCGCCCCGCGGCCACCGCCTCCTGTCCCGCATCCCGCGCCTGCCCGAGACGGTGGTCGAGGCCATCGTCGACCGCTTCGGCGACCTCCAGAAGATCCTGCGGGCCAGCATCGACGAGCTCGACGACGTCGCCGGTGTCGGCAAGCTCCGCGCCCGCGCCGTCAAGGACGGCCTCAGCCGCCTCGCCGAAGCCAGCATCCTCGACCGCTACAACTGAGCCCCACCTCCTCCCGCTTCTGTCAGTCCTGGTCCCCCGAGGAGGGGGATGAGGACTGACAGAACGGTCAGGTGGAGGCGGACGTCACCAGGCAGGCGGTGACGGGGTCGATGCCCTTGAGGCGGTAGCGCTTGGCGCGGGCGAAGGTGACGCCGCGGAGGTCGCCGACGGCGTCGCGCACCGCCACCGAGGCCAGCGCGGTGCCACCGCCGGCCTGCTCGGTGAGACGGGCGGCGATGTTGACGACGTTGCCGACCACGTCGTCGTGGGCCACCACGGCCTCGCCGAAGTGCAGCCCGGCCCGCACCCGCAGCGGCCCGTGGTCCTCGCCGACCAGCTCCACGGCGGCGAGGACGGCGGCTTCGGGGGCCGGGAAGGTGAGCATCAGCCCGTCGCCGAGGCGCTTCACGATGCGGCCGCCCCGGCTGCGCACCACGGGGCCGAAGCGGCGGTTGTGATCCGCGATCAGCTGGGCGGCGGCGTCGTCGCCCTCGGCCGCCGTGAAGGTGGTGAAGCCCTCCAGGTCGGTGAACACGACCGTGACCTCGGTCGGGGTGGCGGCGTGGCCCGGGGTGACCTCGGCCCGGGACAGCTGCATCGCCTGCAGGGCGCTGAGGCCCAGGTTGGCCAGCACGGACGGGCGCTGCTCGGCGGTGCGCTCGAGGAAGCGCTCCAGGACCTCGGTCGGTGGGGCGATCCGGGCCGGGTTGGCGCTGGGGTCGGCCAGCCAGTCCCGGTCGACCAGGCCGACGTCGACCGCCTGGGCCGCCCACTCCTCGTCGGAGCGGATCAGACGGGCCAGGCGCTCGGTGATCGAGCGGTGGACGGAGGCCACGGCCCGGGCGCCGGCGTCGCGCACGTCGTCGGTCGAGGGCATGGCCCAGACCCTAGGGGGCGTCCCGGCGGTCGTCAGAGGCCGTCGGGCGGTTGTCGGTCACCCGGACGGGTAGCGCCGCCGCCGGCACCGAGCGGACGACCCAGGAGGGGACGTGGCCACCACGACGCACGACCGATCGACCACCCAGGACCGCCCCACCGGCGCACCCCCGGCGGCGGCACCCGCGGCGGCCGAGGGCGACGCCCCCGACGGCGCGAGGCGGAAGCCCTTCCGGTTCCGGGACCTGTACTGGGAGCGGAAGGACGGGCCGGTCACCATGGCCGAGCGCCGGCGCAGCGCCCTGGCCGCCCTGATCGGCATCCCGGTGTTCGGCGCCGTGGTCGTCGGCATCCAGGTCTGGGGCCGGGACCGCGAGGTGGAGGGCAGCTGGTACGTCGCCATGGGCGTCGCCACCGTGATCTTCGCCGTCGTCGGGTTCGCCTTCCCCCGCTTCAGCCCCAGCGGCTGGGCCCACATCCACAGCACCGACTGGTCGAAGGAGAGCCGGGCCTCGAAGATCGTCGGGATCATCGCCATGCTGTGCATCGTCGCCCTCCTCGTGGCCCGCACGATCTGGCGGATGGACGGCTAGGCCATGCTGGGAGGGTGAGCAGCACCACCCTCCCGTCCGGCACCGCCGCCTACATCGCCCCCGCCCCCGGGGCCACCCGCGGTCTGGTGATCGTCCCCGACATCGGCGGCCTGCGCCCGCTGTTCACCGAGATGTGCGACCGGTTGGCCGCCGAGCACGGGTGGGCCGTCGGCTGCTTCGACAGCTGGCACGGCCGCACCGAGTCGACCATCGAGGAGCGGATGGCCGCCGCCGGCACCCTCGACGATGCCCGCGTCCAGGGCGACGCGGCCGCCACCGCCGACCTCCTCGGCGTCGAGCCGGTGGCCGGGATGGGCTGCTGCCAGGGCGGGATGTTCAGCCTGAAGGCGGCCGCGGCCGGGCGCTTCGACCGGGCCGTGTCCTTCTACGGGATGGTGCGGCTGCCCGAGGCGTGGTCGACCGCCACCATGGCCGAGCCGCTCGAGGTGCTGGGCGCCGGCGACCCGGCCCCGATCCTGTTCGTCACCGGCACCGCCGACCCGTACGTCCCGGCGGCCGATGCCGACGCCCTGGAGGCGACCGGCGCCGAGGTGGTGCGGTACGAGGGCGCCGAGCACGGCTTCGTCCACGACGCCGACCGGCCCGCCCACCGGGCGGACGACGCCGCCGACGCCTGGCGCCGGGTGGCCGAGTTCCTGGGCTGAGCGGCTCGGCCGCCGAACGCCGGGCTAGCGGGCGCGGCGGGTGAGCTCGACCCGGTTGAGGATCCGGTAGCGGCGCTCGCGCTGGTCGATCCAGCCGAGCCGGACGAAGCTGGCGATGGCCTTGTTGACCCGCTCGCGGGAGGCGCCGACCATGCCGGCCAGCTCCTCCTGGGTGATCGGGAGGACGAACTCGTCGTCGTCGCCGGCCCGCTCCAGCAGCCGCTTGGCGGTGCGCCCGGTGACGTCGAGGAAGACGGAGTCGGCCAGGGCCACGTTGGTGCTCCGGAGCCGCTCGGCCAGCAGCTTGACGACGCCCCAGAGCAGGGCCGGCCGGCCCTCGTAGATCGCCCGCAGCGGGGCGTAGGGGATGGTCAGGACCTGCGACGCCTCGAGGGCCCGGGCCTCGGCCGACCGCCCCAGCCCGTCGAACAGCGGCATCTCGCCGACGAGGTCGCCCCGCTCCATCAGGGCCACCATCGACTCACGACCGTCGATCGACCGCTTGGAGATGGCGATCCGGCCGCTGAGGACGACGTGGAGGTCGTCGGAGGGGTCGTCCTCGGCGAAGAGGAGGTCGCCCCGGAGCAGGTCGGTGGTGGTCGTCGCCGCCTCGATCTGGGCCATCTCGTCGTCGGTCAGCTCGGCGAGGAGGGGGACGTCACGGAGCAGGGAGGTCTCGGGCACGGACTCAGGGTAACGGCCTCGTCACATGTCACAGAACCCGGGGCGCGGGTCGATGCGCGCCCGCATCGACCTGACGGAGCGTCAGATGGCAGCGACCGCCACCGACGGGGCCGGGTGCGGACGGGTCGCAGCGGTAGGTTGCGGCGGTGACCGCGCCCGCCCCGACCCCCGGCCCCGTGTGGGCCGGCGTGGTGGCCGGCGGCGGGGGCACCCGCTTCGGCGGGGCCAAGCAGTACGTCGAGGTCGCCGGCCGCCGGGTGGTCGACTGGAGCCTGGCCGCGGCCCGCACCGGCGCCGACGGCGTGGTCGCGGTCGTGCCGGTGGACGACGTCGCGGTCCCGCTGCCGGGCGCCGACGCCGTGGTCGCCGGGGGCGCCACCCGATCCGCCTCGGTGCGGGCCGGGCTGGCCGCGGTGCCCGACGGGGCCGAGGTGGTCGTCGTCCACGACGCCGCCCGCCCGGCCGCCCGGCCGGCGCTGTTCGCCGCCGTGGTGGCCGCGGTCCGGGCCGGCGCCGAGGCGGCCGGGCCCGGCGTCCCGGTGGTCGACAGCCTGCGCTGGCGGGCCGGCGGCGCCGTCGACCGGGACGAGGTCGTGGCCGTGCAGACCCCGCAGGCCTTCTCCGCCGCCGCCCTCCGCGCCGCCCACGCCGGCGGCGACGAG
>JBQGCF010000126.1:0-35492 GCA_052038315.1 Iamia sp.
ACACCTGGGGCGGGATAGTGACCGACCTCGACGTCGCCTCGACGCTCCCCGGCCTGGGGGCCGCCGGGGAGTCGAGCTTCACCGTCGTCCTCGTCGCCAACCGGCTGGCGTCCAACTCGCTGCTGGAGGGGATGGTGTTCGGGCCCCGGGCCGTCGAGGCCATCGAGCGGGGCGTCGCCGCGCCCGCCGCCACCGGCGCGATGCGGGCGGTGCTGGACCCGGACGCAGCCGCCCGGCCCGGCGTCATCGGCGGCGTCCCCCTCGCCCGCCCGGAGGCCCCGGCCCCGGCGCCGGGGGGCACGGTGGACTGGCCGACGCTGCGAGCGGACCTCCAGCGGGCGATGACCGTCGGCGCCGGCGTCATCCGCGACGCCGCCTCGCTCGACGGCGCCGAGAAGGTCGCCACCGACGCCGCGTCCCTCGCCGCCGACCCCTCCTCGGTCGCCGCCCACGAGGTCGCCAACCTGGCCACCGTCGCCCGCGCCCTCACCGCCGCAGCGCGGGCCCGGACCGAGACCCGCCGCGCCCACGCCCGCCGCGACCACCCCACCACGGACCCCAACCACCGCCACCGCCTCGTCCTGACCTAGGTCCCGACGCCCCGCCCCTCCCGAACCTTGTACGCGATCTACCTGTGAGAGGTAGATCGCGTACAAAGTTCAGGGACGGGAGGGCTCGGGGTGGGGCGGGTCAGGTGTCGGAGCGGGCGATGGCTCGGTCGTCGGTGCCGAGGTAGCTGGCGATGACCCTCGGGTCGGCGCGGACCGTCTCGGGGGGACCGTCGGCGATGACCCGGCCGGCCTCGAGGCACACCAGGCGGTCGCTGATGCCGACGATGAAGGGCATGTCGTGCTCGATCACGACGAGGCCGGCATCGAGCTCCCGGCGCACCTCCAGCACGAGCGGGCCGAGGGCCTCGGTCTCCCGCTGGGCGACGCCGGCGGTCGGCTCGTCGAGGCACAGCACCCGCGCCTGCAACCCCAGGAGGCACGCCAGCTCGACGATGCGCCGGGTGCCGGTGGACAGCTCGACGACCTGGCGGTCGGCGTAGCGGCCCAGCCCGCAGAAGGTGATCAGCTCGTCGGCCTCGGCCCGCCGGGCCCGCTCCTCGCGCACCGCCCCCGGCCACGCCACCGCGGAGGCCACCAGCCCCGTCCGGCCGGCCGACTCCAGGGCGACGAGGAGCGTCTCCCGCACCGTCAGCTCGGGGAACAGCAGCGCCGCCTGGAAGGTGCGCCCGAGGCCGAGCCGGGCCCGCTGCTCGGCCCGCATCCCGGTGACGTCCCGCCCCAGCAGCGAGACGCTGCCCGACGCCGGGACGAAGCCGCCGACCGCGTCCATCAGGGTCGACTTGCCGGCCCCGTTGGCGCCGATCAGCCCGAGCACCTCGCCCGGCCGCAGCGCCAGGGTCACCCCGTCGACCGCCCGGATGCCGCCGAAGGACACGGCCAGGTCGGTCACCGCCAGCAGGTCGACGTCGTCCGGCACCGGGACGACCGACGGCCGGGCGACCAGGCCCACGGCCGATCGAGACGAGGACCCAGCACCGACAGGTGCATCGGGGCGACGGGCGGCCGCCCACGTCAGCAGCGCGGTCCGGGCCTGCTGGCCGATCGAGGCGAACCCGCCGGGCACGTACAGCAGCAGCACCAGCAGGCCGACGTTGGAGGCGAACAGCGGGAGCACGTCGTTGTCGGGGAAGAAGGCGGGCAGCCCGATCACCCACAGCGATCCGAGCAGCGGCCCGACGAGCGATCCCAGCCCGCCGATCACGACGATGCCGACGAGCGTCAGCGAGTCCTGCACGGTGAAGAAGCGCTCGGAGAACGGCACCGAGCTGACGGCGCCGGCGAGGAGCCCGCCGCCCAGCCCGGCCAGCCCGCCGGCCAGGGCGAAGGTCCGCACAGTGACCCGGCTGGGGGAGAGGGTCGACGCCGCCGCCGAGCGGGGGTTGTCCCGCACGGCCAGGATCGTCCGGCCCACGCCGCCACGCCGGATCCGGGCCAGCACCAGCACGACCACGGCCAGCACCGCCAGCACGACGACGTAGTACGTGCGGGGCGAGTCGAGCGACAGGCCGAGCAGCGATCCCCGGGGGAAGGCCACCGACCCGGTGGCCCCGCCGGACAGGATCGGCCGCCGGTACAGGTACTGGCTGGCGGCGATGGCGAAGGCGAAGGTCGAGACGCCGAGCAGCATCCCCCGCACCCGCAGCGCGCCCAGCCCCACCAGCGCGGCGGCCAGCGCGGCCACCAGGGCGCCGAGCAGCACGGCGAGGCCGAACGGCACCCGGGACAGCTCCAGCACCCACAGGTCGGCGCCCTGGTGGACGTCGACCCGCACGCCCCGGGCGAAGGCGGCGGCGGACAGGGCGCCCACGCCGGCGTAGGCCATCTGCCCGAGCGACGGCTGCCCGCCCCACCCGGTCAGCACCACCAGCGACGTCCCGCAGATCGCCAGGGCCAGGATGATCGTGTAGAGCTGCAGCCGCGACGGGGTGTCGATCACCACCGGCACGAGGGCGGCGACGGCGAACAGCCCGCCGACCGCCAGGCCGCTCAGGTTGCGGGCCCACCACACGTCGGCCAGGGCCGCCGGCACCGGCGTGGACGAGGTGGCGAAGGAGAAGCGCCCGCCCTCGACCTCCGGGTCCCGCCGGGTCTGGGTCCACACCGCGCCGAGGACGACGACGAAGAGGATCAGGTCGATCAGCCCCGGTGTGGTCAGGAAGTTGAACCGGACGACGGCCTCGACGACGCCCAGGCCGACGCCCGCGGCCAGCGCCCGGGGGAAGGACCGTCGCCCGGCCAGCAGGAAGGCGGCCAGGGCCCTGACCATCGTCGCCGGCCCCAGGTCGACCAGCCCGGTGACCGAGCCGGACTGGCCCGACGCCAGCACGATCGACAGCGTCGACAGCAGGCCGGCGGTCGCCCAGGCGAAGGTCGACACCCACTTCGGGTTGACGCCGTTGGTGCGGGCCAGCCGGGGGTTGTCGGCCGAGGCCAGCACCGCCTTGCCGGCGATCGTGCGACCCAGGAACCAGGCCAGGGCCACCGCCACGAGCGGGACGACGACGAGGATCGTGGCCTGGGCGCCCGAGACCCGCACCCCGGCGACGTCGTCCCACGTCCGGCCGACGGCGAGGGGGTAGCGGGCGCCGACGGCGACGTCGGGTCGGGGCAGCGACCGGGTGACGGCCGTCGACAGCCCGGCCACGCCGATGGTGGCGACCAGCACGATCACCCGGGGCGCGGCGAACAGCCGGCGCACGACGGCCAGCTCGACCACCGCGCCGTAGGCCGCGCCCAGCAGCAGCACCAGGGCCACGGCCAGCCAGAAGGGCACGTCGTAGGACAGCACGAGGAGGGCCAGCACCGAGGCGCCGACGACGCCCATGGCCCCCACGGCGAAGTTGATGACGCGCGAGGCCCGGTCGACGAGCACCACGCCGAGGGCGATCAGCCCGATGACCAGGCCGTTGACCACGCCGTCGAACACGAGCTGGGTGGTGATCCACGTCGCCAGCACGTCAGCCACCCCCCTCGGCGCCGAGGAACACGGCCCGGGCCAGGTCGTCCCGCGAGGCCAGCTCGGCGCTGGGCCCCTCGAACCGCACCTGGCCCTTCTCCAGGAACACGGCCCGGTCGGACACGGCCAGGGCCACGTTGAGCGACTGCTCGACGATCACCATCGTCTGGCCCTCGGCCCGCAACCGGTCGATCACGGCCAGCAGGTCGGCCACCATCACCGGCGAGAGGCCGAGCGACAGCTCGTCGATGATCAGCACGTCGGGCTCGTGGAGCAGCGTCATGGCCAGGCCGAGCTGCTGCTGCTGGCCGCCGGACAGCGACCCGGCCCGCTGGTCGAGCCGCCCCCGGACGTCCGGGAACAGGTCGAGCACCCGCTCCCGCCGTTCCCGGGCCCGCGCCCGGTCGGACCGGAGCAGGATCCCGGCCACCTCGAGGTTGTCGGCCACGGTGAGGGCCGGGAAGGTCGCCTTGCCGCCGGCCAGCGAGTGGATGCCGAGCCGGGCCCGCTGCTCGGGCGAGGTGAAGGTGATCGTCCGGCCGTGGTGGCGGACCACCCCACGGGACGGCGTCTGCAGGCCGGTGATCACGTCGAGCAGGGTCGACTTGCCGGCGCCGTTGGTGCCGAGGAGGGCCAGCACCTCACCCCTCCGCACCTCGAAGCCGACGTCGAACAGCACCTGCACCGGCCCGTACGAGAAGTCGATCCCGCTGACCTGGAGGGCGGGGACGGCGGCGGGGTCGTCGGCCTGGCGACCGTGCTCGGCCTGCTCCTCCTCCAGCTCGGCGACGAGGAGGGCGAGGTCGTCGTGGACGAAGGCGGCGCTGCGCAGGATCAGCAGGCCGCCGACGATCGCCGCCGGGATCAGCACGACGAGGATCGACGTCCGGGGGCCGAAGCTGTTGGTGAGCGGCAGGGTGATGATCGACCCGCCCATGGCCCCGATGCAGAAGAGGTAGATCGCCGTGAGCGAGAGCCCCAGGCCCCGCAGCCGGTAGGGCACGACCGACTGGATCAGCGGCCCGGTCAGGATGAAGGCCGACACCAGCAGCGCCCCCGACACCGCCCCGACGGCGGCGAAGAGCACCACGTTGGGCATGGCGAACTGGATGGGCGCCAGCACCGCCACCGGCAGGACGAGCAGCCCGACGAGGCGGAGGGCCCGGGCCGGATCGGACCGGAAGGAGCGATCGTAGAAGCGGCCCACGAAGGGCAGGACGAGCAGCCCGGCCAGGCTCGAAGCGGTGGTGACCGCGCCCCGCCCGACCGTGCCCGTGCCGAAGCGGTCCTCCAGGTAGAGGTTGCTCAGCACCGGCACCATCAGGATGCCGAAGCCGAGGGCCGAGAAGCCGAGGATCACCGTGCGCAGGGTCCGGATCCGGCCGAGCCGGGCGAAGGCTGCCTCCATCGAGATGGGAGCGGCCTCGACCTCGACGGCCTCGGCGGTGCCCACCGCGCCCTGCTTCTCCCAGCGGCCCCGCACCGGCTCGCGCAGGAACAGGGCCCACACGGCGATGACCGACACGGGCAGCGACAGGAGCAGGAACGGCCAGCGCCAGCCCTCGTCGCCCCCGGCGGCGGCGGCGATCCCGCCGACGAGCAGCGGGCTGATGGCCGACAGGACGCGCCCGAACACCGCGGTGGTCGCCGAGATCCGGCCCCGGACGCCGATGGGGTAGGTGTCGGCCAGCAGCGAGCCGTGGACCGGCAGCGAGGTCGACGTGGCGATGCCGGCGCCGAAGCGGGCGCAGAAGAAGACGAAGGCGTTGGGCGCCAGCCCGGAGGCGAAGACCGCCAGCCCGAAGCCGATGCCGGCCAGCCCGACCAGCGGGCCCCGGCGGCGGACCCGGTCGGCCAGCCAGCCCATGGGCACGGCACCGAGGGCGATGAATGCGCCGGCGGCCGCGGTCAGGGCCGTGATCGTGCCGTCGGACAGCCCGAAGGAGTCACGGATGTCGGGGGCCAGCACCGAGAGCCCGGCCGACTCCAGCTGGTCGACCCCGCCGAGCAGCAGCAGGACCCAGAACGCCTTGGGCCCACCGGCCCGCAGCCCGTCGGCCAGCGACATCTCCTCCTCGCCCGCCCCCGGTGGCGCGGTGGGTCCTCCGGCGCTCGACGCAGTGGCCGGCGCATCGTCCTCCTCGACGATGACCGCCCCGGCCAGCCCCGCCAGCCCGCCTCGCCCCCCGTCCGGAGGGGTCACGACGTGGCCGGCCGTGCCGGCGCCGTCTTCCCGGCCCAGCCCTGCCGGGCGGCAGCCCCGACGGCGGCCGAGCGCTGCGCCCGCCCGAGCCGGCGAGCGCAGCGAGCTTCGGCGGGGTTGGGGCGACCGGCCTCACGGCCGATGTCCGGACGGATCGGGATCAACTGGCTTCTGCCTCGATCGGCGATCCGGTCAGGACGAAGGTCGCAGCGTCGGGGTCGAAGGTGTAGGCGCCGATGGTGTCGCCGGCGCTCCACTTGGTGTCGCTCAGCGAGGAGAAGGGGAAGCCGGGGAGGTGGTCGTCGCCGATGGCGGCCACGCCCTCGGCCCAGGTCTGGGCGGTGAGGTCGGCGCCGGCGGCCTCGACGCCCCGGCGGAACATCGTCCACGCCGTGCACACGTTGGCCAGCCCGGCCAGCTCCGTCCGCGTGGCGACCTCCACGTCGAGGGGTTCCGCCGGGTCGGAGGCGTTGTACTCGTCGATGCAGGTCATGACGTCCTCGTCGGCCAGCAGCTCGTCCTTGGCCGGCACGTACGGCGCCACGACCAGGGTCTGGGCCAGGATGGCCGGATCGATCTCCGTCTCGTCGATCACCTCCTCGCTCAGCGCCTGCTGGGTCGTCACGAGGATGCGGTCGGGGGTCCAGCCCTTGCGCTGGAAGCCGCCCATCGGGTCGGCGAAGTTCGAGACGTTGAGGAAGACCTCGACCCCGGCGGAGCGGTGGCGCTCGACGATCGTGTCGATGGCCTGGTCGGTGGCGGCCTCGTCGGCCCCACCGGTCGACCCGGCGGCGATGTCGTCGAGGGCGGTCTCGACGACGGGCTCGACCCCCGCCTCCTCCAGCGCCGGCTTGACCACCTCGTCCACGATGGCCTGGTCGCGGGCCTGGTAGTAGAGCCCGACGTTCCCCTCCAGCTCGCCCCGCTCGGCCATGGCCGCGATCGAGGCGGCCCGCTGGCGGTCGTCGGCCATCTCGACGGCGAAGAAGGGGCCCTTGCTGCGGCTCTGGCGCTCGGGGGAGAGGCCGTAGAGCCCGACGTAGGGGAGGGCGTGGGTCTCGGTGATGCAGAGGGACGTATCGCCGCTCAGCTGGCCGATGATGGCGAAGACCTCCTCGTCCTCGGCCAGGGCGGTGCAGGCCGTCTCGGCCTCGGCGTCGTTGATCGGGAGGTAGGGCTGGAACACCAGCTCGACCTGGCGATCGCCGAAGGCGCCGGCCGCGTTGGCGCTGTCGATCCAGGCCTGGATGAGGGTCGACGGGTCGATCATCTCGATGTCGACGCCCTGGGCCTGCAGCTCGGCCGCGTTGATCAGGGCGGCGCCGAGGCGGATCGTGTCGTCGGTGACGCCCTGGGTCACGGCGTCGGGGAAGCCGGCCTCGGCCTGCTCGGTGGGGGTCGAGCCGTCACGGCCCTCCCGGACGGCGTCGGCGTCCTCGCCCTCGACCTTGGTGACGCTGCACCCGGCGGCGAGGGCGAGGACCAGGACGGCCGCGCCGGCGCGGCGGTGGAGTGACGTGCGCATGGGACCCCCTGGTCGCTTCGGCGTGCGCGAACTTGTGACATCATACATATCCGAACACTGACACCAAGGGGAACGCGAGATGTCGGTCACACCTGAGAGCCCGTTCGCCCCCGGACGGTGGCACGGTCGCTGGATCTGGACCGACGTGAGTGCCCTGCCCGCCGGCCGGAGGGTCGTCGCCGTGCGCGGCCGGGTGCCGGTGCCGGCCGGGGCCACGACGGTCCCGGTGCGGGTGGTCGCCGACTCCCGCTACGTCCTGTTCGCCGACGGGGTCGAGGTCGGCCGGGGCCCGGGCCGGGCCAACCCCCGCCGCCTGCGCCACGACGTGGTCGCCCTGCCGGCGGCCGACGGCGCCGAGCAGATCGTCGTGGCCGCCCTGGTCGTCCACTACGGCAGCCCCGTCCCGTGGTGGATGCCGGCCCCGGCGCTCGTCACCGCGTTCGAGGACGGCGTCTTCGTCCTCGACCACGCCCACGGCGGATCCGATGCCTCGTGGAAGGCCGTCGCCGTGCCCGGCCTCACCGGCGACCGGCCCCGCGACTTCGTGATCGGCCGGGGCGACGAGCACCTCGACGTCCGGTCGCTGCCGGCCGACTGGGCCGAGCCCGGCTTCGACGACTCCGCCTGGCCGGCCGCCATCGAGCTGCGGGCCCGGGGCATCGGCGAGGGCGGCCACCGGTCGCCGCCGTCGTACCCCTACGGCCCGCTCGACGCCCGCCCGGTCACGCCGCCCGCTCGCACCGACGTCGTCCTGACCCCGGTCGAGGGCGGCTTCGGCGCCGACCGCGTCGTCGTCGGCACCCTCCGGGTCGACGTCGAGGCGCCCGAGGGCGTGGAGGTCGCCGTCCGGGTGGGCGAGCTGGTCGACGAGGCCGGTCGCCTGCGCGGCGACGGCCACACCTTCACCACCCGCATCGTCGGCGACGGGACCCGCCGCACGGTCGAGACGCTCGACGCCTACGGCCTGCGGGCGGCCGAGGTCACCGCCGGCGACGGCGCCGCGGTGCACGGCATCACCGTCGTCGAGCGCCTCCACCCGGTCGTGGGCGGGGCGTCCTTCGCCTGCTCCGACCCCGTCCTCGACCGCATCTGGGAGGTCGGCCGGCGCTCGGTCAGCATCTGCTCGCTCGACGCCTACGTCGACTGCCCGACGCGGGAGCAGCGGGCCTGGACCGGCGACCACGTCGTCCACCAGATGGTCGACCTGGCCACCAACGACGACTGGACCCTCGCCCGCTGGTCGACCACCCTCACCGCCTCGCCCCGGCCCGACGGGATGCTGCCGATGGCCGTGTCGGGCGATGCCGAGGCCACCGACATCGCCATGATCCCGGACTGGGCCCTGCACTGGCTGCACGGCCTCCACAACCTGTACCGCCACGTCGGCGACCGGGACGAGGTGGCCGGCCTGCTGGGCGTGGCCGAGGGCGTGCTGCGCTGGTTCGAGCCCTACCTCGACGACGACGACTGCCTGACCGACGTCATCGGCTGGGTGATCATCGACTGGACGTGGATCCCCAACGACGGGGTCTGCGCCGCCCTCAACGGCCTGTGGGGCCGGGCCCTGCTCGAGTTCGCCGAGATGGCGTCGTGGCTGGGCGACGAGGGCCGGGCAGCATGGGCCCGCGGCCGCCACGAGCGGCTCGCCGCCGGGTTCGAGCGGCTGTGGGACCCCGAGCGGGAGCGCTACTCGGACTCGTGGATCGACGGGGGCCGGCGGGAGCAGGCCTCGCAGCACGCCCAGGCCGCGGCGATCGTCGGCGGGCTGGCCCCCGCCTCGCGCCACGCCCGGCTGGTCGAGGTGCTGACCGACGAGGACGCCCTGGTCCACGCCACCTTCTCGAAGCCCGACGGCCCCGCTCCGCCCGGCAGCGAGGTGCCGGTCGGCGGCCTGCACCTGGCCGGGGGCTGGCCCCAGCCGTGGTGGGACGTCGGCCGAGAGGTCGTCCGGGCCCAGCCCTTCTTCCGCTACGTCGTCCACGACGCCCTCGTCGCCGCCGGCCGGGCCGACCTGATCGCCGCCCAGTGCCGGGACTGGGCCGCCCTGCTCGAGCGGGAGGCCGGCTCGTGGTCGGAGACGTGGTTCGGCGGCACGGTCAGCCACGGCTGGTCGTCGACGCCGACCCGCGACCTGTCGGTGCACGTCCTCGGCGTGACCCCGGCGACCCCCGGCTTCGGCGAGGCGCGCATCGAGCCCGTCCTCGGCGACCTGGCCTGGGCCAGGGGCTCGGTCCCGACCCCGGCCGGCCCGATCACGGTCGACGTCACCCCCGAGCGTCTCGTCGTCGACTCGCCCGTCCCGTTCACCCACGCCGGCCGTCGCCACGACGCCGGCGCCCACACCATCGAAGGAGCGTCCGCATGACCGAGAAGGTGGTCGACGCCGCCCTGCTGGCGATCTTCCGGGCCCTGGGCGACCGCCCGCCGCCCCCGGCCGACGACCTGCAGGCCCAGCGGGAGCAGGCCGACGCCACGATGCTCCTGATCCGCCGGCCCATCGATCCCTCGGTCACGGTGACCGACCACGAGGTCCCGGTCGACGGCGGCACCATCCGCGTCCGCACCTACCGACCGGCGGGCGACGAGCCCCTGCCCGGCTACCTCTTCATCCACGGCGGCGGCTGGTCGCAGGGCACGATCGACACCGCCGAGGTCGAGTGCGGGCCGGTGGCCGAGTCGGTGCCGGCGGTCGTCTGCTCGGTCGAGTACCGGCTCGCCCCCGAGCACCCCTTCCCCACGCCGCTGGAGGACTGCGTCGCCGCCTACCGGTGGTTCCTCGACCGGCTCGTCGAGCTGCGGGTGGACCCCGACCGGGTGGCGATCGGCGGCACCAGCGCCGGCGGCAACCTGGCCCTCGCCACCTGTCTCGTCGCCCGGGAGCGGGGCCTCCCCATGCCCATGTTCCAGTGGCTGGAGGCGCCCGGCCTCGACCTCACCCTCGGCTCGCCGTCGGTCCGGGAGAACGGCGAGGGCTACGGCCTGACCGCCGAGGACCTCGACCAGTACGCCGGCCGCTACGCCGGCACCGAGCACCGGTCCGATCCGCTGGCCTCGCCGCTGCTGGCCGAGGACCTCCGCGGGCTGCCGCCGACCGTCGTGCTGACCGCCGACCTCGACCCGGTGCGCGACGACGGCGAGCGGCTCGTCGCCCGGTTCCACGAGGCCGGCGTCCCGGCCGTGGCCCTGCGCATCCTCAACCACCCCCACGGCACCTGGATCATCCCGGTGTCGCTGGCGTGGGGCGTGGTCGAGGCGATGCGCACGGCCACCTTCCAGGCCGCCTTCGCCGGTCGCCTCCCGCTGACGCCGATCGCGCCGGCGGGCTAGGCGGCCGCCGCCGTGGGGTCGAGGTACCAGGGGCTGGGGTAGGCGATCGTCCGGCCGCCGAGGTCGGTCGGGGCCCGGTCGTCACCGTCGCGGGCCGGGTCGACGACGCGCAGCACGACCCATTCGCCCCGGCTCACGTCCACCGGCGTGGCGAAGCGGATCGGCGGGGCGTCGGGGGCGGGCACGGTGACGTGGTGCTCGGCCGTCACCGTGGGCAGCGGTGACCCCGACGTCAGGACCTGGACCACCAGCGGCGTGCCGGTGGGGACCGACGGGCCCTCGATGTCGAGCTTCACGCTGACCTTGCCCCGGCGGTGGGGGAGGGTGCTGCCCATGCGGACGCCGTCCACGGTGGCGTCGACCCGCAGGCCCCGCTCCCGGGTGGCGAAGAAGCGGCGCTTGGCCAGGGCGCCGCGCACCCCGGTCCGGCTCAGCTGCGAGACCCAGACCCCGGCCCGGCCCTTGTCGAGGGGCGAGCCCCAGTCGGTGCCGTGCTCGTCGGTGACCCCGAGCAGGCCGGGCCGCCAGCCTGCGTCCAGGCACTGGGTGAGCGGTGAGGTGCGGCCGGCGTCGGTCCCCTCGAACAGGTAGTCCTCGTCCCGGTTGAACAGCTCGAGGCTGACCATCCGCTCCCGCAGCCGGGCGTCGTAGGCGAAGGCGGCGAAGCGGCCCGGCTCCCGGCCCGGGTGGTTGAAGCCGGCGATGGCGTCGGCCCCACCGCCCAGCAGGTGCTCGGGCTGGCGGCGCAGCCATGAGTAGAAGCCGGCCATCGACAGCCCGGTGGTGGGCAGGCTCGTGACCAGCTCCTCCAGCGGCTCGCCCACGGTCCGGCCCAGCGGGCCCAGCTCGTCGAGGTAGCCGGGGATGCCCTCGACGCCCACCAGCCCACCGGTCCGCTCCGGGTCGATCCACTGCTGGCCGAACCAGACGTTGACGTGCCCCAGCGTCGGGCTCGACCACTCGAAGCCCCGGATGGCGGTGAACGAGCCGGGGTCGTCGGCCTCGTCGGCCAGCTCGGCGCTGCGCTCCCACGACTCCTCGTCGATGCCCCGCACCGACGTGCACCCGGCCCCGCAGGCCGAGGCGACCACGCCGAGGGCCCCGCCCAGGACGGCGTGGTCGGTCAGGGCGGCCACGTCGAGGCCGTGCTCCCGCATCGAGGCGAAGGCCGCCGCCGGGTCGCCGTCGCCGTCGGAGAAGAGGGTGTGGTTGTGGAGGTCGGCGTGGACCAGCCACGTGTTGGTGAACAGCTTCGACCGCCGGGCGATCGTGGGCTGGGCCGTGCCCCGGAGGACGTCGGCCAGGATGCCCCTCGGCGAGGCCACCAGGACCGCCCCGCTCGCCGCCGCCCCGGCCAGGAACCTGCGTCGCGATGTCGTCATCCCGACGTGGTTCCCCGCATCGGTGTCGACTCCCCCTGGTCGCGGGTGAACGGTGGGCGAAGTCGGAACGGAGTTGCGGTCGGCGGGCCGGGTCGGTTGGATGCTGACGGCATGCTGGACGAGACCCACCCGGAGGATCCGGGCGACGATCCGCGCTCGGTGGTCCGGCGGGGGCTGGCCCTGCTGTGGCGCTCGGTGAAGACCCACCCGCGCCCCTTCGCCATCGCCGTGACCGGTGCCGCGCTGTTCGCCACCATGACGGTGGGCTCCACGATCGTGCTGGGGCGGGTCACCGACGAGGTCGTCGTCCCCGGTCTGGCCGAGGAGCGGGCCGGCGGCACCTTCGGCCCGGTGGACGCCGGCACGGTCTGGCTGACGACGGCCGCCGTCGTCATCGTCGCCCTGGCCCGGGCCTGCGGCGTGGTCGCCCGCCGCTACTTCTGCGGCATGACGACCTTCCGCATGGGCGCGACCTGGCGCGACGCGCTGGCCGACCGCTACCTCGACGCCCCCCTCCGCTTCCACTCCCGGCGCCCCGCCGGCGAGCTGATGGCCCACGCCGACAACGACGCGGTCAAGGCCATCGAGTTCATCAACCCGGCCCCCTTCTCGCTCAGCGCCCTGGTGATCGGCGTGATCGCCTTCGGCCGGCTGCTGATGGTCGACTGGGTGCTGGCCCTGGTGGCGCTGGCCGTGTTCCCGACCCTGATGGTCGCCAACCGGATCTACACCGCCCGGGTCGAGCACCCGGCGGCCCGGGCCCAGGCCCGCTACGGCGACCTGGCCGCCGTGGCCCACGAGAGCTTCGACGGCGCCCTGGTGGTCAAGGCCCTCGGGCTGGGCCAGCACGAGACCGAGCGGGCCCGGCGGGCGGCCCACGCCCTGCGCGACGAGCGGGTCCAGGTCGGCGCCCTGCGGGCCTGGTTCGAGCCCGGCCTGACCGCCCTGCCCAACCTGGGCGCCGTCGCCGTGCTCGGCCTCGGGGCCTGGCGGCTCTCGACCGGCGCGGTCAGCGAGGGCGGGATCGTCGAGGCCCTGGCCCTCTTCGCCGTGCTGACCACCCCCATGCGGGTGATGGGCTACCTGCTGGAGTCGATGCCGCCGTCGGTCGTGGCCGCCGCCCGCCTCGACCGGGTGCTGGCCCCCGACGACCGCGACCGCCACCCGGCCCGGGGCGCCACCGCCCTGCCCGCCGGCCCGCTGGGCGTCGACGTCGAGCACGTCTCCTTCGCCCACGACCCGGCCGCCCCCGTGCTCGACGACGTCACCTTCACCGTCGCCCCCGGCGAGGTGCTGGCGGTGGCCGGCGCCACCGCCGGCGGCAAGACGTCGCTGTGCCTGTGCCTGGCCGGGCTGCTCGAGCCGACCGACGGCGAGGTCCGGCTCGGCGGCGTCGCCATCCCGGAGGTCGACCCGGCCGAGCTGCCCGGCGCCGTCGGCGTCGTCTTCCAGGAGTCGTTCCTGTTCGCCGACAGCGTGCGGGCCAACGTGACCGCCGGGATCGAGGGCACGGCGTCGGACGAGTCGGTGGGCGAGGCCCTGCGGCTGGCCCGGGCCGACGGCTTCGTCGCCGCCCTGCCCCTCGGCCTCGACACCGAGCTGGGCGAGCGGGGCGTCACGCTGTCGGGCGGCCAGCGCCAGCGCCTCGCCCTGGCCCGGGCCCTCGTGCGCCGGCCCCGGCTGCTGATCCTGGACGACGCGACCAGCGCCATCGACCCCTCCGTCGAAGGCCAGATCCTCGCCGGGCTGGGCGCCGAGCTGGCCACCACGACGATCGTCGTCGCCCACCGGGTCTCGACGATCCGCCTGGCCGACCGGGTGCTGTTCCTCGACGCCGGCCGGGTCGCCGCCCTCGGCCCCCACGACGAGCTGCTGGCCACCGTCCCCGCCTACGCCGCCCTGGTCCGGGCCTACGAGCAGGACGACGCGCCCGTCCCCTCCGAGGAGCCGGCCGAGGGTCGGGCATGAGCTCGCCGTTGCCCGTCGAGGAGGGGCGGGACGAGGGCCACGCCCCGGACCCCGAGGACGCCGACGCCATCGAGGGCGGCGCCCTCGTCGCCTTCCGGCGGATCGTCGCCGAGATGCCCGAGCTGCGCCACGGCGCCGGGCTCACCGCGGTGCTCGCTCTCGCCATCGCCGCCGGGCGGGTCACCGTGCCCGTCCTCCTCCAGCAGGTGCTCGACCGCGGCCTCCTCGGCCCCGACGGCTACCGGCCCACCTTCGTCGCGGTGGCCGTGGTCGTCGCCGTGGTGGCCATCGCCGTCTTCTGGGCCCTGGAGCGACTCGGGCTCTACCGGCTCACCAAGGCGGCCGAGGGCGGGCTGGCCAGCGTGCGGGTGAAGGCCTTCTCGCACATCCACCAGCTCTCGGCGGCCGACCACACCGAGGCCCGCCGGGGGGTGCTCGTCTCCCGGGTCACCAGCGACGTCGAGACCCTCGCCCAGTTCTGGAGCTGGGGGGCGATGGTCTGGCTCAGCGCCACCGCCACGATCCTCGGCGTGGGCACGGTGATGGCCGTCTACTCGTGGCGGCTGACGCTGCTGGCCTTCGCCGTCTTCGCACCCGTGGTCGTCCTCCTCCGCCAGCTCCAGAAGATCCAGCTGCGGCGGTGGGACGTCGTCCGCGACCGGGTCGGCGACACCCTCGGCGAGTTCTCCGAGGCGATCGGTGGCGCCCCGGTCATCCGGGCCTACGGGCTGGGCGAGCGGGGCCGGGCCCGGCTGCGCAGGGCGGTCCGCCGGCAGTACCGGGCCGAGCTCAAGGCGGCCCGGATGTTCGCCCTGATGTTCCCGCTGTCGGACATCTTCGGGGCCATCGCCATCGCCGTGGTCGCCGCCGTCGGGGTGTGGCGGGGCCCGGCCTGGGGCCTCGACGCCGGCGAGCTGGTCGCCTTCCTCTTCCTCGTCACGCTGCTGACCCAGCCCATCGCCGACCTGGGCGAGGTCCTCGACCAGACCCAGAACGCAGCGGCCGGCGCCCGCAAGGTCCTCGGCACCCTCGACATCCCGCTCGACGTGGTCGACCCCTCGCCGGGGGTCGCCCTGCCGGCCGGGGCGCTGGGCGTCGAGGCCGAGGGCGTCGACTTCGCCTACCGGGGCGGTCCGCTCGTGCTGCAGGACGTGTCGGTCTCGATCGCCCCGGGGACCTCGGTCGCCGTCGTCGGCCAGACCGGCTCGGGCAAGACGACCTTCGCCTCGCTGCTGGCCCGCCTGGCCGACCCGGTGGCGGGCACGATCACCGTCGGCGGGCTGGCCCTGCCCTCGGTCGCCGCCGCCTCCCGGCTGTCCCGCATCCGCATGGTCCCGCAGGACGGCTTCCTCTTCGCCGCCACCGTGCGGGAGAACATCCGGCTGGGCCGGCTCGACGCCACCGACGCCGACATCGAGGCCGCCATCGCCGAGCTGGGCCTGGGCTGGTGGGTCGCCCGGCTGCCCCGGGGGCTCGACACCGACGCCGGCGAGCGGGGCGACAACCTCTCGGTCGGCGAGCGCCAGCTCGTGGCCCTCGTCCGGGCCCAGGTGTCCGACCCCGGCCTGCTGATCCTCGACGAGGCCACCTCGGCCGTCGACCCCGAGACCGAGCGGGCCCTGGCCGTCGCCCTCACCCGGCTGGCCGCCGGCCGCACCACGGTCACCGTCGCCCACCGCCTGTCGACCGCCGAGCGGGCCGACCACGTCCTCGTCTTCGACCAGGGCCGCCTCGTCGAGCAGGGCCCCCACGACGCCCTCGTCGCCGCCGACGGCGTCTACGCCGCCCTCCACCGCAGCTGGATCGGCGGCACCCGCACCACCGCCTAGCTCGGCACCGCCTAGGGGCTTCGGGGCGGTCCCGCTATGCTCCGGGCCGTCCCCCTGGGGTTGTCCTGCGGTCTCCGTGGGCTCCGGGGCGGGACATCCCTTCTCTCCTGTCGCCTGCGTCCCCTCAGGGTGCTCGGGCGCGGAAACCCCAAAGCGAGGAACGCCCATGAGCGGCTTCGAACGTGCCCTGCTGGAGGGCAAGGAGCGCAACGAGCTGAGCCAGATCGCCGAGTCGCTGGGCAAGAAGCCCCCGGCCCGGGCGAGCAAGGCCAAGATCATCGACCTGATCTTCGAGCTGGCCGGTGTCACCGAGGACGCCGGCGCGGCCGACGAGGCGGCGCCGCAGCTCGACCTCGACGGCCCGGCCGCCCCTGCGGCCAAGGCCGATGCCGAGCCCGAGCCGGCCGAGGAGGCCGCCGATGACGAGGCGGCCGCGAGCGCCGACGAGGGCGACGATGCCGAGGACGACGACGGGTCCGCCGACGAGGCCCCGACGGGCCGGGATCGCAGCCGGGGCGAGGCCAGCAGCAACGGCCGGGCCGGCCAGGGCGGTCGCAACCAGGGCGGCGGCCAGTCCGGGCCGGGCGGCGGCCAGGGCGGCGGCGGCCAGCAGCGGAACCAGGACCAGGGGGGCGGCCAGGGTGGCCGGAACCAGGGTGGCCAGGGCGGTGGCCAGCAGGGCGGCCAGGGCAACCGCAACCAGGGCGGCCAGGACCAGGGCGGCCGCAACCAGGGCGGCCAGGACCAGGGCGGCCGCAACCAGGGTGGCGGCAACCAGGGCGGCCAGGACCAGGGCGGCCGCAACCAGGGCGGCGGCAACCAGGGCGGTGGGAACCAGGGCAACCCGAACCAGGCCCAGGGGAACCAGGGCGGCCAGGACCACGACGACGACGGGGACGAGCCCGACGAGGGCAACCGCCGGCGCCGCCGCCGGGGCCGGGGCCGTGACGGCCAGCCCGAGCAGTTCGACGGCGAGCCGGTCGAGGTCGAGGGCCTGCTCGACCTGCGCGACGACGGCTACGGCTTCCTCCGCCTGCGGGGCTACCTCCCCAGCGCCGACGACGTCTACGTCTCGGTCAAGCAGGTCCGGCAGTTCGGCCTCCGCAAGGGCGACACGGTCACCGGCAAGAGCCGCCCGGCGTCCCGCAACGAGAAGAACCCGGCCCTGCTCCAGATCGACGCCGTCAACGGCAAGGCCCCCGACGCCGGTCGCGACCGCCGCCGCTTCGACGAGCTGACGCCGCTGTTCCCCGACGAGCGCCTCACCCTCGAGACCGAGGGCGCGGCCGCCACCATGACCACCCGCATCATCGACCTCCTCGCCCCGATCGGGAAGGGCCAGCGGGGCCTGATCGTGTCGCCGCCCAAGGCGGGCAAGACGACGATCATGAAGCAGATCGCCCGGTCGATCGAGCTCAACAGCCCGGACGTCGAGCTGATCGTGCTGCTCGTCGACGAGCGCCCCGAGGAGGTCACCGACATGCGGCGGTGGCTGATCAAGGGCGAGGTGGCGGCCTCGACCTTCGACCGGCCCAGCGAGGAGCACATCCAGGTCGCCGAGCTGGTGATCGAGAAGGCCAAGCGCCAGGTCGAGGAGGGCAAGGACGTCGTCATCATCCTCGACGGCATCACCCGCCTGGCCCGGGCCTACAACCTGGCCGCCCCGCCGAGCGGCCGGATCATGTCCGGTGGCATCGACGCCGCCGCCCTCTACCCGCCGAAGAGGTTCTTCGGCGCCGCCCGCAACGCCGAGGAGGGTGGCTCGCTCACCATCCTCGCCACCGCCCTGGTCGAGACCGGGTCGAAGATGGACGAGCACATCTTCGAGGAGTTCAAGGGCACCGGGAACATGGAGCTGCGGCTGAGCCGGCGCCTGGCCGAGCGACGGGTCTTCCCCGCCATCGACGTCGACGCCAGCTCGACCCGCCACGAGGAGCTGCTGTTCGAGCGGCGCCAGGTCACCCAGGTCGACACCCTCCGCAAGGTGCTCGGCGCGGTCAAGGACGGCGAGGGGGCCAGCGACGCCGCCGCCCTCGAGCTGCTCCTCGACCGGCTCAAGACCTTCAAGACCAACAAGGAGTTCCTCGACGAGGTCGGCAAGGCCCGGGCCACGAGCTGACCCGCGGGAGCCGGCCGGGCTGTGGGAATACGGCCTGGTTGAGGCAGGATGGAAGACCTTCGTCGGAGCCCCGCTCGGAACCGGGGCCACAGAGACGAGAACTGGAGACACCCATGAAGACCGACATCCACCCCACGTACACCGAGACCACGGTGTCGTGCTCGTGCGGCAACTCGTTCGTCACCCGGTCCACCAGCGACTCGGTGCGCGTCGAGCTCTGCAACGAGTGCCACCCCTTCTACACCGGCAAGCAGAAGCTGGTGGACACCGGTGGCCGCATCGACCGCTTCGAGCGCCGCTACGGCGCCCGCAAGGGCAAGGCCAAGGCCGCCGACTCGGAGTGAGCCTCGGCTCGGAGCAGCGGGCGGCGCTCAACGCCGCCAAGCTCAGAGCCCTGACCAGGGGCCGCGTCGGTGACGACGCGGCCCCTGGCGCGCTCCCGGGCGGGGCCGCGCTGACCGACGGGACGACGGCCTGGGTGCTGCTCGGCGCCGACGCCGACCGCAACCTCGGCGCCGCCCTGGCCTGGGCCCGTCGCCAGGCCGCCGAGGCCCTGCACGTCGTGGTCGACGACCCCGACGCCGCCGGCCTCCTCGCCCGCCGGGCCGCCCTGTTCGCCTCCGCCCCGACGGTCTGGCGGGCCGACGGGCCCGACCTGCACCCGGTCGCCGCCGTCGCCCCGGCCCCGCTGCGGCCCGTCCCCGATGCCGCCGACCTGCGCAGCCTGCTCCAGGAGGCCGGGCTGGCGATCGTCGAGGAGGACGGCGTCATCCTCGGCGAGCTGCTGGGTCTCGAGGTGGCCCGGATCACCCCGACCGACGATGGCCCGGTGCTCGAGGTCGGCGTCGGCCGCTTCGACCGGGAGCTGACCGAGATGGCCCACGCCCACCTGGCGCCGGCCGACCGCCTGCACCGGGCGGTGGAGATCGTCGACCGCTACCGCCGGCCCGGCGCCCCGCCCCACCCGCGCAACCAGCTGGTGCCCGAGCGCTGGATGCGGGCCGCCCTCGTCGCCGACCCGGCCCGGATCGACGTCGCCGGCCTCCGCCCCGTCCCCTCGGCGGTGGGCCGGGCCAACCTGAAGGACACCGGCGTGGCCACCGCCGTCGGGCTCGACCGGGCCGGCGAGGCGGTCGTGGTCACCTGCTCGACGGGCGTCGACCTCGACCTCGTCCCGGCGGCGGCCGACGACCGCGCCGCCCGGGCCCCCGGGGCGCGCCTGCTGCTCGCCGTCCCCGCCCGCGACGCGCTGCCCCTCACCCGGGACCTGGCCGCCCGGCTCGACCCGCCGGCCGAGGTCGTCCCCCTGGAGGGGGAGTGGCAGATCAGCTGGAGCGCGGCGGGACCGTGACCAGCTTCCGCTCGACGTAGTAGCCGCCGAGCGGGATGGCGCCGAGCACGAGGGCGAGGACGAGCTGCTTGCCGGTCCAGCCCTGCTCCTCCCGCCCGATCACGGCCAGGAGGGCGAAGACCAGGTAGAGGGTGCCGTGCACCGGTCCGAGGATCGGCACGCCGCCCTCGCCGCCCGCCTCGAACACCCGCTTGGCCACGACCCCGCCCAGCAGGACGAGGTACGAGGTGGCCTCGACCAGCGACATGATCTTGAGCGGCTTGGCCACCGAGGGCAGCGAGACGACGGGCGTGGTGGGCTCGGTCACCCCGAGAGGATGACGGCCGCGGGGCCCGTCGTGCCAGACGGGTGAGCGCCCGGCGCGCCATGATCGCGGGGTGACGACACCCGGTGGCGGTCGCTGATGGCGGCCCAGTGGGAGCGCTGGCTCCGCTACGCCAAGGCCAAGCTGGACGACACCGTGCGCCGCGGCGACGCCCGGATGGACCGGCTCGAGGCCGAGCAGGCGGCCCGGGCCGAGGGCAAGCCCTGGCTGAGCGCCGACGGGGCCGCCCCCACCTTCGACGAGGCCAGGTCCCGCATCGAGCAGCGCGCCGAGCCGGCCGTGCCGCCGGAGCCGGCGGTCGACTTCAACGCCCGGCAGAGGGCGGCCGACGAGCGGCTGCGGGCCATGCGTCGGGAGCTGGGCCTGGAGGAGGGCGACGCCGACGACGGTCCTGCGCCGCCGCCCACGCCAGGCTGATCACCAGCGGCAGCAGGCCCACGCCGACCACCGAGACCGTGGCCCAGAAGGCGTAGATGCCGGCGCCGCGGGGCGTCTCCCCGTTCTGCCGGGCCATGGCGCCGAGCCAGTAGCCGGGCAGACCGGCGATCAGCACCAGGCCGACGCTGTACCAGCGGACCGCCCGCCGGGCCGGGCGCCGGGCGTGGTGCACCAGCGGGGCCGAGACCCAGACGACGACGCCGACGGCCGGGGCGTTGATCAGGTGCCGGGGCCAGGCCGCCCGCAGGTCGTGGGGCGGCTCCCACGGCCCGACCGGCACCGACTCCCACCGGCCGCCGGGCTCGAGCCGCGTCACGCCGTACTCGCCACCTGTCGCCACCGCCCCGCCGTCGACGGCGACGATCTCGGTGCCCAGGACGAAGGTCCGCTCCACGCACGAGCCACGTTCCCGGTTGGCGTCCAGCTCCTCCCGGGTCCGCCCGGACAGGGTGGAGACCTCGCGGGTGCCGGAGGGCGACGTCTCGACGATGCGGGTCGGGTCGCGGTCGTCGATCCGCCAGCAGGTCGCCCCCGAGCAGGCCTCGTGGCGCCAGGACCGGGCGAGGGCGGCGGCCTCCTCCCGGCGCGGCACCGAGCCGGGTGACCACGACCGCCCGCCGTCGGTGCTGAGGTACCAGTCGATCCGGACGTCCTCGTCGACCTCGTACCAGACCTGCGGCTCCTCCCCCTCGTCCCGGTCGCGGTAGCCGAGGGCGGCGGCCAGGGTGCCGTCGTCGAGCTCGGCGACGGTGTCGATCCCGGCGGGGCGGTCGCCGCTCGGGCACGAGGTGGCGGTCATGGCCGGGACGCTCACCACGACGACGGCCAGGCCGAGGGTGGCCCGCAGCGAGGCCCAGGCCGGGCGGAGGTCGGGAGCGGGCCGCTCGTCGACCCGGCGGAGCAGCCGGTCGGCGGGGACCAGGGCCACCAGGGCGAGCAGGTCCCACGGGTCGGTGCGGGTGCGGCCGCCGAGCACGGGCACGGCGAGGTCGGCGACGGCGGGCGAGAGCTTGAGGGCGGCGAAGCCGAGGCCGACCAGCGCCACCGCGGCCCGGCGTCGCCCGAGGGCCAGCCCGGCCAGCACGGCGAGGAGCAGGACGCCGGCCAGGTCGCTGGCCTTGCCGGTCGCCGTCCGGGCGACGAGGCCGGGCCCGCCGGCCACCCCGCCCGACCACGTCTTGAGCACGCGGTCGTTGACGACCAGGACGACCAGGGCGGCGACCACCGCCGGGTGGGCGGCCACCGCCAGCCGCCCGGTCCGGTCCGCGACCCCACCCGCCATGGCGTGACCGTAGCGCCACGCCCCGTGGCCCTGCGGGCGGCGGGGCGCCCCCCGCTACCGTGGCCCGGATGCTGGAGCGACTGGACGAGCTGGCCCGCGAGCTGGCCGACGTCGAGGCCCGGCTGTCCGATCCCGACGTCTACGCCGACCAGGCCCGGTCGGCCGACCTGGCCCGCCGGCACAAGGAGCTGGAGGCCATCGTCTCCCGGTCCCGGCAGCTGCAGGGCCGGACCGACGACCTGGCCACGGCCCGCGAGATGTACGCCGAGGCCGACGGCGACGACCGGGCCGAGCTCAAGCAGGAGCTCGACGAGGCCGAGGCCGACATCGCCCGCCTCACCGACGAGATCCGGGTGCTCCTCCTGCCCCGCGACCCCAACGACGACCGCAACGTGATCGTCGAGGTCCGGGGGGCCGAGGGCGGCGAGGAGGCCAACCTCTTCGCCCGGGACCTGTTCGAGATGTACAAGGCGTGGATCGCCGACAAGGGCTGGGCCCTCAGCGTGATGGAGGCCGAGCCCTCGCCCATGGGCGGCTACGAGCAGGTCACCTTCCAGGTGAAGGGCGACGGCGCCTGGTCGCACCTCAAGCACGAGGGCGGCCCGCACCGGGTCCAGCGGGTGCCGGTCACCGAGTCGCAGGGCCGCATCCACACCAGCTCGGCCACCGTCACCGTGCTCCCCGAGGCTGACGAGGTCGACGTCCAGATCGACCCCAACGACCTGCAGATCGACGTCTACCGCTCGTCCGGCCCGGGCGGCCAGTCGGTCAACACCACCGACTCGGCCGTCCGCATCACCCACCTGCCCACCGGCGTGGTCGTGTCGATGCAGGACGAGAAGAGCCAGCTCCAGAACAAGGAGAAGGCCCTGCGGGTGCTGCGCAGCCGGCTGCTGCGGGCCGCCCAGGAGGAGGCCGAGTCCGAGGCGTCCGAGGCCCGGCGCAGCCAGGTCGGCGGGGGCGGGCGCAGCGAGAAGATCCGGACCTACAACTTCAAGGAGAACCGGGTCTCCGACCACCGCATCGGGCTCACCCTCTACAAGCTGGACAAGGTCCTGGCCGGCGATCTCGACGACGTGAGCGACGCCCTGGTCGCCGACGAGCAGACCCGCCGCCTCACCGAGCACACGTGACCGACGACGACCTCGACGGCACGGTCGCCTGGCGGGCGCTCCTCGCCGAGGCGACCGGGACCCTCGCCGCCGCCGGGATCCAGGGCGCCGCGGTCGACGCCCGCCGCATCGTCGAGGAGGCCACCGGCCACGACGGCGCCGCCCTGCTGGCCCACCTCGACGACCTGGCGACGGTGCGGGGCGTGGCCGCCCTCGACGCCATGGTCGCCCGCCGGGTCGCCGGCGAGCCGCTGCAGTACGTCCTCGGCCGCTGGGGGTTCCGCCGCCTGGACCTGATGGTCGACCGCCGGGTGCTGATCCCCCGGCCCGAGACCGAGGGCGTGGTCGACCACGTCCTGGCCGAGCTCGACCGCCGGGCCGGCGCCGACCCGACCGCCGCGCCGCCCGTCGTCGTCGACCTGGGGTGCGGCTCGGGCGCCATCGGCCTGGCCGTGGCCGCCGAGCGCCGGGGCACCGAGGTCCACCTGGTCGACGTGTCGGCCGACGCCGTGGCCGTGACCCGGGCCAACCTGGCCGGGCTGGGCGTGGCCGGCAGCACCGTCACCGTCCACGAGGGCTGGTGGTTCACCCCGCTCCCGCCGGACCGGGCCGGCCGGGTCGACGTGGTCGTGGCCAACCCGCCCTACGTCGGCACCGACGAGCCCCTCCCCCCGGTCGTGGTCGACTGGGAGCCGGCCGGCGCCCTCGTGTCCGGCCCCACCGGGCTGGAGGCGGTCGAGGCGATCCTGGCCGAGGTGGGGGACTGGCTGGTCCCCGGCGGCCTGCTCGTCGTCGAGATCGGCGCCGCCCAGGGACCGAGCGCGGCGGCCGCGGCCGAGGCCGCCGGCCTGGTCGAGGTCGAGGTCCGTCCCGACCTGGCCGGTCGGGACCGGGCCCTCGTCGCCCGGAGGCCGGCATGACCGCTCCGGACCCCGACGTCGACCGGGACCTGGTCGACCGGCTGGTGGCCGCGCTGCTCGCCGGCGAGCCGGTCGTCGTCCCCACCGACACTGTCTACGGCGTCGCCGCCCTGCCCTCGGTCGCCGGGGCCACGGCCCGGCTCTACGCCCTCAAGGACCGGCGGCCCGAGGTGCCCCTGGCCGTGCTGGTCGGTGCGCCGGCCGACCTCGCCGCGGTGGCCGCCGACGTCGACGGGCGGACGGCGGCGCTGGTCGAGCGGCACTGGCCCGGCGCCCTCACCGTCGTCGTCCGCCGCCACCCCGACCTGGCCGGCTGGGACCTGGGCGGCGACCCCGGCACCATCGGCGTCCGCTGCCCGGCCAGCGCCCTGGTCCGGGCCGTGGCCGCCCGCACCGGTCCCATCGCCACCACCAGCGCCAACCGCCACGGCGAGCCCACGCCGACCGCGGCGGCCGCGGCGGCCGCCTCGCTGACCGCCCCGGTGGCGGTGGTGGCCGACGGCGGGACCCTCGCCGGCACCGCCTCGTCGGTGGTCGACCTCACCGGCCCCGCCCCCGTCCTCCTGCGCCAGGGCGAGCTGACGGCGGCCGACCTCGGCCTGACCTGACCGCCGGTGAGGCCACCCCCGGAGGTGGTGCTTCCGCGCGTCGCCCCGGCGTGCCAGCATCCCGCCCCATGTTCAAGAAGCTGAAGCAGGCGTTCGGGATCGGTGGCCCCTCGGTCGACACGGTGCTGGCCACCCCGGCCGTCTACCCGGGCAGCGTCCTCCAGGGCGAGGTGCGCATCACCGGCGGTTCGGAGCCCCGGGACTTCAACAACCTGACCCTCTCCCTGGCCGCCACCGTCGAGGTGGAGTCCAGCGACGAGGAGTACATGCAGCGCCTCACCTTCGCCAGCCTCCAGGTCGCCGGGGCCGGTCGGCTCGAGGCCAACGTGAACACCGCCGTCCCGTTCCAGATGGAGGTGCCCTGGGAGGCGCCGTTCAACCTGCTGCGGGGCCGGCGCTTCGAGCGGATGAAGCTCGGCGTCCAGACCCGGTTCGACCTCCCCGGCGGCGTCGACGCCACCGACTTCGACCCGATCGACATCCACCCCCTCCCGGTCCACGAGGAGGTCGTCTCGGCCATGGAGCGGGTCGGCTTCAGCCTGATGAGCGCCGACCTGGAGCGGGGCTCGGTCGCCGGCTCGTCGCTCGGCTTCTACAACGAGGTCGAGTTCCGGGGCCACGGCAAGATCCCCGAGGCCGAGCTCACCTTCGTCACCGACCCGCACCAGACCCGGGTCGTGATCGAGCTCGAGCGCCGGGGCCTGCTCGCCTCCCGCGACCGCACCAGCACCCTGTCGGGCCCGACCCACGAGCCCTTCGACTGGGACGGCGCCATCCGCCAGCACCTCGACGAGCTGGCGCGCGCCAGCGGTCGCTTCTTCGGCTAGACCTTCCCCCGATGCTCAGCGGCACGCGCGTCGGGGTGGCCTTCATGGCCGCCGGGGCGATCCTCATCCTGATCGGTGCCCTCGACGTCGGCCGGGACGACCTCGTCCACACCGTCGCCACCACGCTGATCGTGTTCGGCGCCGTCGTCCTCAGCGTCGCCACCGAGGCCTCCGACCAGGCCACCGACTAGGGCCGCAGGTTCACCGTCGCGGTGGCGTTGTCCCACCCGGTGTTGCCGGTGAAGAGGCCGGCGGTGTCGAGGGCCGCGGGCAGGTTGAAGCCGTAGCGCTGGAGGGCCGGGTTGCCACCCGGCTTCCGGTCGAAGGCCAGGCACCCGGTCATCGTCATCTGGGTGCCGGGCACGATGTAGAAGCCGTCGCTGTTGCCGGCCGTGCCGCCCACGTCGTACATCGCCGCGGTGTCGGCGATGCAGCCGGTGAAGGTGTTCTTGGCGTACTCGATGTACCAGCCGTGGAGCTTGGTGTCCTGCGACTCGCAGCCCACGAAGCTGTTGCGGGTGCCCTTGATGTGCCAGCCGTAGCCCCGGCAGTACCAGGCCTTGCAGCCGTGGAAGTGGCAGTTCGCCCCACCGACGTAGAAGCCGTGCTGGCCGCCCGAGCTGGCCGTGGTGGCCTCGCAGGCGATGAAGACGTTGTCGGGGGCGAGGAGGTTGAAGCCGTGCTGGCCGGCCTGGCGGACCCGGACCCGGCTGGTGATCGTGGCCTGCGTGTCGGAGCCCTGGTAGATCACGCCGTCGAGCACCGGTGCGAAGACCCACAGGTCGTCGAGCCGGCACACCGCGTCGGGCTCGCCCTTGTAGTTGCCGCTGGTGCCGACGATGTTGAGGTTGATGCCGTAGTTGGCGTTGCCGGCGGCGTCGCACACCAGGTCGCCGATGTACACGCCGTCGATCGCCCCGCCGGCGCCGATGGCGATCACCGAGTCCATCGCCGCGGTGGCGACGATGCGGGTGCTCTGGCCGACGCCCCGGATGGCGCACCCCCTGGTCGGCGTGATGGGGGCGGTGATGTTGTAGGTGCCGGCGCCCAGCTGGATGGCCTTGGCGCCCCCGCTGATGGCGGTCTGGATCGACGAGCCCGGAGCGACGTACTCCCACGGGCCGACGGCGACGGCGGAGGCCGGTCCCGACGGCAGGAGGGCGGAGGCGCCGACGGCGGCGACCCCCAGCGCTCCGACGGTGAGCAGGGCGCGACGATCGGTGTCGGTGGTCATGGGGGTCCCCTCCCGGTGTGGCCCCGGCGTGGACGCGGGGGCGATCACGGCAGGTTACGTCAGACGCCCTCTCGCGTCCGGCGGGCGCCGGGGTGGAGGTAGGTGTAGAGCACGAGGCCGGCGGCGGCGATGCCGATCGGGACGATCGAGTTGCCCCGGTCGGTGTAGACGGGGATCAGCACGAAGGCCGACAGCAGGCCGGTCCAGGTCCACAGGATCAGCACGCTGCGGCGGTGGCCGTGGCCCATCCGCATCAGCCGGTGGTGCAGGTGGTTCTTGTCGGCGTGGGCCGGGCTCAGGCCCTTGCGGGTGCGGCGGATGATCGCCCAGAGGGTGTCGAGGATCGGGGCGCCCATCACCACGATGGGGATCAGCAGCGGGAAGTAGAGGAAGAAGGCCGACCCGCTGAACTGGTTCTCGGTCTGGCCGCCGACGAGCGTCGTCGTGCCGGCCATGACCACCCCGAGCATGAGGGCGCCCCCGTCGCCCATGAAGATCCGGGCCGGGTTGAAGTTGTACGGCAGGAAGCCGACGCAGGCGCCGAGCACGACGATGGCGATCAGCGGCGCCGGGTTGTCCTCGAGGAGCACGCCGACGTCGATGTCCGACAGCCGGTACGAGTAGAGGAACAGCGCCCCGCTGGCGATGGCGACGATGCCGGCGGCCAGCCCGTCGAGCCCGTCGATGAAGTTGGTGGCGTTGGCCATGCCCATCACCCAGATGACGGTGAGCAGCGGGGCCAGGTCCCACGACAGCAGGACCGTGCCGGCGAAGGGGATGCGCACGATCAGCAGGGCGGCACCCGTCCAGTAGAGGGCGCTGCCGGCCAGCACCAGGCCGGCGGTCTTGGCCGGGGGTGAGACCTCGCGGACGTCGTCGAGGGTGCCGACCCCGCAGGCGATCACGGCGGCGAGGACGACGCCCCAGACGGCGCTGCCCAGATCGCCCGAGAAGACGTCGTCGAAGGCCCCCATGCCCGAGGCCGCCACCACCCCGACGACGATCCCGGCGCACATGGCCAGCCCGCCCAGGTACGGCGTGGGGGCGACGTGCACCCGGCGGTCGTCGGTGCGGTCGTCGATGGCACCCACCCGCTTGGCCAGCCACCCGCAGAGCGGGGTCAGCACGAGCGTGACGCCGAAGGCGATGGCGAAGGCCGTGCCGTAGGCGAACGCGGTCGGCCTCATGCCCGGCACGCTAACCGGGCCCACCCGCCCGTCCGGGCCGGGTCACGTGTCGAAGGCCGAGGCGATGGTCGCCGCCGCCGGTCTGGAGGGCACCGAGGTCCGCTCCTGGGTCCGGTGAGCCGGGCGGCAGCCCCGAAGGCTCGACGGTCGGCGCCAGCCCGAGCCGGCGAGCGCAGCGAGCTTCGGCGGGAACGGCCCGGCGACATCCCCGTCACCGAGCAGACGGTCAGGCCTACGACCTGGCTTCGGGATATGGCGCGTGCGAAGCACAGAGGTCGCGGACCTCGGCGCGGATGGCGGCGATCTCGGCCTCGTCGGTCCGGCCCACCAGGGTGCGGTGGATCAGGTCGCCGACCGTCGCCATGTCCTCGACGCCCATGCCCTGGGTCGTCACCGCCGGGGCGCCGATGCGCAGGCCGCTGGTGATGTACGGCGGGCGGGGGTCGTCGGGGACGGTGTTCTCGTTGAGGCTGATCCCGGCCCGGTCGAGGGCGAGGCGGGCCTTCTTGCCCGACAGCTCCTCGTCGAAGCTGCGCAGGTCGACGAGCATCAGGTGGTTGTCGGTGCCGCCCGACACGAGCCGCAGGCCGTGCGACGCCAGCCGCTCGGCCAGCGCGGCGGCGTTGGCCACGACCTTCTGGGCGTAGTCCTGGAAGGAGGGATCGGCGGCCTCGCGGAAGGCGACCGCCTTGGCCGCGATCACGTGGTCGAGGGGGCCGCCCTGCGAACCCGGGAACACGGCCTTGTCGATGGCGGCGGCGTGCTCGGCCCGGCTCAGGATGCAACCGCCCCGCGGGCCCCGGAGGGTCTTGTGGGTGGTGAAGGTGACGATGTCGGCGTGCTCGACCGGGTTGGGGTGGACCCCGCCCGCGATCAGCCCGGCGATGTGGGCGGCGTCGAACATGAACAGCGCCCCGACCTCGTCGGCGATCTCCCGGAACGGCTTCGGGTCGATGATCCGGGGGTAGGCGGTGGCCCCGGCCACGATGATCTTGGGCCGGTGCTCCTTGGCCAGGTCGCGGACCTGGTCGAAGTCGATCCGCTCGTCCGACGGGGTCACGCCGTAGCTGACGAACCGGTAGAGGATGCCGCTGGCGTTGACCGGCGAGCCGTGGGTGAGGTGGCCGCCCTGGTCGAGGCGCAGGCCCAGCACGGTGTCGCCCGGCTGCAACATCGCCAGGTAGACGGCCATGTTGGCGTTGGCGCCGGAGTGGGGCTGGACGTTGGCGTGCTCGGCCCCGAAGAGGTCCTTGGCCCGCTCCCGGGCCAGGTCCTCGGCCTGGTCGATGACCTCGTTGCCGCCGTAGTAGCGCTTGCCCGGGTAGCCCTCGCTGTACTTGTTGGTGAGGACGGTGCCGGTGGCCCGCAACACGGCGGGCGAGGTGAAGTTCTCCGAGGCGATCAGCTGGAGGGTCGTGTTCTGCCGCTCGACCTCGGCATCGATGATCCCGAACAGCTCGGCGTCGTCGTCAGCAGGCCAGGGCATCGCAGTATCCGATCTGTGTCGGCGTAGCCGACACCTTCAGGGTGGTGGGTGGGGTCGGAGGACGTCTAGGAGGTGGGGTCCTCGCCCCGCGCCCGGGCGATGGCGCCGGGGGCGAGACGGTCGATCAGGTCATCTTGGGCCTCGGGGTCGCTCGCGAGCGAAGCGATCTCGGCCAGCTGCTCGACCCGGCGGGTGTGGCGGTCGCCCTCGAAGGCGGTGGCCAGCCACAGGTCGACGATCTCCTCGGCCAGCCCGGTGCCGACGACCCGCCCGCCGATCGACAGGACGTTGGCGTCGTTGTGGAGCCGGCTCATCCGGGCGGTGTAGAGGTCGTTGCACAGGGCGGCCCGCACGCCCCGGACGGCGTTGGCGGCCAGCTGCTCGCCCTGGCCCGAGCCCCCCATCACGATCCCCCGGTCGACGGCGCCGCTGGCCACCGCCCGGGCCACCGCCGCGCAGAAGGCGGGGTAGTCGACCGACGTCTCGCCGTCGGTGCCGGCGTCGAGGACCTCGTGGCCGGCGGCCCGCAGGTGCTCGACGAGGTGGGCCTTGAGGGCGAAGCCGGCGTGGTCGGAGCCGATGGCGATGCGCATGCGCTCGATCATGGCCGCCCGGCGGGGACCGGGAAGGCGAGGCCGACGATGGTGTCGACCAGCTCCTCGATCTCCTGGGCGGTGCGCTCGTAGGTCCGCTTGGACAGGCCGATGGGGTCGGCCACGTCGTCCTCGGTGCTGCTGCCGAGCAGGTCGGCCGGGCGCCGGCCGGCGCCGACCCGGGTCAGCCAGGCGTCGAGCGGCTCGAGGGCGCCGTCGGGACCGACCCGGCGGGGACCGGCCTGGCGGGCCCGGCGGGCCAGCTCGCGGAGGGTGAAGGTGCGACCGAAGCTCTCCGGGGCCATGACCACCGCCTCCCGCACGTGCTCGCGGGCCATGCCGATGACGAGGTCGGCGTGGCGCACGTCGTCGGGGGTGAACGGCCGGCTGCGGTGCGCCTTCAGGTCGAGGCCCCGCTTGGCCATGACGGTGACGCCGTGGGCCGAGGCCGGGGCCCCCTCGCTGATCAGCCCGCCGGAGTGGACGTGGGCGCCCACGCCGGCCCGCTCCAGCCGATCGCGGAGGAGGACCTCGCCCATCGGCGAGCGGCACTGGTTTCCGGTGCAGACCACGAGGACGTCGATGTCCGGATCGTAGGGCGCGCTCCCTAACGTGCGCGAACGATGGCACCTGCACCGGCCTCCACGGACCTCGACCCGCGCCTGCCCGTCCTGGTCGGGGTGGGCCAGCTGAACGTGCGGGTCGACCGGGGCGACGCCCCGCTCGAGCCGGTGGCCATGCTCGCCGAGGCCGCCCGCCTCGCCGCCGCCGACACCGGGGGCACGGCCGAGGGTGCCGCCGATCGCCTGCTCGGCGGGATCGACACCATCGCCGTGGTCGACATCCTCTCCCACCGCTACCAGGACCCGGCCGCCCTCGTCGCCGGGCACCTCGGGGTCGAGCCGGCCCGCCGCTGGACCACCGTCCCGGGCGGCAACTACCCACAGACCCTCCTCAGCCGGGCCGCCCTCGACATCCAGAGCGGCGCCGCCGAGGTCGTCCTGATCGGCGGGGCCGAGGCCTGGCGCACCCGCAGCGCGGCCCGCAAGGCCGGGACCGACCTGGGCTGGGCGGTGCAGGGCGACGACGCCCGGCCCACCGAGAAGCTGGGCGACGGCAAGGAGCAGCTGGCCCACCCCGACGAGATCGCCCGGGGCATCTTCCTGCCGGTCCAGCTCTACCCGATCTTCGAGAGCGCGGTGCGGGCCGCCAGCGGGCGGGACCAGGCCGAGCACCAGCGGGTCGTGTCCGAGCTGTGGGCCCGGTTCAGCGCGGTGGCGGCGGACAACCCCCACGCCTGGATCCGGGACGCCCGGACCGCCGAGGAGATCCGGACGACGGGGCCGGACAACCGCATGATCGGCCACCCGTACCCCAAGCTCATGAACTCCAACAACAGCGTCGAGCAGGCCGCCGCCCTGCTCCTGACGTCGGTGGGCCGGGCCCGTGACCTGGGCATCCCCACCGACCGCTGGGTCTTCCCGTGGACCGGCAGCGACGCCCACGACACCTGGTTCGTCGGCAACCGCATCTCGCTCCACCGCTCGCCGGCCATCGGCATCGCCGGGAAGAAGGCCCTCGAGCTGGCCGGCGTCGGGGTCGACGACCTGGCCCACGTCGACGTGTACTCCTGCTTCCCCAGCGCCGTGCAGGTGGCGGCCAACGAGCTCGGCCTCGGGCTCGACCGGCAGCTCACCGTCACCGGCGGGCTGAGCTTCGCCGGGGGCCCGTGGAACGACTACGTGTCGCACTCGATCGCCACCATGGCCGAGGTGCTGCGCGGCGATGCCGGCTCGGTCGGGCTGATCACCGCCAACGGCGGCTACCTGACCAAGCACGCCTTCGGCGTCTACTCGACCACCCCGCCGCCCCGGGGCCGCTTCGTGCACCGGGACTGCCAGGCCGAGGTCGACGACGTCGGCTCGGTCGAGCTGGTCGCCGACCACGAGGGCGCCGTCCGGATCGAGGGCGCCACCGTCATGCACGACCGCGACGGCAAGCCCGAGATGGCCTACCTCGCCACCCGCACCCCGGACCGCGACCGGGCCTGGGCCACCAGCACCGACGACGACGTCATCGCCCTGATCACCGAGGACGAGCCCGTCGGCGTCGCCGCCCACCGCACCGCCGCGGGCACCCTCTCGCTCTGATCCCTTACCTGGTGGGGAGGTGCCGCTGCGTTGCGGGAGCGTGAAACTTGCAGTGGGGGAGGGGACCCACGTAGTTTGCGCTTCGCTTCACAAGCGGCGCTCCGCCCCTGCCGCACCGAGCCCCTCAACGGATCCCGAGTGTTCGACTCCCGCACCCGACAAGACCTGAACCGAGGGTTCTCCGACGCTCTCGGCCGAGGCATCGACCTGGCCCTGACGCCGGTGGTCTTCGGGCTCATCGGGTGGCTGATCGACCGGGTCGCCGGCACCAGCCCGATCTTCACCATCGCCGTGGCCACCCTCGGCGTGGCCGGCACCGCCGCCAAGATCAAGCTGGGCTACGACAAGGACATGGCGGCCTTCGACGACACCGCCGCCACCCGGCCCCGCGAGGTCCAGCCGATCCCGGTCAAGCCGGCGAAGGGCGTCCGATGACCGCGCCGACCACCACGCCGAGCCTCGCCACCCGCGACCTCGGCCCGGCCCCCGAGCCCGAGATCATCCGGGACCTGGCCAAGCACTGCGCCTACGCCGCCCCGGTCGCCCTGGTGATCGGCTTCCTCGGCTGGCAGGTCGACGGCCTGGTCTCGGTCGCCGTGGCCCTCACCGTCGTCGTGGCCAACTTCGCCCTGGCCGCCTCGCTGCAGGCCTGGGCCGCCCGCATCAGCCTCGGGCTGGTCATGGGCATCGCCCTCTTCGGCTTCGTCGTCCGGCTGGCCATCATCTCGGCGATCGTCTGGTTCGCCGGCCAGCAGTCCTGGACCGAGCCCCTGCCCCTCGGCCTCACCCTGATCATCGGCCACCTCGGCCTGCTCATCTGGGAGACCCGGTTCGTGTCGGCCTCGCTCGCCTTCCCCGGTCTCAAGCCCATTCCCACCAAGGAGCCCCGTTAAGTGTTCGCCCTGGAGTTCCCGCCGCTCACCCACATCGTCAACTGGCCCGGTCTGGCCGGTGACGGCCAGTGGTGGGAGATCAACAAGATCGTCCTGATCTACGGCTTCGCGGTGCTGTTCACGCTGCTGATCTTCACCCTGGGGAACAAGAAGCAGCTGATCCCGACCGGCGCTCAGAACCTGGCCGAGATCTCGGTCGAGTTCATCGAGGACCAGCTGATCGAGCCCACGATGGGCCACACCGACAAGCGGTGGATCGCGCCGTTCATGACGTCGCTGTTCTTCTTCATCTTCTTCACGAACATCTTCGAGGTCATCCCGGTCTTCCAGATGCCGGCCAGCGCCCGCATCGCCCTCCCGCTGTTCCTCGCCCTGCTCAGCTACGTGCTGTACCACGGTGCCGGGATCAAGGAGCACAAGCTCAAGTACATCACCCACACGATGTTCCCCCCGGGTGTGCCCAAGCCGCTGTACCTGCTCGTGGCCCCGATCGAGTTCGTCTCGAAGTTCCTCGTGCAGCCCTTCAGCCACACGGTGCGACTCTTCGCCAACCTGCTGGCCGGCCACATCCTGCTCGTCACCTTCGGCGTGCTGTCGGCCGGGCTGTGGGCCCTCAAGCCCACCGCGATCATCCTCCCGCTGCCGGCCTTCGCGGTGATCTTCTTCACCGCCTTCGAGGTCATGGTCTCGTTCCTGCAGGCCTACGTCTTCACCCTGCTCTTCGGCGTCTACTACGGCTCCGCCGTCAGCCACGAGCACTAGACCCCGCTCTCCTTCAAAGACCCACCAGAAAGAGAAAGACAACCAATGCTCCTCGCAGAGATTGACAACACCGGCCTCGCGGCCATCTGCTACGGCCTCGGCGCCATCGGCCCGGGCATCGGCATCGGCTACCTGGTCGGCCAGTCGGTCCAGGCCATGGCCCGCCAGCCCGAGGCGGCCGGCATGGTGCGCACCACCATGTTCCTCGGCATCGCCTTCGTGGAGGCCCTCGCCCTCATCGGCTTCGTGGTCTTCTTCCTCGGCCAGGGCTCCGGGGCGGCCTGATCATGCCCAAGACCCGACGCATCGCCCTCGCGGCGGCTGTGGTCCTGGGTCTCGGCGCCTTCCTGCTCACGTCGGCTCCCGCTGGGGCGGCCGGCGGCGAGGAGGGCGAGCACGAGCTCGACCACGCCGTCCACCTCTGCATCGAGGAGCTCGAGAAGGCCAACTCGATCGACGTCGACTGCCAGGAGGCTCCCAACCCGATCCTCCCGGAGACCAACGAGATCATCTGGGGTGCCTTCGGCTTCTTCGTCGTCTTCGGTGCGCTGGCCTGGAAGGGCCTGCCCGCCATCAAGAAGACGATGAACGACCGGACCGAGAAGATCCGGGGCGACATCGAGGGCGCCGAGAAGGCCAAGGCCGAGGCCGACAAGGTCCTCTCGGAGTACCACGCCCAGCTGGCCGACGCCCGCAACGAGGCTGCTCGCATCCTCGAGGAGGCCCGCCAGGACGCCGACGCCGTCAAGGCCGAGCGCATCGCCGCCATCCAGCCCGAGATCGACGAGCTGCGCGCCCGCGCCGCCGCCGAGATCGAGTCCTCCAAGGCCCAGGCCCTGTCCGAGCTGCGCGGTGAGATCACCGCCATCGCCCTCGGCGCCGCCGAGAAGGTCGTGGAGCGCAACCTGGACGACGCCACCAACCGGGCCCTCATCGACAGCTACATCGACTCGGTCGGGGCGCAGAGCTGATGGCCGAGAGGAGCGATGCCTACGCCGCGGCCTTCCTGGCCGTGATCAGCGCCGAGGACACCCTCGGCGAGGTGGAGGACGAGCTGTTCCGGTTCGCCCGGATCCTCGAGGGCAACGACCAGCTCCTCGACACCCTCTCGGACCCCCACATCGAGCCCGCCCGTCGCCAGCAGGTCGTCACCGACCTGCTGGACGGCAAGGCCCAGCCGACCACCGTGAACCTGGTGGGTCTGGTGGTCGGCAACGGCCGGGCCCGCGAGCTCCCCGAGATCGTCGACGCCCTGGTGGCCCTCCGGGCCGCCTCGCGGTCCTCGGCGGTCGCCCGGGTCCGCTCCGCCATCGCCCTGAGCGACGAGCAGACGAGCCGCCTGGCCGAGGCCCTCGGCCGGGCCACCGGCAAGAACGTCGAGGTCAAGGTCGTCGTCGATCCCACCGTCCAGGGCGGGATCGTCGCCGAGATCGACGACACGGTCATCGACGGCTCGGTCCGTCGCCGCCTCGAGCAGCTCCGCGCTGCTCTCTAGGTCCCGAAGAACTCCCCTTCAAGGAAGAAGCGAGCCCCATGGCTGAGCTCACCATCAGCACCGACGACATCACCGCCGCCCTCCGCAAGAACCTGGAGGGCTTCCAGCCCGACACCGCCGCCGCCCAGGTGGGCCGGGTCATCGAGGTGGGCGACGGCATCGCCCGTGTCGAGGGCCTGCCCGACTGCGCCGTGAACGAGATGCTCGAGTTCGCCGACGGCACCATCGGGCTGGCGCTGAACCTCGACGAGGAGTCGATCGGCGCCGTCGTGCTCGGCGACGTCGACCAGATCGCCGAGGGCCAGTCGGTCCGGGCCACGGGCGAGATCCTCTCGGTCCCGTGCGGCGACGGCCTCCTCGGCCGGGTCGTCAACACCCTGGGCGAGCCGGTCGACGGCAAGGGCCCGCTGACCAACGTCGGCACCCGCCGCATGGAGGTCCAGGCCCCCGGCATCACCGGCCGCAAGCCGGTGCACGAGCCGCTCCAGACCGGCATCAAGGCCATCGACGCCATGACGCCGATCGGGCGGGGCCAGCGCGAGCTGATCATCGGCGACCGCAAGACCGGCAAGACCACCGTCGCCATCGACACGATCCTGAACCAGAAGGGTCTCGGGGTGAACTGCGTGTACGTGGCCATCGGGCAGAAGGCCTCGACGGTCGCCCAGACGGTGGCCACGCTCGAGAGCCACGGCGCCATGGACTACACGGTCGTGGTGGTGAGCCCGGCCTCGGACCCGGCGCCGTACAAGTACCTCGCTCCCTACGCCGGCTGCGCCATGGGCCAGCACTGGATGGAGAACGGGCAGCACGCCCTGGCCGTCTACGACGACCTCTCCAAGCAGGCCGAGGCCTACCGCTCGGTGTCGCTGCTGCTGCGCCGCCCGCCGGGCCGTGAGGCCTACCCGGGCGACGTCTTCTACCTGCACAGCCGTCTCCTCGAGCGGG
>JBQGCF010000127.1:0-32845 GCA_052038315.1 Iamia sp.
AGCAGGTACGAGGCCTGCTCCGAGCCGGCCCGTGGCCCGTTCCCGATCTCGCTGACGTTCACCGAGGCGATGATCCCGTCCCGGCTCCACAGGACCCACTGGACGATGCTCTCGGAGCCGCCGAAGGCGTACTCGACCCGCAGGGCCTCGTCCCCCAGGACCGGCGCCTCGTCCAGCACGGTGAAGCGGAGCCGGCCGCCGTCCCACTCGATCGTCTCGCAGGTGGTCAGCAGCGTGCGGTACTCGTCCAGGGTGACCTCGGCGCCGTCGGCCAGGTCGTGCTCGACGGTCATGCCCCGGCCGGCGAACATGCGGGCCGCGTAGCGGGGCGCGGCGGTCGGGCCGCCGCCGAAGCTCGGCCGCGTCCCCCGGGCCTCGTGGTCCTCGAGCAGGGCCCGGCACTCGTCGGTGACGACCATGTCGGCCGACGTGAGCCGGTCGGAGGTCTGCGGCTCGGAGGGCTGCGGGGTCAGGTCGGGCACCTCGCGCGGGCCGAGCAGGGCGGCCTCGAGCTGGACGACGCTCAGGTCGACCGGCTCGCCCTCGCTCGGCGGGGGCTCCGCCGGCGCGGTCGGCGCCGGGAGGGTCGACGGCGCACCCGGCATGGGGACGGTCTCGAAGACCGGGTCGTCCACCGCCTCGGCCGTGGCCCGGTCGCCGTCGGCGCTCTCGTCGTCGTCGCCCCCCTGGGTCCCGACGATCACCAGGCCGGCGACCACGGTGGCCACGACCACGGCGGCGAGGATCCCCAGGGCGAGGCGCGTGGTCGACCTCGGCCCCTGCGGCGGTCCGGCCGGCGGTGGCGGGCCCTGCGGGGCGGGCCACCCCGACGGCGACGGCCACTCCGTGGGCGGACCGGCGGGGGGCGGGGGCTCGGGCCACGACATGGCGGGGCCATCGGCCCTCACCCCGCCGGCATGAGCGGTCAGACTGCCGGGATGGCCGACGCCGCACCCCTCACCCTCGACCGCGACGGAGACGTCTTCGTCCTCCGCATGGACGCCGGGGAGAACCGGCTGACGCCCGACCTGCTCGACGCCTGGGGCGCCGCCCTCGACGAGGTCGAGAGCACCGAGGGGCCCCGGGCCCTCGTCGTGACCGGCACCGGCAAGCACTGGTCGAACGGCCTCGACCTGGACTGGATCACGGCCAACCCCACCGAGATGGTCTCCTACGTCGGGCGGGTCCAGGCCCTGATGGCCCGGGTGCTCGGCCTGCCGTGCGCCACCGTCGCCGCCCTCAACGGCCACACCTTCGCGGCCGGCGCCATGCTCTCGCTGGCCCACGACGTCCGTGTCATGCGGGCCGACCGGGGCTGGTGGTGCCTGCCCGAGGTCGACCTCGGAATGCCCTTCACCCCGGGCATGAACGCCCTCATCCCGGCCCGGCTGCCGGCGGTGACCGCCCACGAGGCCATGGTCACCGGCCGGCGCTACCCGGGCGGCGAGGCGCTGGCCGCCGGCATCGTCTCGGCCCTCGTCGACGAGGACCGGGTCGTGGCCGAGGCGGTGGCCCTGGCCGGCCCGCTGGCGGCCAAGGCCGGTCCCGGCCTGGCTCGCATCCGCACGACCCTCCACGCCGAGGTCATCGCCCTGCTCCTCGACACCGGCACCGACGGCTCCGTCTGAGACCGTTCTGTCAGTCCTGCTCCCCCTCCTCGGGGGACCCGGACTGACAGAACGGGGTGGGGTGGCGGCTCAGGCCGCGAGGGCGACCTCGAGGACCTGGCTGACGTCGTCGACCAGGTGGACGGTCATGGCCTCCCGGACCTCGTCGGGCAGGTCGTCCAGGTCCGGGCCGTTGCGGGCCGGGAGGATCACCTCGGTGATGCCGGCCCGGTGGGCGGCCAGGACCTTCTGCTTCACACCGCCGATCGGGAGCACCCGGCCGGACAGCGTGACCTCACCGGTCATGGCCACCTCGTTGCGCACGGTGCGGCCGGTGAGCAGCGAGACCAGCGCCGTGGTCATGGTGATGCCGGCGCTGGGCCCGTCCTTGGGCACGGCACCGGCCGGGAAGTGGACGTGGAACCGCCGGGCGAGGGACTCGGCGTCGACGTCGACCGCCTGGGCGTGGGCCCGCACCCACGACAGGGCGATCTGGGCCGACTCCTTCATCACGTCGCCGAGCTGCCCGGTGACCTGCAGGGCCGGCTCGCCGTCGGAGGCGCTGGCCTCCACGAACAGCACGTCGCCCCCGGCCCCGGTGACCGCCAGGCCGGTGGCCACGCCCGGGACCGACGTCCGCTCGGCGACCTCCTCGGCGTGGAAGCGGGCCCGGCCGAGCAGCTCGACGAGGACGTCGCCCTCGTCGACCACGATCGGCGTCTCGGCACCACCCGCGATGCGGACGGCCACCTTGCGCAGGACCTTGCCGAGCTGGCGCTCGAGGCCACGGACGCCCGCCTCCCGGGTGTAGCCGGCGACGATCGCCCGGTAGGCGGCGTCGGTCAGCTCCACCTCGTCGGCCCGCAGGCCGTTGGTGCTCAGCTGGCGGGCGAGCAGGTGGTCACGGGCGATGGCGACCTTCTCGTCCTCGGTGTAGCCGTCGATCGAGATGATCTCGAGCCGGTCGAGCAACGGCCCCGGCACGGTGTCGAGGACGTTGGCGGTGGCGATGAAGAGCACGTCGCTCAGGTCGAGGTCGACCTCCAGGTAGTGGTCCCGGAACGTGTGGTTCTGGGCCGGGTCGAGGACCTCCAGCAGCGCGGCGCTCGGGTCGCCCCGGTAGTCGGAGCCGACCTTGTCGACCTCGTCGAGCAGGACGACCGGGTTCATGGTGCCGGCCTCGGTGATGGCCTTGACCAGCCGGCCGGGCTGGGCGCCGACGTAGGTGCGGCGGTGACCCCGGATCTCGGCCTCGTCGCGCACGCCGCCGAGGGCGACCCGCACGAAGCTGCGGCCGAGGGCCCGGGCGACGCTCTCGCCGAGCGACGTCTTGCCCACGCCGGGCGGGCCGACCAGGGCGACGATGGCGCCCGGCTTGCGGCGGGCCGTGCCGGTCTCCTCGATCCCCCGCTCGGTGCGGAGCTTGCGGACGGCGAGCATCTCGACGATCCGCTCCTTGACCTCGTCGAGACCGGTGTGGTCGGCGTCGAGGACCTTGCGGGCCTCGTCGACGTCGAGGGTGTCGGTGCTGCGCTCGGTCCACGGCAGGCCCAGGACGGTGTCCAGCCAGCCCTGGATCCAGCCCCGCTCCATGTTCTGCTCGGGCATCCGCTCGAAGCGGCCCAGCTCCTTGCGCAGGGCCCGGACCACGTCCTCGGCCACGCCCGCGGCCTCCAGCTCGTCGATCTGGGCCCGGTAGCGCTCGACCGCGTCCTCGTCGTCGCCGTCGTCGCCCAGCTCCTTGCGGATCGCCTCCATCTGGCGGCGCAGCAGCATCTCGCGCTGCTGTTCGTCGATCCCGTCCCGGACGTCGTCGCTGATCTTCTTCGTCAGCTCGACCTCGGCCAGGGCCTCCTTGGCCCAGGCCAGGACCAGGGCGACCCGCTCCTCGACGTCGACCGTCTCCAGCAGCTCGACCTTGCGCTCGTCGGCCAGGTCCGGCCACCAGCCGGCCAGGTCGGCGAGGGCACCGGGATCGTCGACGGGGACGGCGGCCAGGGCCTCGTCGAGGCCACCGCGGCCCCGGCGGCCACCGCCGACCCGCCGCTCGAACAGGGCCAGGTAGGTGGCGCGCAGCTCGGCGCCCAGCCGGCGGGCCTCCTCGGTGGCGGCCGCCTCGGCCACCGGCTCGGCCTCGACCCACAGCCCGGGCGTGGGGCCGACGACGCCGGCGCTCACGCGGGCCCGGCCGGTGGCTCGCACGACGAGGGCGGTGGTGCCCCCGGGCAGGGTGCCGGTCGACTCGATGCGGGCCAGGGCGCCGACGGTGGCCAGCTGCCCGTCGGTCCGGGGGACCAGGAGGATCTCGCCGTCGTCGGCGGAGGCGAAGGCCCGCTGGGCGTCGTCGGACTCGAGCGCGATCGTCACCACCATCGACGGGAGGATGACGCCCTCGGGCAGGGGCAGGACCGGCAGCGTGCGGGGGGTCGTCGAGTTGGCCATGGGGTCCTCCGTCGGAGTGACTTGCAGAGTGCAAGCCACAACCTACGGACGGCTCCGCTGATTCCCACTGGGATCGAACGTCGTGATCGTCACCTCCTGTTCCCCGGGTGGCTGCCGATGGGAGGCGATGGCCGCAGCCGAACGCCGTCGTCGCCGCGCCCTGCGGGACCAGCTGCCGTCGCTCACGCCGCTGCTGGCCATGTGGGTGGTGGGGGGCTCGGTGCTCGCCGTGGCCGGCACCCAGCGCTCGGTCGCCCTCGAGCAGCTCTTCCTCGACCCCGCCTTCCTCTCCGGCCAGCCCTGGTACACCGGCGTGCTCAGCGACCTCGGCGTGCTGGGCTGGGCCACCGCCACGGTCACCGCCCTCGGGGGAGGGTGGGTCGCAGCCCAGACCGGCCGGCCCACCGCGGCCCGGTTCCTGCGGGCCGCGGCGCTGGTCAGCGTCGTCCTGCTGGCCGACGACCTCCTGCAGCTCCACGCCGACCTGCTCCGCTTCACCGGCGTGCCCAAGGCCCTGCGCCAGCTGCTGGTCGTGCTGCCGGCGGTGGCCTGGCTGGTCCGCTTCGCCGCCGACATCGCCCGGACCCGCTGGGTGATCCTCGTCGGCGCCCTCACCGGCTTCGGCCTGTCGCTCCTCGTCGACGGGCTGACCCGGCCGGGCTCGACCGTCGGGCTCTTCGTCGAGGACAGCGCCAAGCTCCTCGGCGTCATGGCCTGGGCCCAGTACCTGGTGCTGACCAGCCTGGACATCATGCGGTCGACCATCCGGGACGCGTCCGCCGCCGGGGCCGGCGCCCCGGTCGAGCCGTCGGCCGCGACCGTCGGCGACCGCCTCTAGGGAGCGACCGACACGGGGTGCCGATCCGGGGCTACCTTTCGGCCCCGTGACGGGGGGCGGGCCCGGCGAGCGGGCGACCGAGGACCAGGGCGTGCGGCCACCGGTGTGGGCCGGGCCCGTCGCCGGACTGCTCCTCGGCGCCATGGTCGTCGCCTTCGTGGTCCCGGTGCGGTTCGAGCTCTGGCCCCTGACCAGCTGGGAGCTGTTCAGCCGGCCCCGAGCCTCCGAGCAGGCCGGCTACCAGGTCGAGGTCGTCGCCACCGACGGCACCACCTCGCCCCTCCCCTTCGACCGCCTCGGTCGCGGCCACCGGCACTGGCGGGCCTTCGCCGTGACCCTCCCGGCCGCGACCCCCGCCGAGCGGGACCGGAGGTGCCGCTCGTGGGCGACGGCGGCGGTCGGGGTGCTGGGCGCCGAGGGCGTCGCCGAGGTGCGGGTGCTCCGGGTGGTGAAGCGGGCCGCCGATCGCGCCGCCGACCCGCCCCGCATCGTCGACCGCCAGGTCCTCGTGCGGTGCCGCCCATGACCGCGGCCAGGGTGCTCGGGCCGCTGTGGGCCGACGGCTCCGACCGGCGGTACCGGATCGTGCGCCGGGGCCTGGCCCTGGTGGTGGGTCTGCGCCTGCTCTTCGGCTCCTTCGCGGCCCTCGCCGAGCAGCCCGCGTCGCAGACCCGGTTCCCCGGCCTGCTGCGCTGGCTCGACGCCGTGCCGCCGGCACCGGTGCTCGTCGCCGTGCAGGCGGCCGGGCTGCTCGCCGCCGCCGTCGCCGTGTCCGGCTGGGGGGTGCGGGCCACGGGCCCGTGGGCGCGCCGGTGGGGCGGGGCCGTGGCCACCGGGGCGCTGCCGCTGGCGTGGCTGGCCCTCCTGTTCCTCACCGCCGTCAAGACCAGCGGCGGCAAGATCCAGCACAACGACGTCCTCCTGCTGCTGGCGGCGGTGCCGGTGCTGCTGGTGCCCGAGAACGGGACCGGGCCCCGGCGCAACGTGGGCTGGCCGATCGGCGCGGCGATCGCCGTGGCCGCGCTGGCCTACTGCTTCACCGGCGTCGCCAAGCTGATCCACACCGGCCCGTCGTGGGCGTTCTCCGACAACGTCCGGTACGTCATGTACTGGTCGGCCCAGACCTCCCGGCCCGGGGTCCCGGTGCTGACGGAGCTGGTCGCCGATCACGGCTGGCTGGCGATGGCCATCGGCGTCCTCACCCTCGGGTTCGAGCTGGGCTTCCCCGCCGTCCTCGTCCTGCCCCGCGTGCGACCGCTCTTCGCCGCCGGCGCGGTGGCGCTGCACACCGGCACGTGGGCGACCCTGGGCATCGACTACTGGGGCTGGACCCTCACCGTGCTCGTCCTCCTCCCCGACTGGGGCGGGGAGGCCCGGGCGGTCCGGTACGCCCGGCCCGGCGTCGAGGCGCAGGGCCTGCTCGTCCACGACGGCGACTGCGCCTTCTGCACCCGCACGGCGACGTGGGTCGCCCGGCGGGCCGGCCGGCGGGCGACCGTCGCCCCGTGGGCCGAGCTCGACCTCGCCGCCCTCGGGCTCACCCAGGACCAGGTCCTCACCGAGGTGTGGTGGGTCGACCCCGACGGCCGGACCGTGGGCGGCCACCGGGCCGTCGCCCGGGCCCTGCGCGCCGTCGGCGGGCCGTGGTGGGTGCTGGGCACCGTGCTGGCCCTGCCCCCGCTCGGCCCGATCGCCCGCCCGGCCTACGCCCTGGTGGCCCGGCACCGCCACCGGCTCCCCGGCGGGACCGATGCCTGCCGGCTGCCCACCTCACACCCGGGACGCCCGTAGCGTTGACCCGGCATGGGATCGGCGACGACCACGACCCGCACGAGCCGGCGCGGCGGCGTGCCCACGACCCTGCCGCCGGCGACCCCGTCGGGCACGCAGCTCGGGCTCGACCTGGCGCCCGACCACGCTGCGCCGGGACCGGCCCGTGAGGTCCTGCCCGACGTCGTCCACGTCCCCGGGTGGCTGGGGCCGGCCGAGCAGCAGGCGCTCGTCGCCGACTTCCGGCGCTGGGCCCTCCCCCCGGCCGGGCTCCGCCACCCCCGGGTGCCGACCGGCCACCCGATGACCGTGCAGTCGGTGTGCCTGGGCTGGCACTGGTCGCCCTACGCCTACTCCCGCACCGCCGACGACACCGACGGCGCCCCGGTGAAGCCCCTCCCCGCCTCGCTGGCCGCGCTGGCCCGGCGGGCGGCGACCGAGACCGGGATGCCCGGCGCCGGGACCTACGCGCCCGACGCCGCCATCGTGAACCTCTACGCCCCCGGCGCCCGCCTCGGGCTCCACCAGGACGGCGAGGAGCCGTCGGACGCCCCGGTCGTGACCATCAGCCTGGGCGACGCCTGCACCTTCCGCCTGGCCGGGGTCGACCGCCGCACCGGGCCGTTCACCGACGTCCGGCTGGAGAGCGGCGACCTCCTCGTCTTCGGTGGGACCAACCGACGCATCTTCCACGGCGTCCCCAAGGTCCTCCCCGGCACCACCCCCGTCGGCCTCGACCTCCCACCCGGCCGGCTCAGCCTCACCGTCAGGGAGACCGGCCTCTGATCGGACCAGCGGAGGGATGATGGAAAGTATCTATCATTCCCTCATGCTGTTCCGGGCCCCGGCCCTCGACCACCACGAGCTGGAGGTGATCGATCGGATCGCCGCGGCCCAGGACGAGCTGCGCTGGCGGGTCGCCGAGCCCCGGCGGTGGGCCGGTTCGCTGCGCCGGCTGACCCAGGCCCGCGCCGTCCAGGGCTCGAACAGCATCGAGGGGTACCACGCGACCCTGGACGACGTCGTCGCCGCCATCGAGGACGAGGAACCGCTCGACGCCCCGACCGAGACCCGCGAGGCCCTTCGGGGGTACCGGGATGCCATGACCTACATCCTCCAGCTGGCTCGCCAGGAGGAGCAGCCGGTCGTCGACGAGACCCTGCTGCGATCCCTCCACTTCATGATGCTGCGGTACGACCTGGCCAGGAACCCCGGCATGTACCGGCCCGGGGCGATCTGGATCCGCCGGGAGGACGGGGAGGTCGTGTACGAGGGCCCGCCGATCGACGAGGCGCGACCCCTGATGGCCGAGCTGGTCGAGGCGCTGGGCGAGCCGGGTCCCCACCCTCTGGTCGACGCGGCCATGGCCCACCTCAACCTGGTCCTGATCCATCCCTTCAGCGACGGCAACGGGCGCATGGCCCGGGCGCTGCAGACCCTGGTCATCGCGCGCGACAGGGTGCTGGCTCCCGAGTTCAACTCGATCGAGGAGCACCTCGGGCGCAACACGCAGCGCTACTACGACGCCCTGGCCGAGACCGCCGCGGGCTCCTGGCAACCCGAGCGCGACACCCGCCCGTGGATCCGCTTCTGCCTGCAGGCCCACTTCCACCAGGTCCGGACGACGCTCCGCCGATCCCGCGAGGCCGAGGCGCTGTGGTCGGAGATGGAGGAGATGGCGGCGGCGCTCGACCTGCCGGCGCGGATGGTCGGGCCGCTGTACGACGCCGCGGTGGGCCTCCGCCTCCGCAACGCGACGTACCGCTCCTCGGTCCTCTCGGCGGAGGGGGCACCGATCTCGGAGCAGACCGCCAGCCGCGACCTCCGAGCGCTCGTCTCCGGCGGCTTCCTCGTGGCCCACGGGGAGCGCCGAGGGCGGACCTACACCCGGAGCGAGACCCTCGCCGAGCTCCGGGAGCTGGTCCGGTCCGAGGCCCGCCAGCCGATCCCGGACCCGTTCGCGTAGCGCTACTCGGCGAGGGCCTCGGTGAGGACCCGGGCGGCGTCGGCCGCCCCGAAGCCGGAGCTGGGGTCGCCGGGGGTGCCGCCGCCGCCGAGGCGGACGACGACGGTCTCCGACCCGGGGTCGACCATGACGATCTGCCCGCCCAACCCCTGGGCGGTGTACATGTCCTCGGGAGCGCCGGGGGCGATCTGGCCGATCACCTCCTCGGGCTCCTCGGTGGGGCTCACCGCCTGGAGCGGGCTGAGCAGGCGGCCCTCGGTGTTGAGCCACCAGAGGAAGCCGTAGGCGGCGTTGTGCTCCTGCGAGGGGGCGCCGGTGGCCTCCTCGACCCACGCCGCCGGGACGATCTGCTCGCCGTCCCAGGCCCCCTCACGGAGGAAGAGGTAGCCGAAGCGGGCCAGGTCCTCGCACGTCGACTGGATGCCCATGAAGGCGTTGGTGCTGCGGTGGCTCGGGTCGAGGGTCATCTCGGTGTGGGCCATGCCGAGCGGGGCGAAGAGGCGGTCGGCGGCGTAGTCGGCCATCACCTCGCCGGTGGCGGTGGCGACGACCCGGTCGAGGGTCTGGATGGCGGCGTTGTTGTAGGACCAGGCCTCGCCGGGCGGGTACTGCTGGTCGAGGTCGATGGCGAACTGGGTGCGATCGGCGGCCTGCGGGAGCTGGACGTAGTCGAGGCCGAGGTCCCACTGCCGGCCCGAGTCGTTGCTGAGCAGGTTGCGGATGGTGACCGCCTCGGCATCGGTGCCCCGCCACTCCTCGACGTACTCCGATGCCGAGTCGTCGATGGCCAGGTCGCCGTCGGCCTCGGCCATCCCGACCAGGGTCGAGGTGAACGACTTGGTCACCGAGTACACCTCGTGGGCGCTGGTGGCGTCGTCGCCCTGCCAGTACCACTCGCCCACGATCCGGCCCTTGCGGGTGACGAGGAAGCAGGTGGAGGCCATCTCCTCGGCGGTGGCGGCCACCGCGTCGAGGGCGGCGGGGTCGAAGCCCATCTCGGCGGCGTCGGCCCGCTCCCACTCCTCGCCGGGGTAGACGGCCTCCGGCGCCGTCGTCGTGGTGGTGACGGCCTCCGTCGTCGGGGACGCAGCCCCGTCGTCGCCACCGCCCCCGGACGAGGAGCACCCCGCCACCAGGGCGAGCGTGGCGGCGAGGACGGCGAGGCGACGCATCAATCGGTCACATTAGGCGATTGGCACATCAGGCATCGGGGTCGGCCGGGTCGGTGTCGGCGGCGTGGCGCCAGTAGGCCACCAGCGACACCGCGTCGCGCGCCAGGCCCTTCTCGTCCCGCACGAAGCGACGGACCTTGGTGAGCGATCGGCTCTCGCCCCCGCCGAAGACGTACGGCCGCTCGCCCGTCCACTCCAGGCCGCGGATCGCGTCGACCAGCAGGGTGGTGGCGGTGCCGGCGTCGGCCCCGTCGCGGGTCACCCACGTGACCGTGGCTCCGGGGTGGTCGGGCAGCTCCTGGCGCTCGTCGAGGGTGCCGACCTCGGCCACGACCTGGATCGACGTCTCGGGCGGCAGCAGGTCGAGCACGCCGGCCACCGCGGGGAGCCCGGTCTCGTCGGCCACGAGGAGGAAGTGGTCGGTGCCGGCCGGCGGGTCCCACGAGGTGCGGGGGCCCCAGAGGGCGACCGGATCGCCCACCGCGGCGCGCCCGGCCCAGGCCGAGGCCGCGCCCTCGTCGCCGTGGAGGACGAAGAGGGCGTCGAGCTCCTTGGTGTCCGGGTGCCAGCGGCGGACCGTGTAGTAGGCCCCGGTCGGGCGATCGGCCTCGGGGACGGCGAAGAAGTCGCGCTCCCAGGAGAACGTCTCGTCGACGGTGAGCTCGGTCTGCCCCAGCGGCGGGAGGAGGACGTAGACGAAGGCGTCGGGGCCGTTGGGGACGAAGTCGTCGAGCCCGCCGCCGAAGGTGATCCGGCGCAGGTGGGGGTGGACGTCCTCGACCGCCACCACCGACGTCACGAAGGTGCGGATGGCCGCCGGGTCGTCGGCCACGGGCGTGCTGTCCTCGCCCAGCGCCTCCTGGGCCCGGGCGACCAGGTCGAGCAGCCGGGCGGTCAGGTCGTCGGGCCCGGTGGCCGGCTCGGCGAAGGCGAGGCGGACGACGTGATCACCGTCGGGGTCGGTGACCACGGCGTCGATCCCGGTGGCGTCGATGCCGGTGGCTCGGCACCCGGTCGCCTCCGGTCGACCGCCCAGGCCCCGGCCGACCTGGAGGACGGCGGCGGCGAAGTCGTCGTTGAGGTGCTCGAGCAGCTCCTCGCCGAACTCGTCGAGGTAGCCGGTCAGGGGGTCGGTCGCCGCGTCGGTCACGCCGACGACGGTAGAGGCCGTTAGGTGCGCCTTACAAGGCCTCGGTCGACGGTGGCGTGGCGGGACCGGGCGTCGGGGCGGCGGCGTTCTCCAGCTCCCGCCGGGCCTCGCCCAGGCTGCGGGCCAGCTTGGGCAGCTTGGCCCCACCGAACAGGACGAGGACGACGACGAGCAGGATGGCCAGCTCGGGGGCTCCGAGGTTCACGGTGATCTCCTTGCGATCGGGGCCCCGGTGCAGGGGCGCCGGGTCATCCTGGACGACCTGCCTGGGAGCCGACAGGGCCGAACGTCACCGTTCACACAGAGTTCGCGGTGGGGCCGGTCAGCTCCCCCCGAGGACGATCGTGTCCAGACCGCCGACCTCCGGGTCGTAGACCGTCCACGGATCGGCCCGCACCCGCTCGTCGAGCTTCACCGCGTCCTCGCCCACGAGGATGCGCCACTCGCCGGCCCGCACCCCGTCGAGGATCACGGTGGCGGCCTCGGCCGCGGTCATCGGGGCGTTGTCACGGAAGGCCTCGCCCATGGCGGTGACGAACCCCTCCAGCTCCTCGTCGATCGGCTCCTCGGCCGCCTCACCGTGGATCTTCCCGCTGTTGAGGACGATGTCGGTCCCGATGTGGCCGGGCATCACGACCGAGACCTTCACGTGCGGCGCGTGGATGCGCAGATCGGTGAGCAGCGCCTCGGACAGCCCCTTCACCGCGAACTTGGCCGAGCTGTAGGCGGTGTGGGGGATGCCCGCACCGAGCGACGCCCAGAAGCCGTTGACGCTGCTGGTGTTGACGAGGTGGCCCTCGGGGGCGGCGACCAGCAGGGGCAGGAACGACCGGCAGCCGTTGTAGACACCGCCCCAGCAGACGCCGAAGGTCCGCTCCCAGGTCTCCCGAGGATCGGTCAGGAAGCTGCCGCCCCCGCCGATCCCGGCGTTGTTGAACACGAGGTGGACGTGGTCGGTGTCGTGCTGGGCCAGCACCTCGTCCCGGAACCGGTCCATGGCCGCCGGGTCCGAGACGTCGCACTGGTGGGTCGTGATCCGCACCCCGTCGGGGGCGTCCTTGGCGGCCAGCTCGGCCGTCTCGGCGAGGGTGTCGAGGTTGACGTCGCAGGCGGCGACGCTCGCCCCGGCGGCGGCCAGCTGGACGACCAGCTCCCGGCCCATCCCCGTGCCACCGCCCGTGACCACCGCCAGTCGACCGTCGAAGGAGTCCATCCGCGGAACCTACATCCGGCGTGCGACAACCGCTCGGGGCGGCTACCGCGCCAGCAGGTCGGGGAAGGAGGTCTCGACGAGGCGGCGGAAGCCGGTGCGCCAGTCGATGGTGCTGGGGCCGGCCATCGACTCGAGCAGGGTCGTGTCGGCGACGACGCTCTCCAGGCACTGCTCGGTCCGCTCGAAGGTCGGGGTGAGGCCGGTCAGCTCGCCGAGGTAGGTGCACCAGTCCTCGACGCTCACCCGCTCGGAGCCGGCCCAGTTGACGATCGTCGCCGGCACCGAGGCGGCGTCGAGCAGGAAGGGCAGGGTGCGGAGGATGTCGACGTCGTGGATCGGCGTGTACTCGGTCGGGCCGTCGAGGTGGACGGGGACGGGCTGGCCGGCCTGCATCATCAGGAGGTGGAAGGCGGGCCAGCCGTGGCCGTCGCCGTAGGGGACGTTGAGCCGGGCGATGGTGGTGGGCACGTCGTGGATGCGGGCGACGGTCCGCACGACGGTCTCGGCTGCGATCTTGGAGATCGAGTAGGTCGGCATCATCACCGCGTGGTTGTCGCCCAGGGCGTCGGTCTCGGCCATGGCGTCGTGGCCCTTGGGGGCGTAGACGCCGGTGGTCGAGCAATGGAGGAAGCGGCCGGGCCGGACCCGGGCCAGCACCTCGCCGGCCGACTCGGCGTTGATGCGGAGGTCGACCGGCCAGCGGCCGGACTGGGCCACAGCGAGGTTGAGGACGACGTCGACGCCGGCGGTCGGGAGGGCGTCGAGGTCGCCCCGGTAGAGGTCGATGACCGCGCACTCGACACCGGCGGCGGACAGCTCGTCGCGAGCCGCCTCGTCGGTGAAGCGGGCGGCGCCGATCACCTCGTTGCCCGCCTCGGCCAGGGCGATGCTCAGCGGCTTGGCCACCCGCCCCGTCGCCCCGACCACCACGATGCGCTGACCCGTCAACATGAGAACACGTTCTAGTTGACTTCGACCGTCCTTGAGGTGGTGGGCTCCCCGCATGCTCGCCGTGTGGATGGATGCGATCGGTGGCCCGGAGGTGCTGGTGGCCCGGGAGACGCCGGAGCCGGTGCCGGGACCCGGTGAGGTCGTGGTCGAGGTCGACGTCGTCTCGGTCACCTTCGTCGAGACCCAGGTCCGCGCCGGCCGGGGCCCGTTCCCGGCCACGCCGCCGGTGATCCCCGGCAACGGGGTGGGCGGCACGGTGCCGGCGCTCGGCGGTCGCCGGGTCGTCACCACGACGGGCGGCTCCGGGGGCTACGCCGAGCGGGTCGCGGTGCCCGAGGCCGGGCTGATCACCGTGCCCGACGGGGTCACGATGGAGGACGCCACCGCCCTGCTGGCCGACGGGCGGACCGCCACCCTCCTCGCCCGGACGGTCGCCGCCCGGCCGGGCGAGCGGGTGCTGGTGCTGGCCGCGGCGGGCGGGGTCGGGGCCCTGCTCGTGCAGATGGCGGCGGGGTCCGGGGCCACGCCGGTGGGCACGGCCGGCGGGGCGGACAAGGTGGCCGCGGTGCGGGACCGTGGGGTCGACGAGGTCCACGACCACCGGGTCGACGGCTGGGCCGATGCGGTGGCACCGGTCGACGCGGTCCTCGACGGCGTCGGGGGCGCGGTCGGCCGGGCCGCCTTCGAGCGGCTGCGCCCCGGCGGGCGGGTCCTGCGCTTCGGCATGGCCAGCGGGTCGTTCACCGAGATCACGTCCGAGGAGGCGGAGGCGCGTCGGGTCACGCTGCTGGAGAGCGGTCGCCCGACGCCCGAGGAGATGGGGGCGCTGACGGGCGCGGCGCTGGCCGAGGCGGCGGCCGGCCGGCTCCGCCCGCTGATCGGCCAGCGCCTCCCCCTCGCCGAGGCGGCCGCCGCCCACCGCGCCATCGAGGCGCGCCGGGTCATCGGCAAGACCCTGCTCCTCACCTGATCGGGCTGGGCAGCGGGGTGGGACGGGGAGCAGACTCCCCGCCATGCCCTCGACCCGTGACGACCTGGTGGTGATCGGTGGGAACGCCGGTGGCCTGTCCACCGCGGTGGCGGCCCGGCGGGCCGGCCTCGACCGGGTCCGGGTCCTCGAGCCGGGACGGGCCATGGCCCTGCCCGGCGTCGTCGGCGAGAACGGGCTCGACGCCGCCTACGGCGAGACGGTCACCGCCATCGAGCTCGACGGCGACGACCTGGTCGTCCGCACCGCCCGCCAGGCCTACCGGACCCGGGCGGTGCTCGTCGCCCAGCGCCAGCCGGCCGGCGCGTGGACGCCGCCGGTGCCGAGCACCACGAACGGCGGCCGGGTCACGGTCGACACGCTGCCCGAGCACCCGGCCGACGAGGACGTCCTCGTCGTCGGGTTCACCGACCACGCCGTCGAGCTGACCGCCGCCCTCGCCGACCAGGGCGCCGGCGTCGTCCTCGCCGCCGGGGGCATGGACCCGACCCGCCTGTCTCCCGTCGCCGACCGGGCCCTCCGCCGGCTCGAGCGGGAGCGGCTGGCCACCCTCCTCTACCGCTCGGTGCCCACCCAGATCGGCGACGTCGACGGCTACCCGATGGCCTTCTTCGGCGACCGCCGCACGCCCGACCTCCAGTTCGACCACGTCGTGTTCGCCTCCGGCCGCAGCGCCCTCGGCCCCGCCGACGTCGGGCTGGCCGACGACGCCCTCGCCTCGGGCCGGGTGTGGTTCATGGGCGAGGAGGACGCCGGCACCCAGGCGCCGAGCGCCCCCAGCTGGCGCATCGCCCGCGACCTGCTGGCCGCCGTCTTCCCCGAGATCGACCTGCCCGAGCCGTCCTCGCCCCTCGCCCGCCGGGGCAAGCACGCCGGCGTCATCGACGAGCTCCGGGCCGAGCACTACAACGCCACCATCACCCACTTCGAGCCGACCCACTCGGACCTCTGGGTGCTGCGGGTGAAGCCCGACCACGGCTCGGTGTCGCACCTGCCCGGCCAGTACGCCTCGCTCGGGTTGGGCTTCTGGGAGGAGCGGATCGACGACGCCGTCGACCCCGGCCTCGACGGGCGCTGGGACAAGATGGTCCGCCGCTCGTACTCGATCTCCCACCCGATCTTCGACGAGCACGGCTACCTGGCCGGCGAGGCCGACGAGCTCGAGTTCTACATCGTGCTCGTCCCGCCGACCGACGGGAACGTCCCCGGACTGACGCCCCGCCTCGCCCTCAAGCGCCCCGGCGACCGCATCTACCTCGGGCCGAAGGTCGCCGGCCGTTACACCCTCGCCCCGGTGACCGACCCGGCGTCGACGGCGATCTTCCTCTCGACCGGCACCGGCGAGGCGCCCCACAACGCCATGGTCACCGAGCTGCTGCGCAAGGGCCACCACGGCCCGATCGTCTCGGCCGTGTCGGTGCGCCAGTGGGCCGACCTGGGCTACCGCAGCCAGCACGAGGAGCTGGAGCGGCGCTACGCCGGCTACCGCTACCTCCCGCTGCCCACCCGCGAGCCCGACGTCCCCAAGCGCTACATCCAGGACCTGATCCGGGACGGCGAGCTCGGCGACCTCGACCCGGCGACCACCCACGTCTTCCTCTGCGGCAACCCGGCCATGATCGGGCTCCCCGAGACCGACGCCGACGGGGTCGCCACCTACCCCGAGGTCACCGGCGTGGTCGAGCTCCTCGTCGCGCAGGGCTTCACCCTCGACCACCGCACCCAGCGGGGGAACATCCACTTCGAGGAGTACTGGTAGGAGCCCGGGCCCCCCTCGGCGCACTCCGGGGGGTTGGAGCGGCGGGGAGGGCCCGGGCGATCTAGTCGGCGCAGGCCCTCCGGTCGAAGGCCAGGCCGTTGCGGTCCACCCAGAGGGCGACGTGGCCCGAGGTGTCGCGATATGTGTCGTCCACCCGTTCCAGGCCGGGTGGCGGTGGGACCGACCGGCACGGATCGGGGAGGTAGAGGGCGAGCCCGAGGGCGACACCGGTCGATGCACCGGCGAGAAACAGCATGATACGCCATCTGGCGGTCAACGTCCCCATCCCGCCGGACATCGTGCCACATCATGTCAAACAACTGGACGGGGTGTAACGGCCGGTAACGGTAGTCGCTGTCACCCGTTTGGTGACAGTCGCCGTGTCAGGTCCCGCAGAAGGTGCGGTAGCGGGGGCCGTCGGTCGGGCCCGGCTCGGCGTAGCGCTCGCCGCCGGGGAGGGCCGTGAACGGCTGGGCCAGGACCTCGACCAACCGGTGCAGCGGGCCGTCGTCGCCCGCGGTGGCGGCGTCGAGGGCCTCCTCGACCAGGTGGTTGCGGGGGATGTGGACGGGGTTGACCCGGTCCATGGCATCGGCGTCGGGCTCGTGCGCCCGCCAGCGGGCGAGCCAGGCGTCGGCGGCGGCGATGTCGGGCACCAGGCCGCGGGCCGCGTCGGCCTCGCCCCGGCGGTCGGCGGCGAGGGCCCGGAACCACGTCGTCCAGTCGACGGCGTGCTCCTGGAGGAGCGGGAGCAGATCGGTGACCAGGTCGTCGTCGGACCGGCCGGCGGGGAGGCCGAGCTTGGCCGCCATGCCCTGCGACCAGGCCCGCTCGTAGCGCCGGTCGTAGCCCTCGAGCACCTCGGTCACGCGGGCCACGGCGGCGTCGACGTCGGCCTGCTCGGGCTCGGCCGGCACCAGCAGGGGCAGGAGGGCCTCGGCCAGCCGGGCCAGGTCCCACTGCACGATGCGGGGCTGGTGGCCGTAGGCGTAGCGCCCGCCGTGGTCGATCGAGCTGAAGACCGTCGCCGGGTCGTAGGCGTCCATGAAGGCGCAGGGGCCGTAGTCGATCGTCTCCCCCGAGATGGTGACGTTGTCGGTGTTGACCACACCGTGGACGAAGCCGACGAGCATCCACCGGGCGACCAGGTCGGCCTGGGCGGCGACGACCGCCTCGAACAGGGCGAGGACGGGATCGTCGGCCTCGGCGGCCTGCGGGTGGTGACGGGCGATGGCGTGGTCGGCGAGACGGCGGAGCACGGTGCGGTCCGCCATCGAGGCGGCGTACTGGAAGGTGCCGACCCGCAGGTGGCTGGCCGCCACCCGGGTGAGCACGGCGCCGGGCAACATCCGCTCGCGGGCGACCTGCTCGCCGGTGGCCACCACCGCCAGGGACCGGGTGGTGGGGATGCCGAGGGCGTGCATGGCCTCGGCCACGACGTACTCCCGCAGCATCGGCCCGAGCACCGCCTTGCCGTCGCCACCCCGGGCGAAGGGGGTGCGACCGGAGCCCTTCAGGTGGACGTCGCGGCGCCGCCCGGCGGTGTCGACCACCTCGCCGAGCAGCAGCGCCCGCCCGTCGCCCAGCCGGGGCGAGTAGCCGCCGAACTGGTGGCCGGCGTAGGCCAGGGCGACCGGCTCGGCCCCCTCGGGGGCCACGCTCCCGGCCAGCACGGCGACGCCGTCGGGCCTGCGCAGGGCCTCGGCGTCGATGCCCAGCTCGGCGGCCAGCCCCTCGTTCAGGACGACCAGCCGCGGGTCCGGCGCCACGTCGCCCTGCCACGGGACGTACAGCCCCTCCAGGTCGCGCACCAGGCTGTTGTCGAAGGCGAACAGCACAGGGGCGACGACCGGGCTCACCCCGTCACGGTACCGACGGGTTCGGGCCCGGCCACCGGGGCGACGAGGGCCACGAGCCCGGCGAGGGCGGCCATGGTGAGGCTGACGAGCAGGGCGACCACGTCACCGGTGTCGAAGGGGTCGAGGTGGGTGGCGTGGTACAGGAGGTGCGGGGCGCCGAAGAGGAGGGCGGCCCCGCCGGCGGCCCGGGCCACCAGGACCGACCCGGTCACCAGGGCGAAGCCGGCGACGAAGGCCAGGCCCAGGTTGAGCCCGCCCACGTCCCGGACGAGGTGCTCGTTGTAGGGCCCGTCGACCGCCACCCACACCCGGCCGGCGCCGGGGAAGTCGTCGTAGAACGACCGGGGGAAGGCCTGGGCCCACAGCCCGACGAGCAGCCCGCCGGCGAGGATCACGACCAGGGCGACGCGCTGCAGCCGGCTCACGCGGCCACCTCGACCGGCCACCCCGTGCGGATCGACGGGTGGCGCGGCGTCCACCCCGTCGCCGCCGTGAAGCGGTCGTGGCCGACCCGCAGCGACCGCATGACGGTCTTGGCCGTGGGCGGGCTGGCCTTCCAGACCCAGCCGGGAAGGGTGCGGGGCGGCCTCAGACCCATCGCCGCGGCGGCGGCCGGCCCCGCCTCCCGGCGGACCAGGGGCTCGTCGTCGACGATGTTGTAGATCCCGGCCGGGGCGGCGAGGGCGGCGGCCACGGCCGAGCCGGCGTCCTCGGCGTGGATCTGCGACACGTAGCCGTCGGGGTCGCCCGGGAAGGGGTTGATGCGCCGTCGCAGGAGCCCGCTCATGGTGATCGTGTGGCCGGAGTCGGCGGCGTAGAACTGGGCGAAGCGGAGGACGACGCCGGCTCCGTCGGACCCGGCCGTGAACCGGGCCGTCTGGCGCTCGGCCTCGCCGGCCCCGCCGAAGCCCCAGCTCTCGTGGTCCACCGGGCTGTCCTCGTCGATCCAGCGATCGCCGGCGTCGAGGTACGGGAAGCAGATCGACTCCTGCACGTAGCGGCTCGCCCCGGCGGCGAGGGCAGCGTCGACCAGGTTGCGGGACCCCTCCCGGCGGATGCGGTCGTTGGTCGCCCACGCCTTCTTGCGGGCCGACCGCGACAGCGGGGGGATGGCGGTGGCCAGGTTGGCCACCACCTCGTGACCGGCCACCGCGGTGGCCACCGCGGCGGGGTCGAAGAGGTCGACGGTGACGGGCGTGCCGCCGAGCCGTTCGACCAGCGCCCCCTTCTCGGGGCCGCGGGCCACGGCGGTCACCTCGTGGCCGGCGGCCACCAGGGCGGGCAGGGCGCGGGTGCCGACGACACCCGTCCCCCCGGCGAGGAACACCTTCATCGTGATCGCCTCCTGATCTGGACGTCCTGGATCCACTCCGCCCCCTTCACCAGCACGTCGCGGGGGACGGTGGTGACGACCTCGGTGAAGAGGTCGGCGATGGTCGTGGCCCGCAGCGCGTCGCGCCATGCCTCCTCGGCCTGCCACATGGTCCGGGCGATGTGGCAGGCGCTGCGGTAGGCGGCCGGGTCGTCGCTGACCGCCGGGCCCCGCTGGCGGATCTCCGAGCAGCGGAAGGCGGTGTCGTCTCCGTCGACGGCCAGGACGACGTCGAGCACGGTGATGGCGTCCGCCGGCCGGGCCAGCCGGAAGCCGCCCTTGGGGCCGGGCACCGATGCGGTCACGCCGGCCGTGGTCAGGGCCTGCAGGTGCTTGGCCAGGTAGGCCGGCGGCACGCCGTGGTACTCGGCCAGCCGGGCCGCCGGCAGCGCCTCCCCCGGCGGCAGCGCCGCTAGCAGGGAGCAGCAGTGCAGCGCCCACTCGACCCCGTCGCTCATCCTCACAACCCGGATGCTTACTATCCAGGATGTTGATCGTCCAGGTTTGCGGCGTGGGCGATGAGGGGGAGCTGGTTCCAGAGGACGACGACGAGGACGGCGGAGCCGGCGAAGGCGAACCAGTACGGGGCGGTGACGCCGCCCAGGTCGGCCAGCACGCCGCCCAGGATCGAGCCGATGGCGATCGCCCCCAGCGAGCCGAGCTGGTACACGCTCCCCACCCGGCCCTGGAGCCGGCTGGGCACCGCCCGGTGGCGGACGGTGGTCGACGTCGTGCCCCACACGGCGGCGTGGACGCCGAAGGCGAACCACACCGCGCCGGCCAGCCACGGCGAGCGGAGGAGGGCGAGGGAGAGGTGGGTCAGGGTCTCGACGACCAGGCCGACCCGCATCAGCGAGCCCAGGGCGAAGCGGGCCTCCAGCCGGCCGTAGATCCCCGCCCCCACCACCCCGCCGACGGCGCTGGCCGAGAGGAGGAGGCCGAACCCGAGGTCGCCGACCCCGAGCCGCTCCTGGGCGTAGAGCACCTGGACGGCGATCGACGCGCCCCACGTGATGTTGAAGGCGGTGATCGTCAGGGCGAGCGTCCGCACCGGGGCGTGGTGCCACAGCCAGCGCAGCCCCTCGGCGACCTCGTGGCGGACGGCCCGGCGCTCGTGGGTCCCGTCGCCGGGCGGCAGGCGGACCCGGCTGACGAGCAGGGCGCCGGCCGTCATGCACACCACGTAGGCCACGAACGGCTCGACCCGCCCCAGCCCGAACAGCAGGGCGCCGACCGGCGGGCCCACGAGCTGGTTGGTGACGAGGAGCGACCCGACCAGCCGGGCGTTGGCGATGCCCAGCTCGGCCCGGGGCACGGTGTCGGCGACGAGCGTGCTGGCCGCGTTGTCGGCCAGCGTCTCGGCCGTGCCGAGGAGGAAGGTGGCGACGTAGACGGCGGCGACGGTGAGCCCGTCGGCGGCGATGGTGGCCGCCAGCCCGGCGACGATGACGGCCCGGACGAGCCCGACGACGACCGACAGCCGCCGGCGATCGACCCGGTCGACCACCGTCCCGGCCAGGATGCTGAACAGCAGCCACGGCAGCCGCTGGAGGAAGACGGCCATGGCGACCGGGAAGGGGTCGTCGGTCAGCGAGGCGATCAGGAGCGGGGCGGCGGCGAGCAGGATGCCGTCGGCCAGGTTGTCGAGCAGCGACTGGCCCCACAGCCAGCGGAACGAGGTCCCCAGCCGGGCGGGCGCCGCCACCTCGATCAGCGTCCGCCGGGCCACGGGCCGCGACGTTACCGATCGGTCCCTCAGGTCCCCCGGGCCGCGGCCGATGGGTCCCGAGCGCTGAGACCCCGGGAGGACGCGTGGCCGACGGGCCCCGATCAGACGAGCACGGCCAGGCCCTGGCCGCCGCCGCCCAGCTCCACGCCACCGGCGACAGCGCCGGGGCCCTGGCGCTGCTGCCCGACCTGGTGGCGGCGCGCCCCGGCGACCTCCAGGTCCGCCTGCTGCTGGCCCGCTGCCTGGCCGTCGCCGGCGAGCCGACCGTCGCGCTGGCCGCGGCCGACGCCGCCGTCGACTGCGACCCGACCTCGTGGGCCGCCCACGCCCTCGTCGCCCGGGCGGCCATGGCCATCGAGCCCGACCGGGCCGAGGCCGCCGCGGTCACCGCGGTCGACCTGGCCCCCGGCGAGCCCGAGGCCCACACCGTGCTGGCCGCCGTGCGCGCCGCCCGGACCGAGCGGGCCGCCGCCGCCGAGGCCACGCCGAGCAGCATCGGTGGTCGCCTCGGTGCCGCCATCGGGCGCAAGCAGGGGACCCCGGCCGCGGCCCCGACGACGACGCCTGCGGTCCCGGCCGAGGAGCCGGATCGCCCTCGCGTCGAGCCCCGCCTCCCGATGGCCCTCGCCGGCCAGCCCCTCCCGGCCACCCCCGAGCCGGCGACGCCGACCGCACCGGCACCCTCGGCCACACCGGCCGCACCGGTCGCTCCGGTCACCGCACCGCCTGCTCCGGTCGCCGCGCCGGCCGCGGCCCCGGCCACGTCGGCGGTCGAGGGCGGGCGGGTCGAGGCCCGGCTGCCGAAGGCGCTGGGCGGGATCGGGCTCGACGACCCGGCCGCGCCGGAGACGACCGGGGAGGAGCGGGAGGGCATCGGCGCCGCCCGCCTCGCCGTGCGCGGCTTCGGGCTGCTCCTGTGGGCCGCCTTCGCGTTCCGCTACCTGGTCCAGGTCGTCGGGGGACCCGTCGGGATCCTCCTCTTCCTGGTCGCCCTGGCCGGGCTGGGCTGGGTCGCCAGCCGCATCCGCGACCTCTGACCGGCGCTAGCCCTTCAGGGCCTTCTCGATGTCGCCCGTCAGCTCGGCCGGCTTGGTCGTCGGGGCGTAGCGGGCCAGCACCGCCCCGTCCCGGCCCACCAGGAACTTGGTGAAGTTCCACTTGATCCGCGACATGACCTTCCCGCCCTTCTCGGCCTTGAGCCACTGGTAGAGCGGGTGGGCGCCGGACCCGTTGACGTCGATCTTGGCCATCATCGGGAAGCTGACGCCGTAGTTGACCTGGCAGAACTCCTGGATCTCGGCCTCGTCGCCGGGCTCCTGGTGGAGGAACTGGTCGCACGGGAACCCCAGGATCACCAGCCCCTGGTCGGCGTAGGCCTGGTGGAGCTCCTCCAGCCCCTCGTACTGCGGGGTGAGGCCGCACTTCGACGCCGTGTTGACGACCAGCACGACCTTGCCGGCGTAGGCCGAGAGGTCGACCTCGTCGCCCGTGATCGAGGTGGCCGAGAAGTCGTGCAGGGTCGTCATGGCCGTTCAGCCTTCCAGGTGGCAGGTCAACCTTCCAGGAACGGCACCACCGCGCCGAGGAAGGCCTCGGGGTCCTCGACCATCGGGTAGTGGCCGGCGCCGTCGATCCACGCCAGCGTGGCGTCGGTCCGGGCCGCCACCAGCCGCTCGGCCATCCCGGCCACCGCGATCGGGTCCTCGGGCCCCCACGCCACGTGGAGGGGCGAGGGGTGCGCCTCGATGGCGCCGGTGAAGCGGCGCTCGTCGGCCCGCCGCTCCTCGATGTAGCGGATCGTGCGGGTGAGCATGGCGTCGCCGCCGCGGTGGCAGACGAGCTCGCCGTGGCCCGCCATCGACACGTCCCGGTGGCCGGGGGCGAGGGTGGCCACCAGGCTGGCCGCCATCAGCTCGGGGCCGACGCCGGCCGGCAGCGGGGCGTCGGGCTGGGAGAGCAGGGCGAGCTGGCCGTCGGTCAGGTTGGCCATGGCGATGTAGATGCTGCCGTTGGTGACGACCCGCCGGGTCACCTCGACCGCCCACGCCCCCTCGAGCGAGCGGGCCAGCAGCTCGCCGCCGACGGTGTCGCCCATGTCGTGGGTCAGCAGGGCGAGCCGGTCGAGGCCCAGGCCGGCCACGACCGCCTGGGCCACGTCGGCCTGGAGGGCCATCGTGTAGCGCCGGTCGGGCTTGGCCGAGAGCCCGAAGCCGAGCATGTCGAACAGCACCACGCGGCGGTGCCGGGCCAGCCGGTCGACGAGGTGGGCGTAGTCGAACGAGGACGTCGGGAAGCCGTGGACGACGAGCAGCGGCTCGTGGCGCTCCTCGCCGGCGGGCCGCACATCCCACACGGCGACCTCCTCGCCGTCGACAATCATGGTCGCGGCACGCGCCGCCCACTCCCCCACGGCAGGATCGGACCATGCCTCTGCGCTCAACGGCTCTGCGCTCAACACCCCACCTCTTGTCACTCGAAGTGACAGAAGGGTAGCGTGCGATCGTGACCGATGCCGAAGCCCTGGGGGGCGCCGGGGACGGGCGCACCGCCCGGCGCGAGCGCAACCGCGAGGCGGTGGTGACCGCCCTGCTCGACCTCTACCGCGAGGGCGTGCTGATGCCCTCGGCCGACGACATCGCGGCGCGCGCCGGCGTCTCGGCCCGCTCGCTGTTCCGCTACTTCGCCGACGTCGACGACCTCGCCTTCGCCGCGGTGGCCCGCCAGGCCGAGCACCTGATGCCGCTGCTCGCCCTCGACCTGGCGGACGAGGCGACGATCGACGAGCGCATCGAGGCCTTCGTCGCCGCCCGCATCCGCCTGCTCGAGGGGATGGGCGAGGTCGGCCGGGTCGCCCGCTTCCGCGCCGCCATGCAGCCGGTGGTGGCCGAGGGCCTGGCCCGCGTCCGCGAGATCATGCGCGAGCACGTCGAGGAGGCCCTCGAGCCCGCCCTCGCCGGTCGTTCGGCCGAGGAGCGCCGCAGCCTGGTCGCGGCGGCCGACGTCCTGTGCTCGTGGGAGTCGCACGACCTGATGCGCAAGGACCAGGGCCTGGGCGCGCCCGAGACGGCCGCGGCCATGGCCCTCGCCCTGCGCCGGCTGCTGGCCGACGCACCGCACCCGGCCTGATGGGCCCCGCCTGATGCGGGCGAGCGTCCGCCGCCACGCCGAGATCGCCGCCCCCGCCGACGCGGTGTGGGCCGTCGTCACCCGGGCCGACGTCCTCGCCACCTGGTTCCCCGGGCTGCAGCAGGTCGTGATGAAGACGCCGACGGTCCGCACCGTCACCACCGGCGTCGGGCTCAGCCTCGACGAGGAGATCGTCACCAACGATCCCCTCCAGCGCCGCTTCCAGTACCGGATCACCGGTGGCTTCTTCAAGGAGCACCTGGCCAGCGTCGACGTCCTCCCGCTCGACGACGACCGCTGCCTCGTCACCTACGCCAGCGACGCCGACCCGGCCACCATGGCCATCGTCCTCGGCGGGGTCATGGCGGGCGCCCTCGCCTCGCTCAAGCAGCAGCTCGAGGCCGGCGCGGGCCCGGCCCTCGACGCCATCGGTCAAGGAGCAACCTGATGGGTCGCAAGATCCTGTTCGTCACCACCGACCAGCAGCGCTACGACACCTTCGGGTGCAACGGCGCGGTGGTCGGCTCCACGCCGGTCGTCGACGCCCTCGCCGCCCAGGGCATCCGCTACGAGCGGGCCGTGCCCCAGTCGGTCGTGTGCATGCCGTCGCGCTCGACCATGCTCACCGGCCAGCACCCGGCCACCCACGGCGTGTGGATGAACGGCGTGGCCCTCCCGCAGGACGCCCCCTCGGTCGCCGCCACCCTCCACCGGGCCGGCTACCGCACCGCGCTGGTGGGCAAGCCCCACTTCGAGCCCTTCCTCGACCCCTTCGGCCGGTTCCCCGAGAACGGCCTGGCCGATGCCGGCGTCCACACCGTCGCCGGGCCGTGGCACGACGGCAGCGTCGGCCCGCACCGCGGCTTCGACCACATGGAGCTGGCCACCCACTCGCCCATGGGCGGGCTCCACTACGCCCGCTGGATGCAGGGCAACCACCCGGAGGCGCTGGGCGGCTTCTACCCCGTGCTCGACCGGGACCTGGAGGTCAACGGCGAGGGCGGCGGCGACACCGGTGCGCCGCAGGTGAAGGACAACCCGGTGGCGCGGGAGTGGTACCACACCGACTGGGTGGCCGATCGGACGATCGCCTGGCTCGACGGGCTCGATGCCGACGACGACTGGTTCGCCTGGATGAGCTTCCCGGACCCGCACCACCCGTGGGACCCGCCGGCCGCCGAGAAGGGCCGGATCGACTGGCGCGACGTGCCCCTCCCCGCCGGCTACCCGGAGACGGCGGCCGAGCGGGAGGCGCTGCTCGACGCCAAGCCCCGGCACTGGCGGCTCTGGTACGACGGCGCCCTCGTCTCCAACTACGAGGCGCCCACCCACTGGGTCCCGGCCACGCTCACCGCCGACCAGGTGCGCGAGGTCAACGCCATGAACGCCATCGAGGTCGAGCTGATCGACGAGGCGATCGGGCGGGTCCTGGCCGCCATCGCGGCGCGGGGCTGGGCCGACGACGTCGACGTCGTCGTCACCACCGACCACGGCGAGCTCCAGGGCGACTTCGGCCTGCTGTTCAAGGGGCCGTACCACGTCGACGGGCTGATGCGGCTGCCGCTGATCTGGCGACCCGCCCCGGCCGCCGCCGTCGCCCCGTCGGTGGTCACCAAGCCCGTCGGCCTGGTCGACCTGGCCCCGACCTTCTGCACGATCGCCGGTCTCGACGCCGAGCCGTGGATGGAGGGCCGCTCGCTCCCCGTCGACGACGCCGACGCGGAGGTCCGGGGCCACGAGCGGGCCCTGACCACCTGGGACAGCGAGCTGCTGGGCGTCGCCGTCCACCTCCGGACGATCACCCGCGACGGCCTGGTCTGCACCGCCTACGGCGCCGGCACGGTCCACGACGGCACCGAGGGCGAGCTCTACGACCTGGCCGACGACCCCCTCCAGCGGGTCAACCGCTGGGACGACCCGGCCCTCGCCGCCGTCCGCGACGACCTCCTCGACGACCTCCGCACCTCCCTCCCCCCCGCCCGGACCCCGAAGCTCCCCCTCGAAGCCCCGGTCTAGGACAGCGACAGGTCGAGGACCATGGTCGCCTCGACCAGGCCGTCGCGATCACGACGCTCGACGGCGCCGGTGCGCCGGAAGCCGTGCCGGGCGTAGAGGCGCTCGGCCCGCTCGTTCCCCTCGACCACGGTCAGCTCGACCTGCGTCGCCCCTGTCGCCCCGGCCTCGGCGACCACCGCGCCCACGAGCGCATCGGCCGAGCCCGCACCCCGGGCCGCCGGGGCGACCCACATGCCGAACAGGTGCACGAGATCCGGATCGGCGGCGTCGGGCACGGCCCACGCCATGGCGACCGGCGGATCGCCGACCACGAAGGTCGTGGCCGGGGGTCCGACCCGGCGGGCCCAGTCGGCGGGCCCGAAGCCCTCCTCCCGGGCCAGGGTCGACCCGAAGGCGGCCGGGTCGGTGGCGAGGGCGGCCAGTCGCACGGCGCGCAGGGCGTCCTCGTCGCCCGGGCCCAACCTCCGCACCTCCACCCCGCCATGGTGGTCGGGGCGGCGACCGGTGGGACCTACGACTTCCAGCCGCCGTAGGGGACGGTGAGGATCTCGAGGAAGTGGCCGTCGGGGTCCTGCCAGTAGACGCCCCGGCCACCGTCGTTGGTGTTGATCACGTCGACGCCGCGCTGCATCGGGTCGGCCCAGTGCCTGATGCCCCGGTCGGTGATGCGGCCGTAGGTGGCGTCGAACTGGTCCTCGCTCACCAGGAAGGCGAGGTGGAGGTTGGGCAGCGTCTCGACCTCCTCGGCGGCGGCCGAGGCGAAGTCGAGCGAGACCCCGTTGTCCAGGTCGACCTGCCAGAAGGGGCCGGCCCGCTCGGGGGACGGGCGGTCGAGCATCTCGGCGAGGTAGGTGGCCGAGGCGTGGGCGTCGGTGGCGTAGACGATCGTGTGGTTCAGCTGGACGGACATGACGCCCGCGACGCTACCGATCGATGGTCGACATGTCGCCGTACCGGTCGCCGACCACGGCCTCGCGGGGCACGGCGTCGGTGAGGGCGGCGACCTCGGCGGCGGTGAGCTCGACCGACGCGGCCCCGACGTTCTCCTCCAGGTAGCCGATGCGCTTGGTGCCCGGGATGGGGACGACGTCGTCGCCCTGGGCCAGCACCCAGGCCAGCGCCATCTGCCCCGGCGTCACCCCCTTCTCGGCGGCGAGGCCCCGGACGGCCTCGACCAGGGCCAGGTTGGCGTCGAGGGCCTCGCCCTGGAAGCGGGGGAAGTAGCCGGAGCGGCGGGAGTCGCCCCCGGCGAGGTCGCCCTCGGCGGTGATCGCCCCGGTCAGCAGGCCACGGCCCAGCGGCGAGTACGGCACCAGGCCGATGCCCAGCTCGCGGATCGTGGGGAGGATCTCGTCCTCCAGGTCCCGGGTGAACAGCGAGTACTCGCTCTGCAGGGCGGTGATCGGGTGGACGGCGTGGGCCCGGCGGATCGTCTCGGCCGACGCCTCGGACAGCCCGAGGTGGCGCACCTTGCCCGCGGTGACCAGCTCGGCCATGGCCCCGACCGTCTCCTCGATCGGGACGTTCGGGTCGACGCGGTGCTGGTAGTAGAGGTCGATGTGGTCGACGCCGAGGCGCTCGAGCGAGGCGTCGCAGGCGGAGCGGACGTACTCGGGCCGGCCGTTGACGCCGAGGAAGGCGCCCTCCTCGGCCCGCTCGTTGCCGAACTTGGTGGCCAGCTCGACCTCGTCGCGGCGGCCGGCGATGGCCCGGCCCACGAGCCGCTCGTTGGTGAACGGGCCGTACATGTCGGCGGTGTCGAGGAAGGTGACGCCCAGGTCGAGGGCCCGGTGGATGGTGTCCAGGCCCTGCTGCTCGTCGGCGGTGCCGTAGAACTCGGACATCCCCATGCAGCCGAGGCCGAGGGTCGAGACGGTGAGGGGGTCGGCGCTGCCGAGGGTGCGGCGGCCGAGAGGGGTGGGGGAAGCGGTCATGGACCCATCCCACCTGCTGGAGCGCGCTCCAGGTCAAGCCCCCGATCGACGGGACCGGCCGGACGGACCGACGGGGGGCGGCGGCGGTTGGCCCAGACGACGCCACCGACGGCGATGGCCCCGCCGACCAGGTCGATGCCCTGGGGCACCTCGCCCAGCCAGGCCCAGGCCACGGCGATGGCGACCACCGGCACGAGGTAGAGGGTCGACGCCGCCGTCGTCATCGGCACCCGCCCGACGGCGTCGGCCCACGTGACGAAGCCGATCGCCGAGGGCACCACGCCCAGGAAGACGGCGGCGGCGATGGCGCCGCCGTCGGCCTCGGGCAGCCGGTCGACGAGGGCGCCGGACCACGGCAGGACGAGGATCGTGCCCGCGGCCATGGCGTAGCAGGTGACCTCGAAGCCGGTGTACCGGCCGAGCAGGGGCTTGTGCACGGCGTGGTAGGTGCCCTGGACCACGGCCGCGGCCAGCACCAGCAGGGCACCGGTGCGGAGCTCGACGTGGCCCTGGCTGGCGGCGATGACGACCACCCCGGCGAAGGCGACGGCGCCCCCGCCCAGCTGGCGCCGAGTGGGCCGCTCGCCCAGGACCAGCCCGGCGATCACGACGCTGTAGATCGGCGCGGTGGCGATCAGCAGGCTCGCCGTGCCCGCCGGGACGACCTCCTCGCCGGCGTTGAGCAGGAGCTGGTAGGCGGTCATGCCCGTCGCCCCGCACAGCGTGATCAGGGGGAGGTCGCGCACCGCCGGGAGCCGGACGCCGATCCGGGGGGCGACGGCCAGGAGGGCGACGGTAGCGACGACCAGGCGGGCGACGCTGAGCCCGGCGGCGCCCAGGTCCTCGACCGCGACCCGGATGGCCGGGAAGGCGCTGGCCCAGGTCACGACGGTGACGGCGAGACCGGTGGCGGCCCTGCGGTCGAGAGCGTCACGGTCGAGCACCGCCCCAGTCTGCGACGGCTGACCGCAAACGTCCATCACACGTTCTACGACGAATCCATAAGGTGTCCTTCATGATCGACGCCCGCCGGCTTCGCACCCTCCACGCCGTGGCCACCCACGGCACCGTGACCGCGGCGGCCGCGGTCCTCGGCTACTCGGGCCCGGCGGTGTCCCAGCAGCTGGCCGCCCTGGAGCGGGAGGTCGGCGTGACCCTGACCGAGCGCGACGGCCGCACCCTGGTCCTGACCCCCGCCGCCGAGGTCCTGCTCGCCCACGCCGAGGTCCTCTTCGCCCAGCTCGACGCGGCCGAGGGCGATCTGGCCGCCCTGCGCGACGAGGTCAGCGGGCGGGTCACCCTGGCGTGCATCCCCTCGGCCAGCGCCGCCATCGTCCCCGCCGCCTGGAGCGCGCTGCGCGACGAGGCCGCCCACGTGCGCCTCGACCTGGTCGAGATGGAGGCCGAGGAGAGCATTCCGGCGCTGCACCGGCGCGACGTCGACATCGCCGTCGTCCACGCCTACGCCATCGAGCCCAAGCCCCTCGACCCGACCTTCGCCGTCGAGCCGCTGATCGTCGACCCGGTGTGGGTGGCGGTGCCGGCCACCCACCCGATGGCGACCGGCGACGAGGTCGCCCTGGCCGACCTCCGCGACGAGCCCTTCGTCGCCGCCCGGACCGGCACCCGCTGCGCCGACATGACCCAGCGGGCCTGCGCCCTGGCCGGCTTCGTGCCCGACGTGGTCGCCCGGGCCACCGACTTCGCCGTCCAGCTCGAGCTGGTGGCCGCCGGCATCGGCGTGGGGCTGGTCCCCGAGCTCACGGTCCGCCACCTCCCGGCCGGCGTCCGCCTGCTCGCCCCGGCCGAGCCCCTCACCCGCACCCTCGAGGCGGTCAGCCGGCGGGGCGGCGACCGCCACCCGGCGGTCCGCCTGGTCCTCGACCGGCTCGTCGCCGCGGCCCGGGACTACCGGCCGGAGGCGGCGGCCCAGGCCCGGGCGTCGGCCAGCAGCGGGCCGACCACCGCCGGCTTGGCCCGGACGTAGGCCATGCGGTCGTCCCCGCTCTCCTCGGCCAGCCGGACCTTGGCCTCGCCGTAGACGTCGGCGGCGCCCGGGTGGGCCCGCAGGTAGTCGCGGAAGACGAGGTAGTCGCTGACCTCGGGCGACGACGGCGGCACGACGTGGACGTGGTGGGTGCGGTGGTGGCCGACGACCCGCCGCAGGAAGAGGTGGTCGGACCGGCTGACGTGGGCGCCCAGGCGCAGGTCGAAGCCGGCCACGGCCAGGGCCGGCGCTCGCTCCTTCACGAGGCCGAGGTCGTCGATCACGACCAGCACGTCGACGGTGTCCTTCGACAGCAGCCCCGGGACCGCCGTCGAGCCGACGTGCTCGACCAGCAGGGCCTCGGGGAGGATCCGCCGCAGGGTGGCGGCGGCGGAGGCGAACCGCTCGGGCCAGCTCCGGTCCGCAGCGACGAGGGCGATGACGTCGTCCGGGACCCGGTCCTCCGCCAGCGCGCGCTCCTCGTCCACCGATGCAACCTAAACCCCCAGGTCAACCCCCCCGACGGGTGAGACGCCTTGTCGGTCACCCCGTCCGCTTTGTACCCTCGGGCCGTGACCAGCACCGAGTTCCGCGTCTCGCACCGGGGCCAGATGGCCCTGCCCGCAGAGGCCCGCCACCGCTGGGACCTCAGCGACGGGGGCATCGTCGAGATCGCCGACCTGGGTGACGCCCTCCTGGTCGTGCCGGCCGGTCGGGGTGGGCTCCAGGGCCTCGTGCAGGATGCCGTCGCCGAGGCCGGGGGGTACGCCGCCCTGGCCCGAGCCGTCGCCGAGGACGATCCCGACCTGGCGTGACGGCCCTGCTCGACGATCACCTCCTCCTGGCGACGCTCCTCGCCGAGGACGACGAGGGGCCGGTGCCCGGGCCCCTGGCGACGACGGGGCTCTGGTACCACCGGCTCAGCCGTGCCCTGCTGGCGTCGCCGGTCGCCGGTGCCCTGTCGCACCGACTCGGTGGCCTGGACGAGACGGTTGCTGCGAGGGTCATCGAGGCGGCCACCCGCCTGCCGGACGAGATCGTCCTGGTCTCGCTGCGCGACCTGGCCGGCCCGATGGCCCGTCTCCTCGCCGACGGCATCCGCCTGAACCTGCTGTCGCTCGAGGCGCTGGCCGCCGCCGAGCACCTCGGGGCGACGATCCACCTGTCCGCCGCGGACCACAACCCGACCCTCCAGGAGGCCGCCGACCGTCGCGGCGTCCCCCTGGAGGTCGTGGGGGTCTGAGGGCTAGAGGGCGGCGACGGCGGCGGGGACGTCGACCAGGCCGTGGCCCTTGTCGTAGGAGGTGCCGCCGACGTAGGCGGAGCCGTCGGTGAACCGGTGGGCGGTGCCGGTGAGGGCGGCCTCGATCTCGGCCGGGGTGGCGGTCGGGTCGGCCTGGAAGAGCTGGGCGACGATGCCGGCGATGTGGGGCGCCGCCATCGAGGTCCCCGAGATGGTGTTGAAGGTGCCGATGTCGAGCGGGCCGGGGCCGTTGACGGGCGCCAGGCCGGTCGAGCAGATCACCAGGTAGGGCCGGCAGGCGGACTCGATGTCGGTGCCGGGGGCGGAGATGTCCGGCCAGGTCGACGGGTCGGTGGCCGAGCCCCGGGACGAGAAGTCGGACACGACGCCGTCACGGGTGCCGGTGCCGCCGGCGTCGTCGGAGGCCCCCGAGAGGATCCCGGGCGTCGGGGCCTGCCCGGGCGGGTTGGACAGCGACTCGCTGCCGTCGCCGCCGTCGTTGCCCGCCGCCCACACGGTGACGACGCCCTCGGCGGCCAGCGCCCGCTGGAGCTTCACGGTGGCGCTCTCGGGGTCGCAGGCCCCGCCGCCCGAGGGGCCGTAGGAGTTGTTGGTGACCCTGATCGGCGGGCACACCGCGGTGCTCACGCCGGCGCCGCACGGGGCGGCGTGGTTCTCGAGCACCCAGTTGAGGGCCGCGTCGGCGCCCAGGATGTTGAGCCCGGCGCCCACCGAGAGGGACACGATCGAGGCGCCGGGGGCGGCGCCGTCGAGCCGGCGGGGGTCGGCGCCGGTCGTGGTGACCGGGCGGCCGGCGACGATCCCGGCGACGTGGGTGCCGTGGCCGCCGACCGAGAGGGTGTCGGTGTCGTTGAGGAGGGTCAGGTCGGCGAAGCAGGCGCTGGCCGGGATGGGGACGAGCGTCCCGAAGGCGCACAGGCCCTTGAGGTTGCGGACGACGGCCGATCCCTCGGCGTCCTGGAAGAAGGGGTGGGTGCCGTCGACGCCGGAGTCGATCACGGCGACGCTGACCCCCGACCCGTCGAGCGGGGTGCCGGGCGAGCCGGGGACGCCGGCGGCGATGGCCTCGTCGCCCCGGGTCGCCTGGCCCGAGGTGGCGAGCGAGAAGGAGATGGGCTGGTCGCCCTCGACGTAGGTGACGCCGGCCTTGCCCCGCACGGCCTGGATCTGGGCCGGCGTGCCGGCCGCGACCACCACGCCGATCTGGTCGAACGAGGTCAGGACGGTCATCCCGCTGCTGCGGGCCGCGGTCCGGGCGGTGGCGACGTCGGTGCCGTGGACCATCACGGGGAGCGGCACCAGGGCCCGGGCCCCGGCCAGCTGCTCGGCGAGGGTGTCGGACACCCGGGCGACGGTGGGGGCGCCGGCGGCGGGGAGGGCGGCGCCGCTGCCCACGGCCCCGACGGTGGCGGCCAGCACGGCGGCGGCCAGGAGGCCGGCCCGGCGGCGACGACGTTGGCGGGGCAGGGTCAGCAGCACGGAGAGGGCCATGGCGGGGACTTCTCCGCCCCCGCCGGGCTTCCCTGGCGCCGGGCCGGAGATGGCTCAGGCTGACGCCACGGCCCGGGCGATGGCCTCCTCGACGGCGTTGCGCTCGACCGCCGGCCGCCCCGGGTCGGGCCGCCCGACCCACGGCCGGCCGGGCGGGGCCCGCACCCGGGGCACCGTGCCGGGGTGGCGCTGGGCGGCGTGGACCAGGAAC
>JBQGCF010000128.1:0-5846 GCA_052038315.1 Iamia sp.
GGTCGACCGGAAGGCCGACGAGGACGAGCTGATGATGGCCGCCCTCGACGCCGGCGCCGAGGACATCGCCGATGACGGCGAGGCCTGGCGCATCACCACCCCGCCCTCGGACCTCCACGCCGTGCGCACGGCCCTCGAGGGGAACGGCTTCGCCGTCGACTCGTCGGACCTGATCATGGTGGCCGCCAACCTGGTGCCGCTCGAGGACGCCGGCGCCGCCAAGTCGGTCCTCAACCTGATCGACGCCCTCGAGGACAACGACGACGTCCAGGCGGTCCACGCCAACTTCGACATCAGCGACGACGTCTTCGCAGCCCTGGAGGTCTGATGAACCAGGCCCCCCTCGTGACGGGCCTGAAGGTGGGCGACACCGCCCCCGACTTCACCCTCCCGGGCATCGACATGGGCACGGAGCGGACCTGGACGCTCTCCGAGCTGCGGGGCCAGCCGATCGTCCTGGTCTTCTACCCGGGGGACGGGACGCCGGTCTGCACCGCCCAGCTCGTCACCTACACCGACGAGATCGCCGCCTTCGCCGACGTCGGGGCCCAGGTGCTGGCCATGAGCCCGCAGTCCGTCGCCTCGCACCGGGAGTTCGCGGCCGAGAACGGCGGCTTCGCCTTCCCGCTGCTCGCCGACGAGGACAAGGCCGTCGGCCTCCGCTACGGCATCGTCGGCCCGCTCGGCTTCTACCGCCGGTCCGTCTTCGTCGTCGCCCCCGACGGCACGATCGGCTGGATCCACCGCGCCGTCGCCGGTCTCCACTTCCAGCCCACCGAGGACATCGTCGCCGCCGTCGCCGCCATGTCGGCCTGACCGACTCGGATGGTGCCTGGCACCATCCGAGTCGCGGCGGGCGGGGACTAGATGCCGTCGGCGACGCCCAACAAGCGGGAGCGCTGGACGGTCTGCATGCCCCTCGTCAGGGAGACGGCGGCGAAGCCCCAGGCGATCAGGCCCATGAAGGCTCCGAGGGTGGCGGCGCCGAACAGGGAGCCGGTGGCCTGGCCGTAGGCGATGCCGATCAGCGGCAGCGTCACCAGGCCCGAGGCCTGCTGGGCGGCGGCGGTGGACTTCACCCGGGACGAGAGGCGCAGCACGATCGAGAGCGTGATGGCCAGGAACGGCGGGAGGACCCACAGCACCATGACCCACCACTGGCCGGTCGGGAAGAACCAGCCGCCGACCTCGGGGCCGACGAGCAGGTTGACGATCAGGGAGTAGGCGCCGAAGCCGACGAAGGTCGTCAGGTAGCCGGGGATGATCGAGGCGATGACCTTGCCCAGGTAGATCTCCCGGGCGGCGGCGGGGGAGTGGGCCAGGAACTCGCCGGTGCCCCGCTCCCGCTCGCCGACCAGCGAGGCGGCGCCGACGGCGGTGGAGATGGTGAGGGGCACGACGATCGCCACCGGCGCCAGCAGGAACACGGCCAGGGCGTAGGAGGTGCGGCCGGCGGGGGACGCCTCCTGGGGGATCGCCCGCTGGGTCGACTGGGGCAGCACGTCGATGGCCTTGGAGACCTTGTCGACGACCTGGACGTCGCCGATCTGGGTGATCGTCAGGAACAGGACCGTGGGGACCACGACGAAGAACAGGCTGCCGAGGATCACCATCGGGAACCAGAAGTCCTTGGCCTGGGCGAGCTGCTTGAGCTCGGTCCGCACGACGATGCGCACGCGCTGCCAGTTCATCGGACGGGGGCCTCCTCCGAGGCGGGGGCCTCGTCGTCGAGCGCACGGGCGGGCGGGGCCTCGTGCGACAGGGCGTCGGGCAGCGGGGCCGCATGGGCACGCCCGCCACCCTCGATCTGGGGGACGTCCGGCAGGTGGGGGCGCCGGACGGCGAAGTAGAGCTCCTCGAGCGAGCGCTCGTGGGGGGCGACCTTGGTCAGCCGGGCCCCCCGGGTGGTGAGGGCGAGGACCAGGTCGGGGATGCGACCGAGGTGGTCGAGGGCCACGTCGACCTGGCCGGGGTCGCCGTCGACGGTGGCCACGGCCCGGACGCCGGGCAGCGTGCCCAGCCCCTCGAGCATGGCCGGCTCCTCGACGCCGAGGCGGACGGTGTCGTCGGGCCAGAAGCGGCGCATGAGGTCGTCGGGCCGGCCGGCGGCGAGGTCGGTGCCGCCCTCCATGACCACGACCTGCTCGGCCAGCCCCTCGGCCTCCAGCAGCAGGTGGGTGCACATGATGACGGTGGTGCCGTCGGCGGCCATGTCCTCGATCAGCCCCAGCACGGCCTGGCTCGACTCGGGGTCGAGGCCCGACGTGGGCTCGTCGAACAGCAGGAGGTCGGGCTGGTGGAGGACCGAGCGAGCCAGGGCCAGCCGGGTCTTCATCCCCGTCGAGTAGGCACCGACCTGCGTCTCGAGGCTGCCCTGGATGCCGAAGCGGGTCGCCGCCTCGACGACCTTCTCCTTGGTCGATTCGGTCCAGCCCAGCCCGTAGAGCTCGGCCGCGTAGCGGAGGTTGTCGAAGCCCGAGAGCCGGTCGTAGAGGGCGGGCTTGGCCGACACGACGCCGCAGCGGCGCCGGACCTCCTGGCCCTCGCGCCGGTGGTCGGGGTCGAGGCCGAACACCCGCACCGTCCCGGAGTGGACGCCGAGGGCGCCGGTGATCACCCGGATGGCGGTCGTCTTGCCGGCACCGTTGGGGCCGAGGAGGACCGTGATCGTCCCCGGGTCGACCCGGAGGCTGAGGTCGCGGAGGGCCTCGACCCGGGCGAAGCGTCGGCCCACGCCCTCCAGGGCGACGACGGGCTCGGCGGCGCCGGGGACGGGCGGGGGGGTGGTGTCGAGCGGGGCCATCCCGCCCCCCATCGGCCCCGACGTGCGGGTTCATGAGCCGGATGACCCACTCAAGGTCGGCTCCGGACGTCCGATCAGGGCCCGGATGAGGCGCGGGACGAGGTTCACGGTGGCGGTGACGGTCGGGCTGTCGGCCCTCCTGGCGGGGTGCGGCCTCGGTGGCGGCGAGGACGAGGCGGCCACGCCCAAGGGCGTCGACCTCTCGGCGGTGGGGGACACGGGGTCGACCGGACCGGTCGACCCGATGGCCGTCCGCTGGGAGTACGTGGCCGAGGCCAACCAGATGTGCGAGGAGACCGGCCGGAGGGTGGGGGCGGACCTGGAGGTCCCCACCGACCCGGTCGCCGCGGTGGAGCTGATGGACGCGGCGCTGCTCGCCGGGCAGGCCATGGTCGAGCGGCTCCGCGCCATCCCCCCGCCGCCCGGGGACGAGGCGACCGTGGCCGACATCATGGCCAAGCAGGACGCCCTCCTCGACCGGATGGAGGAGCTGGTCGGCCAGATCACCATGTTCGACGTCACGCCCCTGCTGATGGCCCAGGGCGAGCTCGAGGCCCTGGAGGTCGAGGCCGACACCGCCCTGGTCGAGTACGGGCTCGGCTCGTGCGTCTGATCCGGACGGGCGACGGGGGGACGGGGCGATGAGGACGGGGACCTGGGTGATCGTGACGGCCGTGCTGCTGGTCGTGACCGCTGCGGTCGGCTGGAACGTGCTGCGGGCCGAGGGGCCGACCGAGCCCGACTGGGTCGCCGAGGCCGAGGCCGAGGAGGCCGCCGAGGAGGCGGCCCGGACCTCGACCACGACCACGCAGCCGCCCCGGCCCGCCGGGGAGCTGGACTCGGCGGCGGTGATCCCCGGCACGACGGCCGCCCCCGACCCGGTCGCCGTCGCCCGGGCCGAGTACGTCGCCGCCGCCACCGCCATCTGCCAGGCGGTCGACGACGGCAACCGGGCCGGGGTGGTCGACGCGCTGCGGTCGTCGGAGGACGTCCTCCAGTTCCTGCAGCACGTGGTCGACGTGCTGGCCGATCAGCTCCGCCGTCTGCGCGAGCTCACCCCGCCCCCGGGAGACGAAGCCGTCGTCGCCCGCTTCCTCGACCTCCACGCCGAGCTGGTCGGCAGCGCCCAGGCGGTGATCGACCGGGGCGGGTTCGTCGACTACGCCGAGCGGGTGAGCTTCGAGACCGACAACCGGGCCCGGGTCGACGCCCTGACCGACGCCTACACGGCCTACGGGATCGGCGTCTGCGCCTGAACGGCATCGCCGGCGGGGCGGGGGCCAGCGCCTAGGCTCCGAACCCATGTTCGTCCTCGGCATCGATCCCGGGTTGTCGCGCTGCGGCTACGCCTGCGTCGAGGCCGGCGGGCGCGGCGGTCGTGGCCTCGGCGGCGGCGCCCGGGCCCGGGCGATCGGCGTCATCCGCACCGACCCGCAGGACCCGCTGCCGGCCCGGCTGGCCGAGCTCCACGCCGAGCTGGTCGCCCTCCTGGAGGAGACCCGACCCGCCGTGGTGGCCGTCGAGCAGGTGTTCTTCCAGGTCAACGTGCGCTCGGCCATGGCCGTCGGCCAGGCCAGCGGGCTGGCCATGGCCGCCGCCCACGCCTCCGGCGCCGAGGTCGTCCAGTACACCCCCACCCAGGTCAAGCAGGCCGGGGCCGGTGACGGCCGGGCCGACAAGGACCAGGTCGGACGGATGGTGCAGACCCTCCTCGGCCTGGCCCGGGTCCCGGAGCCGGCCGACGCCGCCGACGCCGCCGCCCTGGCCCTCTGCCACCTGGCCCACTCGCCCCTGCGCCGGGCCGCTGCGGCCGGGGCTCGATGATCACGACGAAGGAGACGCCATGCCCGGGATGATCGGATCGCTGCGGGGGCTCCTGCTCGAGCGCACCCCCGACGGCGAGCTGCTGGTCGAGGTCGGGGGCGTGGGCTACCGGGTCCAGGCCGGCCCGGCCACCGCCGCCCTGCTGGGCGACATCGGGGCCGAGGTCCGGGTGTGGACCCACCACCACGTCCGGGAGGACGCCCAGGTCCTGTACGGCTTCGCCACCCGCGACGAGCGGGCCACCTTCGAGGCCCTGATCTCGGCCCACGGCGTCGGCCCGGCCCTCGCCCTGGCCATCCTCTCGGTCCACGAGCCGCTGGCCCTGCGCCGGGTCCTGGCCGACGACGACGTGTCGGCCCTGTGCCTCGTCCCCGGCGTGGGCAAGAAGACCGCGGCCCGGCTGCTGGTCGAGCTCAAGAGCCGGCTGGAGCTGCCGCCCGGCGACGTCACCGTGGCCGCCTCGGCGGCCGGTCCGGCGGCGGCCGCCGGGTCGAGCGGATCGGTGCGCGGCGATGTGCGCGACGCCCTGTTCGCCCTCGGCTACACCCCGGAGGAGGTGGCCGAGGCCACCCGGGACCTGCCCGAGGGCGACGACGTGTCCGCCCTGGTCAGCGAGGCCCTGAGGCGCATGGTGGCCCGCCGATGAGGGTGCGCTGATGCCCCGCGACGAGATCGACCTCGGGTCCGACGGCTGGGCCGGCGGCGGCGACGAGCCGATCCTGGCCGCCGGGCCGCTCGACGGCGAGGACGCGGCCGAGGCCGGGCTGCGACCCCGGCGGCTCGACGACTTCGTCGGCCAGGCCGAGCTCAAGGAGCACCTGCACATCATCCTGGAGGCCGCCCGCCGCCGGGGCCAGGCCGCCGACCACCTCCTCTTCGCCGGCCCCCCAGGCCTCGGCAAGACCACCCTGGCGGGGATCGTGGCCACGGAGGTGGAGGCCGGCCTGCACGTGACGTCGGGGCCGGCGCTGGAGCGGGCCGGCGACCTGGCCGCCATCCTCAGCCAGCTGGCCGACGGCGACGTCCTGTTCATCGACGAGATCCACCGGCTGTCCCGGGCCGTCGAGGAGGTCCTGTACCCGGCCATGGAGGACTTCGTCGTCGACATCGTCCTGGGCAAGGGCCCTGCGGCCCGCACCATCCGCATCGACGTGCCCCGCTTCACCCTGGTCGGGGCCACCACCCGCACCGGTCTCATCACCGGGCCGCTGCGCGACCG
>JBQGCF010000129.1:0-16197 GCA_052038315.1 Iamia sp.
CGTCCACCGGCTCGTCATCTCAGCCGACGGCGAGGTCCTCGACGCCGGCAACACCATCAGGTTGGCCAACCGGGCCCAACGACGAGCGCTCCGGTTCCGCCACGCCGGCCACTGCGCCTTCCCCGGCTGCGACGCACCCATGGACTGGTGCGAAGCCCACCACATCGAACAGTTCGACCCGGCGACCGAACGCGGCCCCACCGACCTCGACAACCTCCACCCCCTCTGCCGCTACCACCACCACGCCGTCCACGAAGGCGGCTTCCGCGTCACCCTCCAGGCCGACGGCCAAGTGCACGTCACCCGCCCCGGCACCCGATGCCCCATCACCCCCGCCCGGGCCTGGCGACGACCCCTCGTCCCCTCCGGCGGGCCGGGTCCACCGGCTCCTGACCGATGAGGACGAGACCTTGGGTACGCCATCCGTCCGAACGAGAACCCCTTCCCGTTCGGACGGATGACGACCCGGGCCGGGCGTCAGGTCGTGGCGAAGCCGGCCAGGTCGGCGAGCGCCGGCGCGGTGCCCACGAGGGTGGTGGCGCCGGTGGCCAGGTCGATGGTCCGGACCTCGACGGCGCCCGTGGTCGTGCCGACCAGGAACGCCGTGCCGGTGCCGGTCTGGACGTCGAAGCCCCCGTCGGCGGCGACGTCGGCGCCGAGCGGGCCCCGGGTCACCAACGTGCCGGCGTTGGGCGGGTCCTGGAGGGCCAGCACGCCGGCGTTGGACTCGATGTCGAACAGCTGGGTCGAGGCGGCCACGCCACCCCGGGGGGCGTTGGTGTAGGCCCCGGCCCGCACGTCGACCGACTCGCCCTCGTTGGCGTCACCGGCGGCGTAGGCCAGCGTGCCGTCCTGCTGGACGCCCTCGGTCGCCGGGTCGGCGTCGACCAGGGTCCCGGTGTTCGGGTTCACCCGCAGGTTGGTCGTCCCGATCAGGATGCGCAGGCGGTCGACGGCCGGGTTGAAGTCGAAACCGGCCCCGCCGAGCAGCGTGACCGCATCGGCGAGCGGCGTGCCCACCTTCTCGGCCGGGACCGCCGTGGGCGTGGCCGCCTTGGGCGCGCCCAGCACGTACAGCTGGCCGTTGCTGCCGAGGACGTAGGGCATCCCGGTGGCGCTGCGGACGTCGAGGCCCCTCAGCGTCGTCAGGGCATCGACCCCCGTGATCGTCAGCGTGGCCAGGGCGGTGCCGGGAGAGGCCAGGTCGACCGCGGTGACCGAGTGGGTGCCGGTGAGGCCGTCGCTGCTCAGCAGCCAGCCCTGGCCGGAGGCAGCCGGGGCCGTCGGGGCGATGGCGATGCCGAGGACGTCGCCCGCGAACGAGGCCGCCGACTGGCGGATCGCCCGGCCGCTGGCGAGGTCGATCCGGAAGCTGCCGAAGCCGAGGTCATCGGACAGCACCGCCCAGGCCCGCCCGCTGTCGGGCGAGATGTCGAAGCCGGCCGGCCCCTCGACGTCGGTGCCGAGGCCGCGGCCGATGGTGACGAGGGTGCCGTCGTTGGGCGGGTCCTGCCGGACGAGGGCGTCGGTGCCGGCGTCGACGTCGTAGAGCACCGTCGTGGCCGGCAGCGCGGTGCCGAGGGTGCCGCGCTGGCTGTTGGTGTAGGCCGCGCCGGTCACCTCGGGGGTGGCCCCGGCGTTGCGGTCGCCGGCGCCGTAGGCCAGCGGGGTGTCGGTGGCGGCCACGCCCCCGGTGTCGGGGTTGACGCGGAGGTTCTCGCCGGTCGAGGTCGAGATGCGGATGCGGTCGACCGTCGGGTTGAAGTCGAAGCCGACGACGTCGCCGACCAGCGCCGTGATCGGCGCGCCGATCTTGACCGCCGTCGCCGACGCGGTGCTGAGCGAGTAGAGCTGGCCGTCGCTCCCGAGGCCGTAGAGGACCTGGGTGTGGGGCCGGACATCGATGGCGACCAGATCGGTGTCCGGGGCGATGCCGTTCTGCGGGTTGGTGGCGCCGCTCGTCGGGAACACGACCTCGCCACCGGTCGGGGCCAGGGTCTCGGCGTCGACCACGGCGACGGTGTCGCCCTCCAGCAGCACGACCAGCGTGTCGGCCACCTGTGCCTGGGCGACGGCCTCGGCCGAGGCGGCGAGGGTGATCGTCACGTCCTCGATGCCCTTGGCCGCGGTGAGGCGGTCGGCGTAGTAGGCACGGGACGCGGCGCCGGGCGTGCGGGCCAGCACCTCCTCGAACAGGTCGCGGGCGACGATGCCCCGGCCCTCGGCCGAGCGCAGCACCCACCACGCCAGCCGTGAGCGGGTCGAGGCGGTGTCGCCGGTGCGCGCCGCCCAGTAGTCGACGTCGGCCTCCGAGGCGGGACGGTCGAGGCCGTAGGCGTAGACGATCTCGACGAAGGCGCCCTTGTCGCCCTCGACGGCGGCGATCAGCTCGCCGGCCGACAGCAGCTCGGCCCGCACCCGGTACTCGCCGACCGCGCCGATGCGGTCGCTCCAGTAGGCGACGTCGGCGTCGCTCGGCGCCCGGCCGAGGATGTCGGCGTAGAGCTCCTCGACGGTCGCCTCGCGGTGGGCGTCGCCGTCCACCCGCTCGGCCACGATCGTGCGCCGCGACGTCCCGGCGTCGAGCCGATCGGCCAGGGCGGTGACCGTGCCGGGGTCGGCCTCGCCCTCGAGGACCCGGAGCGTGCGGGCGATGTAGCGGGTGCTCTGGTCCGTCGCCGCCCCGGCCGGCACCGCCGCGCCGAGGGGGACGAGCCCGAGCCCCAGCGCCGCGGTGGCGGCGCCGGTGAGCAGTCGTCGGAGGGAGGTGGCCACGAGGGTCCCCTTGTGGGTCGCGCCGCGGCCCGGTGGCCGCCGCTCGTACGTGGCCTTCGTCACCGGCCCCCCGCCGGTCTGGCCCCTCCCCCGCATTGGGGTCAGGCGGGGTCAGGCCGGGGCGGGCGCCCGTCCCCTCCGGCGGGCCAGGGCCACCAGCTCCTGGCCGACGAGCACGAGGAAGAACTGGGCCACGGCGATGCCGGCGATGGTGGCGCCGCCGGCGGTCCCCTCGTGGAAGGAGACGGCCAGGCCCAGCACCACGCTGACGGCGCCGAGCAGGACCGCCACCAGCATCATCAGCGGCACCCGGCGCACGAGCAGCCCGGCGGTGGCCGGCGGGCCGATCAGGAGCCCGAACACCAGCAGCGTGCCGATGGCGTCGAAGCTGGCGACGATCGAGACGGCCAGCACGGCGAGCAGGGCGGTGTGGGCGAGGGCCGGGCGCATGCCGAGGGTCCGGGCCTTGTCCTGGTTGAAGGCCAGGGCGAGGAAGGGGCGGTGCAGCAGCAGCGACACGCCCACCACCAGCACGGCACCGACGGCCTGGCCCCGGATGTCGGACCAGGTGACGCCGAGGACGTCGCCGAACAGCAGCGAGGTGACGTCGGAGGTGAAGGTGGACGAGCGGGACACGATCACGATGCCGAGGGCCAGCATGCCGACGAACAGCAGACCGATGCCCACGTCCTCCCGCACCTGGGTGCGCCGCCCCACGACGGTGACGGCCCCGCCCATCACCAGCGCCGAGACGAGGGCGCCGACGGTCGGGCTGGTGCCCCACAGCACGGCCAGGGCGAGGCCCGGGATGATCCCGTGGGCCAGGGCATCGCCCAGGAAGGTCAGGCCCCGCAGCACGATCCACGTGCCCACCACCGCGGTGGCCACGCTGGCGACCAGGCCCGACACCAGGGCCCGCTGCATGAACTCGGGCTCGAAGGCGGTGGTGAGCCAGTCGATCGGCGTCACGCCAGGGCCTCGGCGATCCGCTCGGCGTTCGTCCGGAGCATCTCGACGTAGGTCTCGGCGCCCGAGCCCTCGTCGCCCAGCGACTCGGTGAACAGCGAGACGACCTCGACGTCGCCGCCGACCTCGTCGGCCAGGGTCTCGGCCAGCCGGGTGGGCGAGGAGGCGTCGGCGAAGATGGCGGGCACCCCCTCCTCCTCGATGACGTGGGCCAGCTCGTCGATCTGGCCGGCGCTGGGCTCGGCGCCGGTGCCGCCGCCGGGGATGACCGCACCGACGACCTCGAAGTCGAAGCGGTCGGCGAAGTACCCGAACACCTCGTGGTTGGTGATGATCACCCGGCGCTCGGCGGGGATGGGGGCGAGGGTGTCGGCGACCTCGGCGGCCAGGTCCCGCAGCTCGGCGACGTAGGCGGCGGCCCGGTCGGCGACCTCGTCGGTGGCCAGCGCCGGCACCTCGTCGGCCAGGAAGGCGGCGATGCCCTCGGCGGCGTCGGCCATCCGCTCGGGGTCGGTGAAGAAGTGGGGGTCGTCGGAGCCGTGGTCGTGCTCGTCCTCCTCGGCGTGGGCCTCCTCCTCGTGGCCCTCCTCCTCGCCCTCGTGCTCGTGGCCGTGGGCCTCGCCCTCGCCGAACGGCAGGACGTCGACGAAGTCGAGGGCGTGGACGGTCGCGACGTCGGCCTCGGCCGCCTCGATGGTGGGCTCGAGCCCGACCTCGAAGCCGCCGCCGTTGGTGACCAGCACGTCGGCGGTGCGCATGGCGTTGGCCTGCTGGGCCGAGGCCTGCACCTCGTGGGGGTCGACGCCCGCCGGCATGATCACCTCGACGTGGGCGGCATCGCCCACCAGATGCTCGACCACGTCGCCCAGGATGCTCGTCGTGACCACGACGGTGGGGCGGCCGTCGTCGGCGGCGGCATCGTCGGAGCCGCACCCGGCCAGGGCGGCCGAGCCGAGGACGAGGGCGACGAGGGCGGGGAGCAGCAGGCGGGGGCGCACGAGGGACGACCATAACGAGAACGGTTCTCATTCCGCAACCGGGTACGCTCCCCCGCCGTGACCGCCGCCGTCACCGCCACCGCCCTGACCCTCGCCCACGGTCCCCGCGTCGCCCTGTCCGACGCCACCTTCGTGCTGCCCGAGGGCCGGTCGGTCGCCCTGATCGGGCCCAACGGGTCGGGCAAGTCCTCCCTGCTCCGGGCCATGGCCGGGCTGCTCGCCCCTCGGTCGGGGACCCTGGACGTGCCCGCCGCCCGCCGCCGGGGCGGCGTGAGCCTGGTGCTCCAGACCACCGAGGTCGACCGCTCGCTCCCGCTGACCGTCGCCGAGGCGGTGGCCATGGCCCGCTACCCGCACCGGGGCGTGCTGGGTCGCATGACGAAGGCCGACCGGGCCGCGGTCGACGCCGCCCTCGATCGCCTGGAGGTGGGCGACCTGCGCCGCCGCCAGCTGTCGGAGCTCTCGGGCGGCCAGCGCCAGCGGGTCCTCGTGGCCCAGGGGCTGGCCCAGGAGGCCGACCTGGTCCTCCTCGACGAGCCCGTCACCGCCCTCGACGCCGTCTCCCACACCCTGATCGACGCCGCCATCGTTGCCGAGCGCGACGCCGGGCGCACCGTCGTCACCTCGACCCACGACCTGGCCGACGCCCGCCGGGCCGACCTGGTGCTGCTGCTCGCCGGCCGGGTCGTGGCCGCCGGCCCGCCCTCCGAGGTCCTCACCGAGGTCGGGCTGGGCGACGCCTACGGCGGCCGCCTCGTCACCATGGGCGACAACGTCCTGCTGCTGGACGACCCGCACCACCACCACGACCACCCGCACGGATGAGACGACCATCCACCCCCCGCCCGGGGCGCGGTGGCACCCTCGACGGCAGGGCGCGCTTGCGTCCATGACGAACTTTGTTACAGTCTCATGACCGTCCGAACGGTCGCCTGACCCTGCACCCGTCTCCGGAGCAACGCCCAGTGCCCACGCGCCGCCAGTCGATCGTCCTCCTCGTCATGGTCGCGATCGTGAGCGCGCTGCTGCTCCCCCACTCCGCCGGCGCCGAAACCGAGGCCGAGCGCGAGCGCGAGCGGGTCCGCCAGGAGCAGGCCGAGTCCGCCGCCCAGGTCGATGCCCTCAACGCCGACCAGGACGAGATCGTCGCCGCCCTGGCCGACCTCGAGGAGCAGGTCCGGGCCCAGGAGGACGCCAGGGCCAGCGCCGAGCGCGAGCTCGAGGAGGCCGAGGCGGCCCAGGCCCGGGCCCAGCAGGGCATCGAGGACGCCGAGGCCCACGTGGCCGAGCTGGAGGACCGTCTCCGGGCCCAGATGGTCGACCTCTACACGGCCCCCGACGGTGGCGAGGTCTCGATCCTCGACGCCGACTCGGCCACCGACATGGTCAAGCGCCGGGCCATCCTCGACGGCCGGGCCGCCGAGGACGAGGACCTCGTCGACCAGGTCCGGGCCGCCCAGGCCGACCTGCGGGTCCAGCGCCGGGAGGCCGTCGCCGCCGGCGAGCGGGCCGAGGCCCAGCGCCGCGAGGTCCAGGCCCGCATCGACAGCCTGGCCCAGGCCCAGGCCCAGCAGCAGGGCTTCGCCGACCAGCTCGAGGAGCGGATCGACAACGAGATCGCCCGTGGCCTGGAGCTCCAGCGCCAGGAGGACGAGTACTCCGAGGTGATCTTCCAGCAGGCCGCCGCCTACGCCGCCCGCCTGGTCCAGGCCGAGCAGATCGCCGCCGCCCAGGCCGCCGCCGCCGAGGAGGCCGAGGCGGCCGCCGCCTACCAGGAGGACGGCGACGGCGACGCCCCGGTCGCCGGGCCGGTGGCGGCCCCGCCCAGCGGCGGTCCCGTCGGTGGCGGCAGCGGCGGCATCAGCCTCTGCAACGCCGCCGGCATCACGGTCAACTGCCAGATCGCCGACCAGGTCACCGCCCTGGTCAACGCGGCGGCCCGCGACGGCCTGTCGCTGAGCGGCGGCGGCTACCGCGACCCGGCCCAGCAGATCGCCCTGCGCGAGCAGAACTGCGGCTCCAGCTACTACGCCATCTACGAGATGCCGTCGTCGCAGTGCAGCCCGCCCACGGCCAAGCCCGGCTCCTCGCAGCACGAGCTCGGCCTGGCCATCGACTTCTCCAACTGCTCGACCCGCAGCACGCGCTGCTACCAGTGGCTCAACGCCAACGCCGCCGGCTTCGGCCTCTACAACCTCCCGTCCGAGGCCTGGCACTGGAGCGTCAACGGCAACTAGCCGCCCGGGCTACTCGCAGCGCGCCTCGGCGTCGGTGACGATGGCGAGGGCGGCGGATCCGTAGCCCTCGTCGGTCTCGACCTCCACGTCGGTGAGCGGCCCGAGCACGGTGGCGAGGTCCTCGGCCACGGCATCGGGGACGGCGTCGAGCAGGCGCTCCCCCAGCTCCGGGTCCACCACCGAGCCGAAGCGGCCGCCGGGGTTGATCCCGACCTCGATGTCGTCCTGGAGGGCGAGGAAGCGGATCACCTCCTCGGCGGTGTCCCCGGCGAACATCAGCTCCTCGACCTGCTCGACGACGTCCTCGTCCTCGACCCGATCCCGGATCGCCTCGGCCGCATCGATGTCGCGGGCCACGAGGCGGAACGACGTCGGGACGTCCTCCGGCCGGAGCCTCGGCACCGTGGCCGGCCGGTCGGCGAACAGCTCCTGGGCCTCGGCGAAGGCCTCGTCCCGGCCCACGTACCTGAGCTCGAGGATGTCGTCGCGCTCCTCCAGCAGCGTCCGCACCGGGGCCACCTCCGCCTCGTCGAGCCCGGCCTCGACGAAGACGATCATCGGGATGTCGACCCGGGCGGGCTCGGCCAGGGCGGCGCAGTAGGCCCCGTCGGCGCCGTCGTCACCGGTGCCGTCGTCGGACAGGAGGAGGGCACCGCCGACGCCGACCGCGGCCAGCACGGCCACCGCGCCGGCACCGGCGACCCAGGGCCAGCGCCGCCGGCGCAGCACGACCAGGTCGTCGCCCGGCGGACCCACGGCCCCGGCCCGCCCGGTGGCGAGGCCGGCCAGTCCGTGGGTGGTCCCGCCGGCATCCCCTCGTACGCCATGGACCGGACGCTACCCGGGCTGGAGGCGGCGGACGGGTGGGGCCACGTCCCAGGGGGCCAGGGTCAGGCGGACGTCGGTGACGGCGGCCCGGCCGTCGCTGACGATCACCGGGCCGATGCGGAGGCGGGCCAGCTCGGGGACGGCGTCGGCCAGGGCCGAGAGCCGCAGCAGCAGCTCGACCAGGGCGGCCTTGCCGGCCGGGCCGATGTCGGCCAGCTCGGCGGCCAGCGGGCCCCGGGCGACCAGGTCGAGGGCGTCGTCGTCGGTCAGCGGGAGGATGCGGTGGGCCAGGGTGCCGGCCAGCGCCGGGCCGAAGCCGAGGACCGACCCCAGCACCGGGTGCTGGTCGACGGCGATGCGGCAGTCGACCCCGTTGGGCGCCATCTCCTGCACGACCATGTCGGCGCCGTGGATGGCGGTCATGCGGCCGTAGGAGTGGCGCAGGTCGTCCTCGTCGAAAAGGTCGACGGCCACACCGCCCGCCTCGGTCCGGGAGGGGCGCTCGACCTGCACGGCCTTGAGCGCCACCGGCCAGCCGATCGCCTCGGCGGCGGCGACGGCGGCATCGACGGAGTGCACGACCTCCTGGCGCACCGGCGTCACCCCGACCCGGGCGAGCAGGGCGAGGGCCTCCTCGACCGGCTGGGGGCCCGGGGCCTCGGCCACCCGGGCCTGGGCCTGCTCCCGGGCGCCGGCCGCGTCGACCCCCTCGACGGCGGGCACCGAGCCGGTCTGGCGGGCGCACCACTCGGCGTACCGGGCCACCCGGCCCAGGGCGTGGGCGGCGGCCTCGGGGAAGACGAACACCGGGACGTCGCCGGCGGGCCGGTCGCCGGGCAGCACCGAGCCGAGGAACGACGCCACGACCGGCTTGTCCGAGCCGGCGGCCGCCGCCCCCAGCGCCGCGGCCATGGGCGCCACCTCGCCGTCGAGCGACGGGGCGTGGAGGACGAGGAGGGCGTCGACGCCCGGCTCCGCCAGCAGCGCCTCCACGGCGACGGTCAGCTGCTGGGGACCGGCGTCGGACGTCAGCTCGAACGGGTTGCCGATGCGGGCGCCCGGCAGCAGCTGGCCCTCCAGCCGGTCGGCCAGCGCGGCGGGCACGTCGGCCAGGGCCAGCCCGGCGGCCACGCAGGCGTCGGCGGCCAGCACCGCCGGACCCCAGAAGTTGGAGAGGACGGCCACCCGGCGGCCCGGCGGCAGGGGCTGGTCGACCAGCACCCGGGTGACGTCGAAGAGCTGGTCGAGGGTGTCGACCCGGATCACGCCGGTCTGGGCGAGCAGGGCGTCGGACACCTCCTCGCTGCGGATCCCGGCCCGGCTGCCGGCGCGGGTCGGACCGGCGAAGCCGTCGCCCTCGCCGTCGATGCCCCGGTCGGGGCCCCGGGCGGACAGCGCGCTGCCGGCCTTCACCGCCACGATCGGCTTGGACCGCCCGACCCGGCGGGCGATGCGGGCGAAGTTGCGGGGGTTGCCGAAGCTCTCCAGGTAGAGCAGGACGACGTCGGTGGCCGGGTCGGCCTCCCAGTACTGCAGGAGGTCGTTGCCGGAGACGTCGGCCTTGTTGCCGGTGGCCACGAACGACGACACGCCCAGGCCCAGCTGGTCGAGCCGGCGCAGCAGGGCGGCGCCGATCGTGCCCGACTGCGACGACACCGCCACCCGGCCGGGGCGGGGGTTGACGTCGGCGAAGGTGGCGAGCAGCCGCACGTCGGGGGCGGTGTTGATGATCCCCATGGTGTTGGGCCCGATCAGGCGGATGCCGAGGCGCCGGGCCTGCTCGACCAGCTCCCGCTCCCGGATCGCCCCGTCGGTCCCGGTCTCGGCGAAGCCGGCGGAGATGACCACCAGGCCCTGCACCCGCTTGCGCCCGCACTGCTCGACCACCTCGGGCACCTGGTCGGCGGGGACGACGACGACGGCCAGGTCGATCTCGTCGGGCACGTCGAGGATCGACGGGTGGGCCCGCACGCTGGCGACCACGTCGGCCTCGGTGTTGACCGGGTAGACGGGGCCGTCGAGCTCGCCGGCCAGCAGCCGCCGGAACACGGCCTGCCCCAGGCTGTCGGGGCGCCGGGAGGCACCGATCACCGCCACCGAGCGGGGGGCGAGGATGCGGGCGACCGACTGGGCCTCGGCCCGCTGGGCCCGCTCGGCCATCTTGGCCATGGCCTCCTCGGTCGGCTCGATCGGGAACTCGACCTCGATCACCCCGTCGCTGAACTTCGTCGTGACGCTGAAGCCGACCTGCTTGAACACGCCCAGCATGCGCCGGTTGGTCGGCAGGACCTGGGCGGTGAAGCCGGTGATGCCCGCCTCCCGGGCCGCCGCGGCCAGGTACTCGAGCAGCACCGTGGCCATGCCCCGCCCGGCGTGGAGGTCGTCGGTGAAGAAGGCGACCTCGGCGACGGTCTGGGCCGGGTAGCGGTCGTAGCGGGCCACGCCGACCATCTCGTCGTTGATCAGCCCGACGAAGGCCATGCGGTCGACCCCGTCCACGCTGACCAGGCGCTCGACGTCCGTGGTGCTCAGCCGGGGCCGAGGGCTGAAGTACCGGAAGTAGATGCTCTCGGGCGACTGGCGCTCGTGGAACCGCAGCAGCCGCTCGCCGTCGTCGGGGCGGATGGGACGGACGTGCATGGTGCCGCCGTCGGACAGCACCACGTCGGCCTCCCACTGGACGACGTCGTCGGCGGCCATGGCTCCGAGGGTAGAGGGTCCCGCGGGGTGGGGGGCCCGGCCGGGGTGAACGACCGGCGGAGGTGCCGTCGGTAGCCTCGCTCCGTGCTCGACCTCGTCGTCCTCCTCGCCGGCTTCGCCGTCGGGACCCTGGCGGTCGTGGGCATCAACGGGGCCCGGCGCGGCAGCCGGCCCCGACCCGTGGTGGCCGACCGTGGCGCCCGGCGCGCCCCGACCCCGCCGGCCCGGCCCTACCAGGCCCCGCCGCAGCAGCCCGGTGCGCAGCCGGACCACGGCATCCGCGTCAACCGGCCCGCATCCGCATCCCCGCCTCCCGCACCGCCCCGGCCGGCCCCGCCCGCCGAGGCCACCGCCGTCGCCACCGGGCCGCGCCTGGCCAAGACGGGCGGCGGGGCCGGTGGCGGGGCCCACCTCCAGGTCGAGGGGAGCACCGACGGCGTCGACCTGGGCGAGGGCGTCGTGACCCTCGGCCGGGGCACCGACCAGTCCCTGCGGATCAAGGACTCGCGGGCCAGCCGGGCCCACGCCGTCGTGCGCCGCCGGTCGAAGGGCCGCCCCGGCTGGGAGCTGGAGGACCAGGGCTCGGCCAACGGCACCGAGCTCAACGGCCACCGCATCCCCGACGGCCGGGTGGCGCCGCTCCAGGACGGCGACCGCATCGGCATCGGCGACACCGTCGTCGTCTACCGCGAGGGCGGCGGCGCTCCTCCCCCGCCCTCTCGAGGGACGCCCGATCCCGAGGCCACCCGGGTGCAGGACCGATGACGGTGCTCGTCATCCTGTTCGTGCTGGGGCTGGCCACCGGGCTGGTGCTGGCCACGTCCCTGTCGCTGATGGCCGGGCGCCGGGTGCTGCGGCCCGACGGGCGCCCGACCCGCAAGCGGGGGCCGATCCGCGTCGGGCTGGGCCTGATCGGGCTCGGCCTGGTCGCCCTGCTGGTGGCGGTCGAGTTCGGCTGGTTCTACGCCAACGCCAAGTTCGACGAGATCGAGCGGATCAGCGTCGACGAGGGCGGCTCCAGCGTCCTGGCCGGGTCGAGCGGTGGCACCAACTACCTGCTGATCGGCACCGACAAGCGCGACGGCACCGAGGGCAACCGGGCCGACTCGATCCTGATCCTGCGCACCGGCGACGGCCCGGCCCGGCTGCTGTCGATCCCCCGCGACCTGCTGGTCGCCCGGCCCGACCTCGGGGGCGACCGGGCCCGCATCAACGCCGCCTACAACCAGGGGGCGATCAACCTGATCAAGACGGTGCAGGACGGCGTCGGCATCCCGATCGACCGCTACATCGAGATCAACTTCACGGCCTTCGCCGACCTGGTCGACGCCCTCGGCGGCGTCACCATCGAGTTCCCCACGCCGGCGATCGACGAGGGCTCCGGGCTCAACATCCAGCAGGCCGGTCCCAACGAGCTCGACGGCGCCCAGGCCCTGGCCTTCGTGCGCAGCCGGAAGTACCAGGAGGTCATCGACGGCGTCCCGCAGGGCACGTCGGGCTCCGACCTCGAGCGCATCGTCCGCCAGCAGCAGTTCCTGCGGGAGGTGCTCAAGGAGGCCGGTTCCAGCCGCAACCCGTTCCACCTGGCCAAGATCGGCACGGCCCTCTCCGGCGGGCTGAGCATCGACAACCACATGGAGCTGCTCGACGCCCTGGTGTTCGCCTGGAACATGGGCCGGCTCGACCCGGTGCAGACCGAGCTGCCGGTGCAGGGCTCGGGCGACGGCGCCACGGTCGTGCTCGCCCCCGGCGCCGACCTGGTCATCCAGGACTTCTCGTCGTGAACGGCTGCGGCTCCGACAGGTCGGCCAGCACCACGACGGTGCCGACCTCGACGCCCGTCACCTCGACGTAGGCGCCTCCGACGGCGCCGAGGGTGACCGGCACCGTGCTGGTGGCGCCCCCGTCGTCGACGACCGTGACCGTGGCCCGGGCGCCGGAGAGGTCGATCGCCGAGGCCGGCACCGTCACCGCATCGGTGCTGGTCGCCAGGGCGATCGAGAGGTCGGCGAGGGTGCCGGCCCGCAGCCCGTCGGACGCCGGCAGGCCGATCGTGACCGGGTAGACCCGGCCGCTGTCGCCCTCGGTCGAGGTCAGGCCCACGGCGACCACCTCGCCGGTGACCGGGTCGGCGAGGCCGTCGACCGCGACGGTGGCCGGCTGGCCCACCTCCAGCTCGGCCAGGTCGTCGACGGCGACCGTCGTGGTGACCTGGTGGCCGCCGTCGCCCACGACCGTCACCGTCGCCGTGGTCGACCCGGCGGTGACCTCGTCGCCGGCGGCCAGGCCGACGGCCACGACGGTGCCGGCCAGCGGGCTGACGATCGTCGCCTGGTCGAGGGCCTGCTGGGCCACGGCCACCTGGGCGGCGGCGGCGCCGACGGCCGACTGGCGGGCGATCATCTCCTCGGCGCTGGCCTCCTCGGTCACCGGCTCCTCGGCGACGCCATCCGTCGGGGCACCGGTCTCGGCCCCGGACGGGGTGTCGGCCGACGGCGCCTCGGTCCGGCCCGGGGCGGTGCTGGGCGTCGGGGGCGTCGGCTCGGGCTGCTCGGGCTCCTCGCTGGCCCGCCGGGCCAGCAGGGCGTCGAGGGCGTCGGCGGCCGCGTCCCGGGCGGCCAGGGCGACCGACGCGGCCTGCTGGTCGGCGGCGGCCCGGTCCAGGGCGGCCCGGCAGTCCTCGGCGACGGGCTCGTCCACCGAGCACACGTCGGTGGCCAGGGCGAGCGAGGCGGCCGCGGTGGCCAGGGCGTCGTCGGCCGCGATGGCGGCGTCGAGCACGGCCTGCTGGGCGGCGGCGACCTCCTCGTCGGTGACGGCGTCGGGGTCGATCGGCTGGACCTCGGCGGTGAGCATCGGCACCAGGCCGGTCGGTTGGCGGCCATCGGGCGAGCCGCTCGTCGTCCCGTCGCTCGGGGCATCGGTCACCGGCTCGCCGGCCAGGGCCTGCTCCAGGGCCAGCTCGGCCAGGGCCAGCTGCTCCTCGGCGGCGACCACGGCGGCGTCGAGCTCGTCGGTGGCCAGCGTGGCCAGCTCCTGGCCGACCTCCACCCGGTCCCCCACCGCCACCCCCACCGAGGCGACCGTCCCGGTCGTCGGGAAGGCGACCGAGGCCTGGTCGACCGGGGTGACCGTGCCGGTCAGGGCGAGGGTCTCGACGACCTCCCGCTCGGCGACCTCGGCGGTGCGGAGGCCCGTCGGCCCGCCGCCGTCGGACGCCCCGACGACGAGGCCGGCGACCCCGACGACGGCGAGCGAACCGGCGGCGGCCGCGGCGGCGAGCCGACGGCGACCGCGCCGGCGGACGGGCGGGACGATGGGAGCTGCAGGGTCGAAGGTCGGTTCGTGGGTCATGTCACTCCGAGCGGAGGGCGTCGATGGGGGCGAGTCGGGCGGCCCGCGAGGCGGGGTAGACGCCGAACACCAGGGCGATGGCGGTGGCCAGGGCGATGGCGGCGAGGGCGGGAGGCAGGGAGAGGACGACCGGCGTGTCGGCCAGCCGGGGCAGGACGGCGGCGCCGGCCACCCCGGCGACCACCCCGAGCACCCCGCCGGCCAGGCCGAGCACCGAGGCCTCGACCAGGAACTGGCGCCGGATCAGGGCGGGCCGGGCACCGAGGGCCTTGCGCAACCCGATCTCCCGGATCCGCTCGGTGACCGAGACCAGCATGATGTTCATCACGCCGATCCCGCCGACCAGGAGGGCGATCCCGGCGATCCCGCCGAGCAGCACGGTCAGGGTCCGGTCGACGTCCTCGGAGGTGCTGAGCAGCGAGCGCTGGTCGGCGATGGTGAAGTCGGCGTCGGCGGCGGTCACGTCGTGGCGGGTCAGCAGGATGCCGGTGGCCTCCTGGTACGCCGCCGTCAGCGTCTCGGCCGAGGTGGCCGACAGGTAGATCGTCGACACGGCGTCGCGGTCGGTCCCGCCCACCAGCCGCTGGGCCGCGGTCGACAGCGGGACGAGGGCCTGGTCGTCCTGGTTCGAGTCGTCCGACGAGCCCGACGCGGCCAGCACGCCGACCACCTCGAGGCTCACGCCGTTGGCGGTGACCTCCTGGCCCACGGCCAGCGCGGTCGAGCCGAACAGCTCCTCGGCGGTGTCGGGGGCCAGCACGACCACGGCGGCGGTCGTGGCCTCGTCCTCGGCGGTCAGGAAGCGGCCCTCGGCCACCTCCCGGGCTCGGACGTCGGCCCACTCCTCGGTGGTGCCGACGAGGGTCGTCGTCCACGACGTCGACCCCGCCTCCAGGGCGATCGACGAGCTGGTGACCGGGGCGACGGCGGCGATGTCGGGGGCGGCATCGGAGGCCAGCGCCTCGGCGTCGCCGGTGGTGAGGGTCGTGGCCGAGCCGAACCCGCCCCGCACCCCGGTCTCGGCGTCGGTGGCGCTGCCCGGCGAGACGATCAGGAGGTTGGTGCCGAGGGCGTCGATCTGGTCCTGGACCTCGGCCCGGGCGCCCCGCCCGAGCCCCACGGTGAGGATCACGGCGGCGATCCCGATCAGGATGCCGAGCATCGTCAGGGCCGAGCGCAAGCGGTGGTGCCGCACCGCGTCGACGCCCGTGCGAACGGTGTCCCGCCACGTCATGGCTCACTCGCTTCGCTCGCCGAGCGGGTCATGCCGCCGCCACCATCCCGTCCCGGATCGTGATCGTGCGGCCGGCGGTCTCGGCCACGTCCCGCTCGTGGGTGATCAGGACGACGGTGCGGCCGGCGCGGTGGAGGTCACCGAGGAGGCCCAGCACCTCGGCGGTCGACGTCGAGTCGAGGTTGCCGGTGGGCTCGTCGGCGAGGATCAGCGCCGGCTGGGTGACGAGGGCCCGGGCGATGGCGACCCGCTGCTGCTGCCCGCCCGACAGCTCGCCGGGGCGGTGCCGGGCCCGATCGGCCAGGCCGACCTGGTCGAGGGCGTGGAGGGCCCGCTCCCGGCGCTCGTGGCGGTCGAGCCCGGTGTAGACGAGGGGCAGCTCGACGTTCCGCCACGCCGGCAGCGAGGCCAGCAGGTTGAACTGCTGGAAGACGAAGCCGATGCGGCGGTTGCGGACCTCGGCCAGACGCCGCTCGTCGAGGGTGCCGACGTCGTGGCCGGCCAGCCGGTAGGCGCCCTCGGTCGGCACGTCGAGGCAGCCGATGATGTGCATCAGCGTCGACTTGCCGGACCCCGACGGGCCCACGATGGCGGCCATCTCGCCGTCGCCGATGCGGAGCGACACGCCCCGCAGGGCGTCGACGCTCACCGGGCCGGTCCGGTACGTCTTGGTCACCTCGTCGAGGACGATGACGTCGCGACTCATCGGGGCCGGCCCGGGAGGGTCATCACGACCTGCTCGCCCGCCTCCAGGCCCTCGACGATCTGGATCGAGGTGCCGCTGGTGATCCCGGTGGTGACGGTCCGCTCCTCGCGGGCATCGCCGTCGGCCACGGTCACGGTCGCCTGGCCGCCGTCCTGGCGCACCGCCATCAGCGGGACGGTGACGGCGTCGGCGACGGTCTCGTGGACCACCTCGACCTCGGCCACCGCGCCGGGGAAGAACTCGTCGGGCGAGCCCTCAACGGTGATCTCCACCGGGAAGGTGGCCACGCCGGAGTCGGTCGAGGCCACCGCCCCGACCGCGGTGACCAGCCCGTCGACCTGGCCGCCTGCGGCCTCGGGGGCGGTCCCGCCCTCCCCGCCGAGGACGTCGGCCCGCGCC
>JBQGCF010000130.1:0-10216 GCA_052038315.1 Iamia sp.
CCGAGGGGCCGGGCCTGCTCAAGCTCGACCAGCGCGACCGCAGCGACTTCCTCCGGCACTTCTACCGTCGCTACGAGGGGGCGCCGATCGAGGAGCTGCGGGAGGACGCGGCCGAGATGCTGAGCGACCTGATCCTGACCAAGTCGTTCCCCGCCGGGCTGCGCCGGGTGCGCGAGCACCGGGCCCGGGGCCACCGCACGGTGCTGATCACCGGCGCCCTCGACTTCGTGGTCGAGCCGCTCCGGCCGCTGTTCGACGACATCGTCGCCCCGACCCTGACCCGCAACCCCGACGGCACCCTGACCGGCCAGATGGCGACGGTCCCGCCGACGGGCGAGAGCCGGGCCCAGGCCCTGTTCGACTACGCCGCCGAGCACGACCTCGATGTGGCCGAGGCGGTGGCCTACGCCGACTCGTCCTCCGACCTGCCCCTGCTGGAGGCGGTCGGCTTCCCGGTCGCCGTCAACCCCGAGGCCCGCCTGGCGAGCCTGGCCCGCAAGCGGGGCTGGCTGGTCGAGCAGTGGGAGAAGGCGCCCGGCTTCACGCCCAGCCGCCTGCCCATCCCCGCCCCCTCCGGCCCCCGCCGCGAGCGCCTCGCCGTCCCCGGCTTCCGCGAACCGAAGCGCCGGCCTCCCCGCCGGAGGGTCGGCCGATGACCAGGGCCCTCGTCTTCTCGCGCAAGCCGGCCCGCTTCGCCGCCGCCGCCGTCGCCGGACGGGCCGTCCCCGGTGCCGGGGCCGCCGTCGGCCCGCTCAAGCTGAAGGACGTCGACGAGCTCGACCTGCCGACCGACGACTGGGTCCGCTTCCGGCCCCGGCTGGCCGGCATCTGCGGCAGCGACCTGGCGACGATCGACGGCCGCTCGTCGCGCTACTTCGAGCCGATCGTCAGCTTCCCGTTCACGCCCGGCCACGAGGTGGTGGGCGACCTGGACGACGGCAGCCGGGCCGTGCTCGTCCCGGTGCTGCACTGCGCCATCCGCGGCGTCGACCCGGTGTGCGACAGCTGCGCCGCCGGCCGGACGCACCACTGCGAGCGGATCGCCTTCGGCCACCTCGACCCGGCCCTCCAGAGCGGCTTCTGCCGGGAGACGGGCGGCGCCTGGTCGACGGCCATGGTCGCCCACCGCGACCAGCTGGTCCCGATCCCCGACGACCTCGACGACGAGGCCGCCGTGCTGGTCGAGCCCACCGCCTGCGCCGTCCACGCCGCCCGGGCCATCCAGGCGAGCGCCGGCGACGACGGGGCCGTGGCGATCATCGGCGCCGGCACCCTCGGCCTCACCACCCTGGCCGCCCTCCGCCACCTCGACGCTGCGACGCTGATGGTGCCAGGCACCAAGCGAGTCGTCATCGCCACGGCGAAGCACCCGGAGCAGAAGCGGCTGGCGCAGAGCCTCGGGGCCACCCGGACGGTGACACCGAGCGAGCTGCCCCGGGCCGTCCGCAGCCTGACCGCCTCGCTGGTGTTCGGCGAGGGCCAGCTGACCGGCGGCGTGCCGACGGTCGTCGACTGCGTCGGCTCCAGCGAGAGCCTGGCCCAGGCGCTGAAGGTGGTGGCCCCCGGTGGCGACGTCGTCGTCGTCGGCATGCCCGGCCACACGCACCTCGACCTCACCCCGCTGTGGCACCGGGAGACCGGGCTGCGGGGTTGTTACGCCTACACCCGGGACGACTTCGCCACCGCCATCGACGTCGTCCGCACCCACGACCTCGGCCGCCTGCTGAGCGCCACCTACCCCCTCGACCGCCACCGCGAGGCCATCGCCCACGCCGCCGCCGCCGGCGCCCGTGGCGCGGTGAAGATCGCCTTCGACCTCCGCCAGGAGAAGCACCGCTGATGCCCCGTCCAGGTCTCGTCCTCGACGTCGATCGCTCGACGCCGCCGATCCTCTTCCACCACGGCGAGTCGTTCCGGCTTGAGAAGCTGCCGGCCGGCCGCAGCCGCGTCGTCTACCCGGCCGAGCCGCTGGCGCCGCTGAAGAGCGTCAGCCAGGCGATCGACCAGGCCCTCGACCACCCGCTCGACTCCGAGCCGCTGAGCGCCCGCCTGTTCCCGGGCATGAAGCTGGTCATCGCCTTCGACGACGTCTCGCTGCCGCTGCCCAAGATGCGCCGGCCCGACATCCGCCAGCGGGTGATCGAGGCGGTGCTCGACCGGGCCGCCGCCGCCGGCGTCGACGACGTCCGCATCATCGCCGCCCTCGCCCTCCACCGGCGGATGACCGAGGCCGAGCTGCGCCACGCCGTCGGCGACCGCGTCTACGACGCCTTCGCCCCCGAGGGCCGGCTCTACAACCACGACGCCGAGGACCCCGACGACCTCGCCTTCCTGGGCGAGACCAAGCACGGCGAGGAGGTGGAGATCAACAAGAAGGCGGCCGAGTCGGACCTCCTCGTCTACGTCAACATCAACATCGTCTCGATGGACGGCGGCCACAAGAGCACGGCCACCGGCCTGGCCAGCTACCGGTCGATCCGCCACCACCACAACCCGCACACCATGGAGAACTCCAAGTCCTTCATGGATCGCCACAAGTCCGACCTCCACCACGCCAACTGGCGCATGGGCCAGGTCATCAAGGACGCCGGCGTGAAGATCTTCCAGATCGAGACCACGCTCAACACCGACACCTTCGGTGAGACCGGTCCCCTGTCGGTCCTCCAGAAGCGCGAGTGGGAGTGGTCGACCAAGGACCGCATCGCCTTCATGGGGATGAAGGCCGGGCTCGACCGCATGTCGATGAGCACCCGGCGCAAGATCTTCATGGGCCACGAGGCGCCCTACGGCGTGACGTCGGTGACCGCCGGCGCCGTCGAGCCGGTCCACGAGCGGACGCTGGAGCACTGCTTCGCCCAGCACCTGGTCGAGGTCGAGGGCCAGACCGACGTGCTCACCATGGGGCTGCCGTACATCTGCCCCTACAACGTCCACTCGATCATGAACCCGATCCTGGTCATGTGCCTGGGGCTCGGGTACTTCTTCAACATGTACCGGGGGAAGCCCCTGGTCCGCGAGGGCGGCGTGCTCATCATGAGCCACCCCACGCCGTGGGAGTTCCACCCGGTCCACCACCCGAGCTACATCGACTTCTTCGAGGAGGTCCTGGCCGAGACCACCGACCCGCGGGTGATGGCCGAGACGTTCGAGAAGCGCTACGCCGAGGACGAGTGGTACCGGCACCTGTACCGGACCAGCTACGCCTACCACGGCGTCCACCCGTTCTACATGTGGTACTGGGGCGCCCACGCCCTCCAGCACCTGGGCTCGGTGATCATCGTCGGCGGCGACGTGCGGGCCGTGAAGCGACTCGGCTTCCGCCCCGCCTCGACCCTGCAGGACGCGCTGGAGATGGCCACCGACACCGTCGGCCCGCAGCCCACGATCACCCACCTCCACAACCCGCCCATCGTGATGGCAGATGTGAAGTGAGCGAGCGCACCGGGCCTCGCAAGGTCGAGAAGCTCCTGCGGCAGGCCCAGCAGGTGCAGCGGCAGCTGCCGAAGCCGTCGGCCGCGCTCAAGGCGGCCGAGTTCCCGCTGCGGGCGCCGACGCTGCCCCACGGCGTCGAGCCGCTCCCCAAGGAGCAGACGCTCGGCTCCGCCTACGACACCTCGTGGGCCCGCTCCCCCGTCGCCCGGATCGGCCGGGCCGCCCTGCTCGAGGGCGCCGTCCGCCCGCTGATCAAGGCGGTGGCCGACCCCGAGCGCCGGGGCTACGACCGCCTCGTCGGGTTGGAGGGGCCGGCGATCTTCGCCGCCAACCACCTCAGCCACCTCGACGCCGGGCTGCTGCTCACCTCGTTGCCCGAGCCGTGGCGCCACCGGGCCTTCTCGGCCGCCGCCGCCGACTACTTCTTCGACACCCGGCTCAAGGCCACCCTGTCGGCCCTCGCCCTCAACGCCATCCCGATCGAGCGCTCCAAGGTCACCCGGCGCTCGGCCTTCCTCGCCGCCGACCTGATCGAGGACGGCTGGAGCATGGTCATCTTCCCCGAGGGCGGCCGCAGCCCCGACGGGTGGGGCCAGCAGTTCAAGGCCGGCGCCGCCTTCGTGGCCGTCCGCACCCAGGTCCCCGTCGTGCCCGTGCACCTGGAGGGCACCGGCCGCATCCTCCCCAAGGGCACCTCGAAGGTCGTCCCCGGCAAGACCAGGGTCACCTTCGGCACCCCGATCCACCCGACGCCCGACACCGACATGCGGGAGCTGGCCGCCGAGATCGAGGCCGCCGTGGTCGCCCTGGCCGACGAGGTCGCCGGCGACTGGTACACCGCCCGCAAGCGGGCCCACGCCGGCGAGTCCCCGCCCCTGTCCGGTCCCGACGCCTCGTCCTGGCGCCGCGCCTGGGCCCTCGGCGACCGCCGCTCCCACCGCGCCCGCACCAAGCCCCCCTGGCCCCTGCGGGACTAGCTGACGCCCTGCCGTCGCCACGCTCGACCGAGCTTTGAGCGCCTGACTTCGGTATGCGATGTCAGGCGCTCAAAGTTCGGGATCTCGACGCCCCGCGAGCGCAGCGAGCGCCTCGACCAACTGTCGGAGGCGACCAGGTCCAGCCCCGCGCCGAGGGACGAGGCGCCCCAGGCGGCACAGTGCGAGCGCAGCGAGCGCCTTGGACCAGCTACTCGCAGTCGTCGGTGATGGCGGTGAAGGCGTCGAGGATGGCGGCGGGGACGTCGGACTCGGACTCGGCGTGGAAGAGGAGGTTGATCTCCTCCTGGTCGAGCTGGTCGAAGACGCCCGCCACGATGCACCGGGCCTGCTCGTCGGGGATGCCGCCGGAGATCAGGGCGGCGAGGAAGCGGGCCCGGCTCACGTCGCCCTCGCTGTCGTCGCCGAAGCCGGGCATCGCCTGGTCGGGGACCGACGTCTCGGCCGAGGCGCCGTCCTCGACGCAGGGGCGGAGGGCGTCGGCGAAGCCCCGGGCCGCGCTGGGGCCGATGTCCTCGATGGTGTCGGCCTCGACGATCGAGCGGACCTCGTCCTCGTCGAGCTGCTCCCGCAGGTTGGCCGCCCCGCACTCGGCCTCCTCGAGCGAGTAGCCGTTGTCGATCAGCGCCTGCTCCAGCTCGTCGTCGCTGCGGGGCACGGCGGTGGTGGCCGGGGCGCCGGCCTCGGTCGTGCTCGACGAGCGGATCTCGGCGGCCACGTCGTCGGGCACGTCGACCCCGCACCCGGCGAGCAGCCCGCCGACGGCGAGCACGGCCGAGACGAGGACCGCGACGCGCCTCACGAGCCGGCGCACGGGGTCAGGGCCGTCTGGAGCCGGCGGAGCAGGTCCTCGGGCAGGTCGTCACGGCTCTCGGCCTCCCGGAAGGTCTCGATCTCGTCCTCGCTGAACCGCTCGTAGAGCTGGTCGGCCACGCACTCGGCCTGCTCCCGGCCCATGGAGAAGTCGGTCTGGAGGTCCTCCACCAGCTGGTCCTGCTCGCTGGCGTCCCCACAGGCACCGAGACCGGCGACCAGCAGCGCGGCCACCGCCGCGCTCAGGACCCGGCGCACGCCGCCACCGAGTCCGTGATGGTCGCGGCCACGTCGGCCGGCAGGTCCTCCAGCGCCACCTCGCCGGCGTCGACGCGTCGCACCTCGGCGGCCAGCTCGTCCAGGTCGGCGCCCTCGGCCCGCTCCTCGATCGCCTCCGCCGTGCAGGCGACCTCCTCGGCGGTCAGCCCGAGGTCGGTGGCCAGGAAGCCCAGCGAGTCGGACAGGCGGGCCCGCTCGGCCTGGTCGGGCTCGTCGTCGCCCCCACCGCAGCCGGCGACGAGGGCGAGGAGCAGCAGCGGCACGAGGAGCCTCGTCATCGGGGCCGGCTGTCGTCGACCAGGCGCAGCCCGCTGGGGGCCATCGACGCCCGGCCCGGCCGGGGCAGGTCGACGGTGAAGGCGCTGCGCAGGCCGGGGAAGACGTGCTCGGCGACGAGGATCGGCTGGCCCGCCTCGTCGGACGTGATCCGCTCGCACACCAGCACCGGCGAGCCGACGGGGATCTCCAGCAGCTCGGCGTCGGTGGCCGAGGCGGCCTGGGCCTCGATCGTCTGGACGGCCCCGCCGAGGGGCACCGGCAGCAGCTCGAGGAACGTCCGCTCGGCGACCTGGGCCCGGGACAGCGACGCGCCCAGCGCCTCGGGGCACCACACGGTCACCCGGGCGAAGGGCTCGCCGTCGGCCAGGTTGACCCGGGCGACCCGCAGGACCTGGTCGACGCCGAGCACCGCCCGCACCCGGGGCGGGGCGGCGACGAAGCCGAAGTCGAGGATGCGCCGCTCCGAGCGCCGGCCGTCGGCCTCCAGCTGCTCCTCGATCGTCCCCAGCCGCCCGAGGTGCTGGAGGATCGGCTCGGTGGCCACGAACCAGCCGAAGCCCTGCCGGGAGTCGACCAGGCCCTCGTCCCGCAGCCGGTCGAGGGCCTTGCGCACGGTGACGCGGCTCGCCGTGTAGCCGGTCGACAGCTCGGCCTCGCTGGGGAGGAGCCGCTGGCCCCGCAGGTCACCGTCCTCGATGCGCTGGCGGAGGTCGTCGGCGATCTCCCGGTAGCGGATCCGGCGGGGCGCCGGGTCGGGGGCGGTGGCCATCGCCCGTGAACCTATCCCCATCACCAATCCGGGTGGTCTCCCGGTCCGAACCGGGGCCGATGCGGCACGATCTGCTAGCCACTGCCACGTGGGGCGTCTGAAGATGGGACTCGCCCGCCGACACCTGCAGTCGGTCCCGACCGGTGCGCCCGAGGACGCCGACGCTCTCCTCGCCCGCACCGCCCGGGGCGACGCCGAGGCCTTCGCCGCCCTCTACGACCTGGTCGCGCCGACCGTCGTCGGCATCGCCCGCCGGGTCGTCCGGGACCCCCACCAGGCCGACGAGGTCGCCCAGGAGGTCCTGCTGGAGGTGTGGCGCCGCGCCCCCTCCTACGACCGGTCGAAGGGCTCGTGCCGGACCTGGGTGGCCACCATCGCCCACCGCCGGGCGGTCGACCGGGTGCGCAGCGAGCAGGCCGAGCGTGACCGCCGGGCGCGGGACGCCGAGCGCACCGGCGCCCCCGATCCCGACCCCGTGTCGGCCCCGGTGACCCGGGAGGACGAGCGCCAGGAGGTCATCGCCGCCCTCGGCCAGCTGACCGACCTGCAGCGGGAGACGATCGAGCTGGCGTACTACGGCGGCTACACCTACGCCCAGGTCGCTGACATCCTGGAGCTGCCGCTCGGCACCGTGAAGACCCGGATCAGGGACGGGATGATCCGGCTGCGAGACGCCCTGGAGGTGACGGCATGAGTGCTCCCGATCCCCACACCCTCGTCGGTCCCTACGTGGTCGACGCCCTGCCGCCGGCCGAGCGGGACCTGTTCGAGGACCACCTCTCGCGCTGCCCCGAGTGCCAGGCCGAGGCGGCCGAGCTGCTGGCCGCCGCCGCCCACCTGGGCCAGGCCGCCGCCGTCGTGCCCCCCGCCGCCCTCCGTCAGCAGGTGCTGGCCGAGGTGGCCCGCACCCGCCAGGTCGCCCCGGGGACGCCGGTGGCCGTCGAGCCCGCCCGCCGCCGGCCGTGGGTCGCACCCCTGGTCGCCGCCGCCGTGGTGGCGGTGCTGGCCGCGGTGGGCGCCGTCGCCCTCCAGTCCGACCACCGGGCCGACCGGGCCGAGGAGGTCGCCGCCATCATCTCCGCCACCGACGCCGAGGAGGTCGAGGTCAGCGGGGACGGCGGCACGATGCGGCTGGTCGTGTCGGCCAGCCACGACAGCTCGGTCGTGGTGGCCGACGGGATGGCCGCTCCCCCGACCGGCAAGACCTACGCCCTCTGGTTCGACGAGGACGGCGTCATGGTGCTGCACGGCACCTTCGCCCCCGACGACGACGGTTCGGTGCGGGTCCGGGTCGACGGCGTGCCCGCCGACGTCGTGGGCGTCACCGTCGAGGACGCCGGCACCACCCCGGCCGAGCCCAACCTCCCCCCGGTCGCCACCGGCTCGCTCTAGCCCGGGGCAGCCCGGCTAGCGGGCCAGGGCGACGAAGGGGTCGAGGCTCGACGGGTCGGCCAGGGCGCCCTTGGCGACGGCCGACTCGACGGGGGTGCCGGTCAGGATGCGCTTCACCGGCACCTCGCACTTCTTGCCCGAGAGGGTGCGGGGCACGGCGGGCACGACCTCGAGCCGGTCGGGCACGTGCCGGGGCGACAGCTCGGACCGCAGCGCGCCGGCGATCCGCCGGCCCAGGTCGCCGTGGTCGACCTCGACGTCCGGCGCCAGGGCCACGAAGAGGATCAGCTCCCCGGCGCCCCCGGCGTCGTCCTCCAGGTGCACGACCAGGCTGTCGGCCACCTCCGGGAGCGACTCGACGACGGTGTAGAAGTCGCTCGTCCCGAGCCGCACCCCGCCCCGGTTGAGGGTGGCGTCGCTGCGCCCGCTGATCACCGCCGCGCCGTCGTCGGTGAAGGTGATCCAGTCGCCGTGGGTCCAGACGCCCGGGTGGTCGTCGAAGTAGGCGGCCCGGTAGCGGGAGCCGTCGTCGTCGCCCCAGAAGCCGACCGGCATCGACGGCATGGGGGCGGTGATCACCAGCTCGCCCTGCTCGCCGGGCGCGCAGGCCGACCCGTCGGGCCGGAAGGCCTCGACCGCGCAGCCGAGCATCCGGCAGCTGATCTCGCCGGCCCGCACCGGCACGAGCGGCGAGGTGCCGAGGAAGGCGGTGCAGACGTCGGTGCCGCCACTGATCGACGACACCGGCACGCCGACGGCCTCGTGGACCCAGCGGAAGCCGTCGGCCGGCAGCGGCGCCCCGGTGGAGCCGACCCACCGCAGGGCGCCCCGCTCCGGCGTCAGGCCCTCCTTGCGGCAGGCCATCAGGAAGGGGGCCGAGGCGCCGAACACGGTCGTCCCCGTCTCGGCGGCCAGGTCCCAGAGCGTCGAGAGCGACGGCGAGGCCGGGTCGCCGTCGAAGAGCACGATCGTGGCCCCGACCAGCAGCCCCGACACCAGGTAGTTCCACATCATCCAGCCGGTGGTGGTGAACCAGCAGAAGCGGTCGGCGGCGGTCAGGTCCTGGTGGAGGGCCAGCTTCTTGAGGTGCTCGACGGTGATGCCGCCGTGGCCGTGGACGATCGGCTTGGGCAGCCCGGTGGTGCCCGAGCTGAACAGCACGTACAGCGGGTGGGCGAAGGGCACCGGCTCGAAGGTGAGGTCGGCGCCGTCGTCGACGAGCAGCGCCGTCCAGCCGTCCTCGCCCGAGTCCGAGTTCGAGTCCGAGAGGTACGGGATGCGGACGGTGTGGCGGAGGCCGGGCAGGGCGGCCTCGATGGTGGCCACCTCGGCCGTCCGGTCGATGGCCTTGGCGCCGTAGCGGTAGCCGTCGACGGCGAGCAGCACCGTCGGCCCGATCTGCGAGAAGCGGTCGATCACCGAGCGGGTGCCGAACTCGGGGGCGCAGCTCGACCAGATCGCCCCGATCGACGCCGTGGCCAGGAAGGCGACGAGGGTCTCGGGGATGTTGGGGGCGTAGGCCACGACCCGGTCGCCCCGCTCGACGCCGAGGCGCCTCAGCCCCGCCGCGCACCGGGCCACCTGGTCGGCCAGCTCGGCCCACGTCAGCTCGCTCGGGCCCCGGGTCTGGCTGCGGGCGACCACGGCCACGTCGTCGGGTCGGGTCGCCGCCGCGGCCAGGGCGTGCTCGGCGTAGCTCAGGGTCCCGCCCGGGAACCACACCGCCCCGGGCATCGAGGCATCGGCCAGGGCGGCGGTGGGCCGGTCGTGCCAGCGGACGCCGAGGTCGTCGCTCACCGCGGTCCAGAAGCCGTCGAGGTCACCGACCGACCAGGCGTGGAGGTCGGCGTAGGTGGCGTGGCCGTGGGCGGTGGCGAAACGCCCGGCGGCGGTGGCGGTCCAGGCGTCGGGGGGCGGCTCCCAGAGGACCTCGCCCCGGGCCTGCTCGTCGTGGGTCGCCATGGCGGCGAACCTACAGCGCGGCCTCCGGGCCGCCCTCGGGCAGCACGGCCGGCGCCTCGCGCGGCGCGTCCTCGGCCGCCGGCGCGTCGGGTCCGGCCGGCACCGCCGGGGGCTCCGACACCGTGAACGGGAAGGCCGAGGCGGTGACCTGCTCGCCCTGGACGCTGATGGCGATGGCCAGGTGGGGGCCGGGGGCGATGGCGTCGGTGGGCACCCGCAGGCCGCTGGCGCCGTCGGGCTGGGCCGCCCACACCGCCCCGTCGACGACGAGCACGATCGGCCGGGTCGGGCCGGC
>JBQGCF010000131.1:0-14050 GCA_052038315.1 Iamia sp.
CGCCGCGGCGCCCGGTGCCGCGCTCCGCGGGCTGCTCGCCTTCGTCCGCGCGGCCGGGCTCGGCTCGGTCGCCTACATCTCGGCCACGGCGTGGTCACGGGCCGACGAGACGGGCATCTCGGTCTCGTGGATGCGCGCCACCGAGACCGTCCCGTGGGGCGACGTCGCCGAGGTCTCGGTCGTCCGCGCCGGTGCCGGGGGCATGCGCCAGGGCGCGCTCGTCGTCCGGCGCTCGGGCCGGCCCGTGCGCTGGGCGCCGTGGTTCCCGTTCCTGTTCTTCACGCACCGGACCGTCGTCGCCAGCGTCGACCAGCTCGACGACCTGATGGCCCGGCTCGACGTCGGCGTCCGGGTCACCGACCCCGACGCCCCCGACGACGACACCCCGACCTGGACCCGCCGCCGGTAGAACCTGTTCTCGTTTCGGGCTCCCGGGCGGCGTAGTGTCGCCGCCGTGACCGACACCCCTTCGTCCGAGTCCGGTGCGTCCCCGTCCGGCTTCGAGGCCGCCCGCGCCGGTGGCGTCATCGACACCTTCCTCTCGATGCCCGACACCCGGGCCAACCAGGCGGCCAAGTACGACCGCATCCGGCAGCTGGCCAACGACGCCGGCACCAAGGACATGGAGATGCCGGCCGAGTACATGTTCAAGGGGGTGCCGAAGTTCGAGGACGAGGAGGTCGACGATCCCGTCCAGGTCGTCCTGGGCGAGATGGCCAAGCACCGCATCTCGACCTTCCTCGTCGGCATCCACGAGAACGAGCACTCCAAGCGGGCCGTGCGCGAGCACCCGCAGCACTTCGCCGGGCTGCTCAACGTCGACCCCAACGAGGGCATCGGCGCGCTGCGCACGATCGACGCGGCCGTCGAGGAGTGGGGCGACTCGCTCCGGTGCATCCACGTCTGGGGCACCGGCCTGATCCCGCAGGTCCCGCTCGACGACAAGCGGATGTACCCCATCTACGCCAAGTGCATCGAGATCGGCCGGCCGATCGTCGTCTACGCCGGCGTGCCCGGGCCCCGCATCCCGATGGCACCGCAGCTGCCGATCCTGCTCGACGAGGTCTGCTGGTTCTGGCCCGAGCTCCAGATCGTGGTGCGCCACGGCGCCGATCCCTGGACCGAGCTGATGGTCAAGCTGATGCTCAAGTACCCGGGCCTGCACTACTCGACCTCGGCCTTCGCCCCGAAGTACTACCCCGAGGACATCATCCGCTTCGCCAACAGCCGGGGCGGCGACAAGGTCCTGTACGCCGGCTACTACGCGGCCGGGCTCACCCTCGACCGCATCTTCGGCGAGCTCCCGAACGTTCCGTTCAAGGACGAGGTCTGGCCCAAGTTCCTGCGCACCAACGCGGCTCGTGTGTTCGGCATCCCCGAGACGGCACCACCTCCCCTCGCCACCGACGCCTAGGCCGCCGCGCCCCGGCGCACGTCCCAGAACGCTCGGCGCACCCGCTCCGCCACCTCGGTGGGCCGGTGCCACACGTCGTCGTCGGTGACCTCCAGCACCGTGAAGCCGGCCCGCTCCAGGCGGGCCCGGCGGGCCGCATCGTCGGCCCGGCTCGACAGGGCCCGGTGGTGGAGGGCGCTCTGCACCTCGACGACGAGCGGGACGTCGCGGCCCCGGAAGTCGACCCGGCCGCACCAGTGCTCGTCGTCACCCACGTCGACCTGCCGGCGCAGCGGGGGGAGGTCGTGGTCGGCGACGACCTGCTGGAACCGCGACTCCAGCCCGCTGGCCGGCGGCACGTAGTCCGGCGGGAGCGAGTCGAGCAGGGCCCGCAGCGCGGTCCGGCCGGGTCGCCGCCGGTGCAGGACGTGGTCGAGCTCGCGGCGCAGCGAGGGGCCGCTGAGGAGCCGATGGCTCCACAGCCAGTCGAGCCGCCGCCGCAGCTGCTCGGGGTGCATCCCGTCGGCCAGCTGGAGCAGCAGCAGGCCGGGCCGCACCACCGGGATGCCGCCGAGCACGGCGGCGAAGGGCTCGGGCAGGTGCTGGGCCCGGTGGACGCAGGCGAGCGCGGAGCTCGTGCGGGGCCGCCCGGTGACGGTGACGTGGAGCGGCATCAGTCGGAAGCCCGGGAGGCCCCAGAGGGCGGCGGCCGAGCGGTGGGACACGTAGGCGTCGGGCCCCAGGTCCATGCACGCGGCGAGGGCCCGCTGCGCCTCGCTCGGTGGCGCGCCGCGCCGGCGGAGGACCCGGGGCGTCAGCGGGTCCCAGCCCGGGCTGCGCCCGCGGCGGAGCCAGCCGGAGTCGGTGAGCCCGTGGGCCCGGGCCTGGTCGCGCCCGAGGAGCCCGAGCTGCGCCTCGGCCAGGTCGTAGAGCGTGCGATCGACGTCGTCTGCGTGGGGGAGGTCCTGCGCCATCCCGGCATTCAACCCACCCCCTGTGACAGCGAAGCCGGATCAGCCGAGCGGGAAGCCGACGACCTGCTCGAGCTCGGCGATGGCGACGTCGGGGTCGTCGACCTTGATCGTCGTCATCCCCATGGCCCGGGCCGGCTTGAGGTTGACGCCGAGGTCGTCGAGGAACACCGCCTCGGCCGGCTCGATGTCGAGCAGCGCGCAGGCGTGCTCGTAGAAGGCCGGGTCGGGCTTGCGGGTCCCGACCCGCGACGACTCGACGATCACGTCGAAGAGGCCGAGCACGGCGACGTGCGGATCCGACGAGCCCGACATCTCCTCGGCCCGCATCGAGACCACGTTGTTGGTCAGCAGCCCCGTCTTGAGCCGCTCGCCGCAGCGCCGCACGGCCTCGACCATCCGCGGCCGCAGATCGCCCCGGAGGCACGCCAGGACGTCCATCCCGACGACCTCGCCCCCGAGGGCGCGGGCCTCCTCCTCGAAGAGCGTGCAGAACTCCTCCAGCGACACGTGGTTGCGCTCGAGCTGCGCCCAGGCGTTGGTGTCGGGGTCGGTGGCGTTGACCCGGCGCAGGAAGCCGGCCGGCAGGCCCTGCTCCTCCTCGTAGCGGGCGAAGGCCTCGAACGGGCTCGACAGGATCACGCCGCCGAAGTCGAACAGCGCGGCGGTGATCGGGGGACGGGCGGCCATCACGCACCCCCGAGGAGGTCCGTGGCGACGGCCTCCCACATCTCGGTCGACAGGCGCAGCGACTCGACGTCGACGCGCTCGTCGTCGCCGTGGAACATCCGCCCGTAGTCCTCGTAGCGGAAGGCCCGGCTGAACAGCCCGAAGCCGTAGGCGGTGGCGCCGAGGCGGCGGAAGAAGCGGGCGTCGGTGGCGCCGGCGATCAGCATGGGGACGTTCTGGCTGCCCTCGTAGAAGCGGCCCGCCACGCGGGCGAGCGTCGACCACAGCGGTCCGTCGGTGGGCGACTCCGACGCCGGGTCGAAGACGGGCGGCTCGACGACCACCGAGTCCCGCAGGTCGCCCACCGCCTCGAGGATCATCGCCTCGACGTCGGCCGCGCTCTGGCCCGGCAGCGTGCGGATGTCGACCTCCAGCTGCACGGTGTCGGGGATCGTGTTGATCTTCGACCCGCCGTGGGCGATGTTCGGGCTGAACGTCGTGTGGGTGCAGGCGTGGAAGAGACGAGCGGTGCCGACGGGCAGCTCGTCGAGGCGGGCGTCGATGCGGTCGGGGTCGAGCAGCGGCGCCGTCTTCTCCTCCGGCAGCCCCATCGACTCGAGGTAGCGCCTCCACACCTCGCCGATCTGCGCCTCGGGCCGGTAGGCGGCGATGCGCCGCACCACCTCGGCCGCCTTCACCAGCGCGTTGTCGGTCTTGTACGGCTGCGACCCGTGCCCGGCCGTGCCGGTGACGGTGATGCGGCACCAGTAGCAGCCCTTCTCGCCGACCATCACCGGGAGCTTGAGGCCGCCCGGGCTCTTCATCGGCATGCCGCCCGACTCGGTCAGCACGTAGTCGGAGCGCACCGCGTCGAGCTCGCGCTCGGCCAGGTGCTTGGCGCCCCACGTGCCCGAGGCCTCCTCGTCGGCGACGGCCGCGAACACCAGCGTCCCCTCGGGCTTCCACCCACGATCCGCCAGCCGCCGCGTCGCCACCGCCATCGACGCGGTGAGGTTGAGCATGTCGACGGCGCCCCGCCCCCACACCACGCCGTCGACCAGCTCGCCGCCGAAGGGGTCGCGCGACCAGGCGTCCTCGTTGACCGGCACGACGTCGAGGTGGCCGAGCAACGTCAGCGTCGGCGCGGTGGGATCGGTGCCCTCGATGCGCGCCACGAGGCTCTGCCGACCGGGCTTCGGCTCGTACACCTCGAGGTCGACACCGGTCGGTTCGAGCACGGCGCGCAGCACCTCGACCGACCGGGCCTCGTGGCCCGACGCGGCACGCCCGTCGTTGACGCACGCGTTGCGGATCAGGTGCTGCAAGAGGTCGGTGACCTCCGCGCTCGGGTCGTCGTGGGCGATCGCCATGGCGCGCAACCTATCGAGATCCGCGCTGGACCTTGACGGACGTAGTTGACTCTCACACGTCATGCCCGCGTCTCGCACCATCCGCCCGCACGTCATCGTCGACGGATCGAACATCGCCACCGAAGGTCGAACGCTGCCGAGCCTCGCGCAGCTCGACGAGGCGGTCCGCTCGTTCCTCGAGGAGTTCCCCGACACCAAGATCACCGTCGTCGTCGACGCCACGTTCCAGCACCGCATCGAGGCGCCGGAGCGCGAGGCCTACGAGGAGGCGGTGCTGGCGGGTGAGATCGTCGCCCCGCCGGCCGGTGCGATCGGTCGTGGCGACGCCTTCATCGCAGCCGTCGCCCAGAAGGCCGACGCCACGATCTTCTCCAACGACTCCTTCCAGGAGCTGCACGGCGAGTACCCGTGGATGTTCGACGAGGGTCGTCTCATCGGCGGCAAGCCGGTCGACGGCGTCGGGTGGGTGTTCGTGGCCCGCACCCCGGTGCGCGGCTCGATCAGCCGTCGCTCGCAGCGCGACGCCAAGGCGTCGAAGGCCAAGGCGGGCAAGGCCGAGCCGAAGGTCGACAAGCAGAAGGCGGCCAAGGCGGTCGAGGCCGAGGTGAAGGCGCGGCGGGCGAAGGGCGGTGCTCCTCCGGGTCCGGTCGAGGTCGTGGCCCCGGCGAAGGTCGAGGAACAGGACGAGGCGGCGTCGAGGCCGAAGCGCGGACGCAAGAAGGGCGGCGGCGGGACGAAGGCCCCCGAGGCGGTCAACGAGCCGCAGGCCTTCCTCACGTTCGTCAGCAGCCATCCCGTGGGGAGCGAGGTCGAGGCCGTCGTCGACCGGTTCTCCTCTCATGGTGCCTACGTCGTGGTCGATGGAGCGCAGTGCTATGTGCCGTTGCGCTCCATGGCCGACCCTCCCCCTCGCAGCGCCCGTGAGGTGCTGACCGTCGGGGAGACACGGACCTTCGTCGTCGAGTCGTTCGACTCGCCACGGCGGAGCATCGACCTGGCCGTGCCAGGTCTCCAGGTGACGGGTGACCCCGTCCGCGAACCAGACACCTCCCAGGAGGGAACCGACATGGCACCCGCCAAGAAGGCTCCGGCCAAGAAGGCGCCCGCGAAGAAGGCGGCCGCCAAGAAGGCTCCGGCCAAGAAGGCCCCAGCGAAGAAGGCTCCGGCCAAGAAGGCTGCGGCGAAGAAGGCTCCGGCCAAGAAGGCCGCGCCGGCGAAGAAGGCTCCGGCCAAGAAGGCCGCCGCCAAGAAGGCGCCGGCGAAGAAGGCCGCGCCGGCGAAGAAGGCTCCGGCCAAGAAGGCCGCCGCCAAGAAGGCCCCGGCCAAGAAGGCGCCCGCCAAGAAGGCAGCGGCGAAGAAGGCTCCGGCCAAGAAGGCTGCGCCGGCGAAGAAGGCGCCTGCGAAGAAGGCTGCGGCGAAGAAGGCTCCGGCCAAGAAGGCCGCCGCCAAGAAGGCTCCGGCCAAGAAGGCCCCAGCGAAGAAGGCAGTGGCCAAGAAGGCCCCCTGACCTCGCCGCGGACGAGGGTGCTCGAGGGGGCCGGTCGACCCGGCCCCCTCGATCCCGCGGTGCCCGTGGCGATGGATGGCGTCCCGGGCGCGACCTCGTAGGGTCGCTCGGGTGCGCATCGCCACGTGGAACGTCAACTCGCTGAAGGCGCGCATGCCGCGCGTCGAGGCGTGGCTCGAACAGGCCGCGCCCGACGTCCTGTGCATGCAGGAGACGAAGCTGGCCGACAGCGCCTTCCCGGCGCTGGCCTTCCAGGGCCTCGGCTACGAGTCGGTCCACCACGGCGAGGGCCGGTGGAATGGCGTGGCCATCCTCAGCAAGGTCGGCCTCGACGACCCGCGGCCCGGTTGGACCGACGGCGGTGCCGTCGACCCCGACGCCCGCATCGTCTGGGCGACGTGCGGCGGCGTGCGGGTGGCGAGCGTCTACGTGCCCAACGGCCGTGAGCTCGCCCACGACCACTACCGCTACAAGCTGGCGTGGCTCGACCGGCTGCGGTCGCACCTGGCCGACGGCCACGGCCCCGACGAGCCCGTCGTCGTCGCCGGCGACTTCAACATCGCCCCGACCGACGACGACGTGTGGGACCCGGCGCAGTTCGTCGGCTCCACCCACGTGAGCGAGCCCGAGCGGGCCGCCCTGCAGCAGCTGGAGGCGTGGGGCCTGCAGGACACGTTCCGGCGCCTGCACCCCGAGCCCGGCCACTTCACCTACTGGGACTACCGCGCCGGCATGTTCCACAAGGGCATGGGCATGCGCATCGACCTGCTCCTCGCCACCGCACCGGTGGCCGATGCCGTCACCGCCGCGGTCATGGACCGCGACGCCCGGAAGGGCACCAAGCCGAGCGACCACGCTCCCGTCTACATCGACGTCGAAGGGTTCTGATCCGCATGACCGACGACCTCACCGCCCGGACCTTCTCGCCGCGCGTCGCGGCCCAGTCGGAGGTCGACATCTCGCCGCGCCGCGAGGCGCTGCGCCGCATCGCCGCCGCCAACCGGGACCTGATCGCCGACATGGTCGGGACGCAGGTCGACCACGACGACCTCGTCGCCGTGGCCGAGGAGCTCGAGGCCCTCGCCGCCCGCTTCCGCCACGACCGCCCCCGCAGCATGTACGAGGGCATGGGCGAGGCGGTGATGGCCGGCGGCGACGTCACCTCCTTCTTCGACCACAGCCCGATGATCGGCCTGGCCAACCCGCTCGCCCCGCCGATCCACCTCGACTTCGGCGAGGAGTCGGTGGTCGGCCGGGTCACCTTCGGCGCCCTCTACGAGGGACCGCCCGGCACGGTGCACGGTGGCTTCGTCGCCGCCGCCTTCGACGAGGTGCTGGGCTCGGCCCAGTCGTACTCGGGGGCGCCGGGGATGACCGCCCGCCTGATCGTGAACTACCGGCGGCCGACGCCGCTGCACACCCCGCTCGAGATCGAGGGCCGCTTCGACCGGCGCGAGGGGCGCAAGGTCTTCACCACCGGCCGGATCCTCGCCGACGGTGTCGTCACCGCCGAGGCCGAGGGCCTGTTCGTGTCGATGGACGCCGAGCGGTTCCGGGCCCTCGCCGAGGGGTTCAACCGCCGGGTGGCCAAGGGCTTCCTCGGCTCCGACGGCGACGAGGGCTAGCGCGCGAGGTAGGCCTCGACCTGCGGGGCCTCGGCCTCCAGGTGCTCCTTCAGCCCGGACACCAGCGCCCGCTCGACCTGCCCGGCGACGAGCAGCACCTTCACCTTCAGGTCGCCCTCGACGGTCCGCACCGTGCTCCCGCCCCGCTCGGTGTAGCGGTACGTGCCCGAGCAGCGGAGCCGGTCGGCGTAGTGGTCGGGGTGGAGGGTGACGGTGACGGTGCGGGCGGCCAGGTCGTGCACCGACTCCTCGACCCACGTGAGCTTCTGCGGGTCGACCACCGCGGTGACCGCCGGGCTGAGGTCGGCGACGAACCGGTACCGGATCCGGAGGGTGACCCGGTCGCCGGCCTCGGTCCGATCGAGCACGTCGGGGGGACCGAGCTTGTCGGTGCCGCCGAGGTGCTCGTACAGCTCGGCGCCGGCGTAGGCCCGGGCCACCTCGTCGATCGGCGCGGCGATGGTCTGGGTCAGGTCGAAGCGCACGACCGGATCATGCCGTGTCGGCCGCCGCGGTGTGGTCCGACACGATGCGGAGGATGGCGTCGCCGTGGGTGTCGAGCACGGCGGGGCCGACGCCGAGGATGGCGCCCAGCGCCTCGCGGTCGGCCGGGCGCCGGTGGGCCACGTCGCTCAGCACCCGGTCGCTGGCCACCACGGCGGGAGCGGTGCCGGCCTTGCGGGCCACGTCCGCCCGCCACGCGTGCAGCGCCTCCAGCAACCCCCGATCCAGGTCGTGCTGCCGCGCCCCCCGCAGCGCGTCCCGCGAGCGCCCGAGGCCGACCCGCGGGTCGACGGCCCGGGCCGCGCCGCGCAGGTCCTCCACCGCCCGGGCGATGGCACCGAGGTAGGGCGACGGCCGCCGGGCGACGATGCGGTCACCGAGCTGGCGCTCGGCGGCCCACGACATCCGCAGCACGTCCTCGGCCCGTGTGACGGCGACGTGGAGGAGGCGGCGCTCCTCGGCCTCGGCCTCCGGCGTGCGGGCGTGGGAGACCGGCACGAGCCCGTCCTCCAGGCCGGCGAGGTGGACGATCGGCCACTCCAGGCCCTTGGCGGCGTGGAACGTGACCACGTCGATGGCGTCGCCGCCCAGGCCCGGGCCGTCGGCGCCGAGGGCGGTGGTCAGCCACCCCCGCAGGTCGCCGATCGAGGCGACGGGCTCCATGGCGTCGAGCTCGCGGGCCATGCGGGCGAGGGCGTTGAGGGCGGCCGCGGTGTCCTCGCCCCCGGGGCTGTCGGCCGCCTCGGCGGCGAGGGCGTCGAGGTCGTCGATGGCGATGCGCAGCGGACGACCGGGGTCCGACGAGACCTGGCGGAGCGCGGCCCGCACGTCGGCCCGCTGCAGCAGCGGGTCGTCGCCCCGGAGGCGGAAAGGGATGCGGGCCCGGGCCAGGGCCTGCTCGAACAACCGCATCTGGCCGTTGGTCCGCACCAGCACCGCCTGGCGATCCCACCGCGCCCCGGGCGGGTGGAGCAGGCGGGCCGCACCGGCGATGCCGACCGCCTCCTCCTCGTCGGTGGCATAGGCGGTTATCACGGGGACCTCGCCGCTGGGGCGGCGGGCCACGAGCCGGCTCTCGCCGCTGCCGCCCAGCGCCGCCTTGGCGACGTGGATCACCTGCGGCGTCGAGCGGTAGCTGCTGCGCAGCTCGACGACCGTCGCCCCGGGGTGGTGGCGGGCGAAGTGGCGGAGGTAGCCGGCGTCGGCCCCGTTCCAGCGGTAGATGGCCTGGTTGGGATCGCCCACGACGCAGAGGTCGGTGCGCTCGCCCAACCAGCCCGTCAGCAGCCGGTGCTGGAGCGGGTTGACGTCCTGGAACTCGTCGACGAAGAGGTGCCGGAAGCGCCAGTGCTGGGCGGCGGCGAAGGCCGGTTCGTCGACCAGCAGCGCGGCGCAGCGACCCAGGATGTCGTCGAAGTCGATCACCCCCCGGCGCTGCTTCTCCCGCTCGAAGGCGGCGTAGAGGGAAGCGATCTGGTCGAGCGACGCACCCGGTCGCCGGTCGTCCCGATGGGCCTCGACGGCGTAGTCGTCCGGGCCGATGTCCCGGGCCCGCGCCCACTCGATCTCGGTCGCCACCTCGACCACCGGCACCCGGCCCCGGCCGGGCAGCGAAGCGATCACCCGGCCCTTGCCCTCGAGCAGCGCCGGCTGGGGCCGGCCCCGATCCCGGTACCAGGTGCGGAGCTGGGCCCAGGCCACGGCGTGGAAGGTGCCGACCTGCGGACGGTCGCGGAGGCCCAGGGCGGAGAGCCGGGTGCCCATCTCGCTGGCGGCCTTGCGGGTGAAGGTGAGGGCGAGGACGTGGCGGGGGTCGGCGGAGCCCTCGTGGACGCGGTGGGCGATGCGACGGGTCAGGACGCGGGTCTTGCCCGACCCGGCGCCGGCCAGGATGCACAGCGGCTGGCCGGGGTCGGTGACGGCGCGGCGCTGGTCGGCGTCGAGCCCGACGAGCAGGCGGGCGCCCTCCACGTCAGCGGTCGGTGACGGCGGCGATCAGCGCCAGGGTGCCGAGGGCGAGGCCCGTCAGGCGGGCGGGGGCGAGCGGCTCGACGCCGGCGCCGTCGCGGTGGCACGCCCCGTCGGCGCGCCGTGCGGCCGGGCTGTCGCCGGGGCCGCCGCCGACGCTCAGGATGCTGCCGATCGACCCGACGCTGAGGGCGCTGCCGACCGAGCCGACGCTCAGGACGCTGCCCACCGAGCCCAGGCTGAGGATCGACCCGGCCGAGCCGATGCTCAGGAGGCTGCCGGCCGAGGCCAGCGACAGGATGCAGCCGGCGGACAGGGCCGAGAGCTGGCTGCCGGCCGACAGGAGCGAGAGGTCGGACCCGACCGAGAGCAGCGAGCGGCGGCTCTCGACCGACCAGCCGTCGACGGGGACGCGGGGGAGGAGAGCCACGACGCGACCGTACCGCGACACTGCTCCGGTAGGTTCGGGCCCGTGCCCATCCAGGTGTCGGAGGACCGCTTCGAGGAGCTCGTCGGCGAGGCCCTCGACGGCCTGCCGCCCGACATCGCGGCCATGATCGAGAACGTCGTCGTCCTCATCGACGACGGCCGACCGACCGGTCCCCTCGGCCTCTACGAGGGCATCCCGCGCACCCACCGCGGCCAGTACGGGTTCATGGAGATGCCCGACCGGGTGACGATCTACCGCATCCCGCTCAGCCTGCGGGCCGTCGACGAGGCCCAGCTGGTGCGGGAGGTCCGGATCACCGTGGTCCACGAGATCGGCCACCACATGGGCATCGACGACCGGCGTCTCCACGAGCTGGGCTACGGCTGAGCCGCTCTGCCGGGTGGGGCGCCCCGGCTCCGCTGTCGCACCCCACGGGTAGCGTGCGGCCGTGGCCTTCCCCCGCAAGCTGCTGAACGACGGCGAGGTCCTCGTCCTCGACCTCCGCCCGCACTGGCTGGCCCTCTTCGTCCCCACCGCGGCGCTGGCCGCCGCCATCGTGATCGGGCTGCTGGCGGCGCTGGCCGACTGGCCCAAGGCGCTGCTGTGGATCGCCCTGATCCTCATCGTGGTGACGCTGCTCAACTTCCTCGTCAAGCTGCTCGGCTGGAGCAACACCAACTTCGTGCTCACCAGCGATCGGATCATCACCCGGCGCGGGGTGCTCACCAAGTCCGGCATCGAGATCCCGCTGGAGCGGATCAACACCGTGTTCTTCGACCAGCGGCTGATCGAGCGGATGGTCGGTGCCGGCGACCTCGCCATCGAGTCGGCGGGGGAGCGGGGGAGCGAGACGTTCGAGAACATCCGCAAGCCGGCCATCGTCCAGCGGGAGATCTACGTCCAGATGGAGGACAACGAGAACCGCAAGTTCGACCGGGTCCGGGCCCCGGCGCCGATGGCGGCGCTCTCGCCCGTCGAGCAGGTCGAGCGGCTCCACCACCTGCTCCAGCAGGGCGCCATCACCCCGGCCCAGTACGAGGCCGAGAAGGCCCGCATCCTCGGCTCGTGACCGGGCCCCGGGTCGTCAGCCTCGTCCCGTCGGTCACCGAGACGCTGGTGGCGTGGGGGCAGCCGCCGATCGCCTGCACCCGGTTCTGCGAGCAGCCCGGCATCCCGCAGGTCGGCGGGACGAAGCGGCCCCGCATCGCCGCCATCGTCGAGCTGGCCCCCGACCTCGTCGTCATGTGCGACGAGGAGAACCGCATCGAGGACCACGACGCCCTCGTCGCCGCCGGCCTCGCCGTCCACGTCGCCTCGCCCCGGACCGTCGCCGACGTGCCCGGGGTGCTGGCCGCCCTGGCCGAGGCGCTCGGGGCCGAGCCACCCGAGCCGTGGTCGCCGCCGGCGCTCCCCGAGGGGCCGCCGCAGGTCGCCTTCGTCCCGATCTGGGCCCGGCCGTGGATGACGATCAACGCCGACACCTACGGCGCATCGGTCCTGGCCGCCGCCGGGTGGACCAGCGCCTGGGCCGACGACCCGGTCCGCTACCCCGAGGTCGCCATCGAGGACGTGGCCGCCCGGGGCATCGACGCCGTGCTGGCGCCCACCGAGCCGTGGGCGTTCACCCCCGACGACCTGCCCGACCTGGCCGAGCGCTGCGGCGCGCCGGCCGTGCTGGTCGACGGGCAGGACCTCTTCTGGTGGGGCGCCCGCACCGCCGCCGCGGTCGAGCGTCTGGCCGCAGCGCTGGGCGGGGACGACTAGAAGCGGGGCTCCTGGTACGCCGGCGGGATGCCGGTGCGGCGGGCGTTGGCCATCTGGATCAGGCCGAACAGCACGCCGATGGCGCCGCAGACCATGAGGATGACGCCGATGATCCCCAGGTCGACGCCCTCGATGGTGTCCGTGACGGCGAACTTGAGGATGGCGCCCACGGCGATGAGGAAGATGCTGACTCCGACGGTCATGGTGTGGATCCTTCGGTCGGCGGGGGGTGTGGATCGCCGCCCGCCCTACCCCTCCGCACCGTGAGCAACCGCCTACGCAGGGAGCACCTCGACGGTCGCACCGTCCGACGGCCGGACCCGCCAGGCCGGCTCGGGACCCCACCCGTCGAGCGCCCCCGGCTCGCACACCGCCACCACACAGCCCCCGAACCCGGCGCCGGTCAGGCGGGCGCCGAACACCCCGGGCGTGGCGTCGAGCCGGCCGACCAGGCGGTCGAGGACCGTGGTCGACACCGCGAAGTCGTCACGCAGCGAGGCGTGGCTCTCCTGGAGCAGGGCGCCGAGGAGGGGTGCGTCGCGGGCCTGCAGCGCCTCGACGGCGGCCCGGACCCGGGCGTTCTCGCCCAGCACGTGGCGGGCCCGGGCCCGCACCACGGGGTCGGCGATCGCCACCACGGTGCCCGGCCCGGCCTCCCGCAGCGGTCCGATGACGGCCTCGGCGGCCCGGCACTGGGCGGCCCGCTCGGCGTAGGGCGACCCCACCAGCCGCCGGCTCTGGCCCGAGTGGACGACGACGACCTCGATGTCGGCCGGCAGCGGCACCGGGGCGACGGTCCGCGCGCCGCAGTCGATCAGCAGGGCGTGGCCCTCCCGGCCCCCGGCGGACGCCAGCTGGTCCATGATCCCGCAGGGCACGCCGGTGGCCCGGTGCTCGGCCCGCTGGGCGATCTGGGCGATGGTCAGGGCGTCGGTGGCGTCGGGGAGGAGGGCCAGGGCGACGGCCACCTCCAGCGCTGCGCTCGACGACAGCCCACCGCCGAGGGGGAGGGTCGTGGTCACCGTGCCGACGAAGCCCTCGGTCGGTCGCACCTCGGCCACGACGCCGGCCACGTAGCGAGCCCACGGCGGGGTGACAGCGGTGGGGTCGACCACGCCGACGGGCACGACGGCCGTCCCGTCCTCGTGGTCGGAGGTGAGGGCGACGACGTCACCGCCCCGGACGCCGTCGACGACCGTCTCCAGGTCGATGGCCAGGGGCAGCACCGACCCACCGGTGTGGTCGGTGTGGTCGCCGATGAGGTTGACCCGTCCCGGTGCCCGCACCCGCACGCGTTCCGCGGCCATGGCGCGACCCTAGGGGACCCCCTCCTTGACCAGGTGGTCAAGGCCAGCCAGCATGACCGCCGTGCCCACCACCCCTCCCTCCGCCGACGGCATCGAGATCTGGTACACGACCGACGGCGACCCGTCGGCCGAGCCGCTCCTCCTGGTCATGGGCCTGGGTGCCCAGTACCTGGTGTGGCCCGACGCCTTCGTCGCCCGGCTCGTCGAGCGGGGCTACTTCGTCATCCGCTTCGACAACCGTGACGTGGGGCTGTCGACCAAGCCCGACGTCGGCGACCTCGACCCCGGGGCCGAGATCATCGGCGCCCTGACCGGCACCCCGCCGCGGGCGCCGTACCTCCTCGCCGACATGGCCGCCGACGCGGTGGCGGTGCTCGACGACCTCGGGATCGCCAGCGCCCACGTCGTCGGCGCCTCGATGGGCGGGATGATCGCCCAGACCATCGCCATCGAGCACCCCACCCGCATCCGGTCGCTGACGTCGATCATGTCCACCACGGGTGCGTCCGACGTCGGGGCGCCGAAGCCCGAGGTGCTGCCGG
>JBQGCF010000132.1:0-24312 GCA_052038315.1 Iamia sp.
CCCTGTGGTCGCCGGCCTTGTGGTGGGGGGGGTGGCGGGCCGCCGCCGCCTGGCCCCCGGCCTGGACCCGGCCCAGTACGCCCTCGCCGTCGGCCAGGGCCTCGTGCAGGACCTTCACCGCGACCTGGCGCTCCAGCCGGACGTCGTCGGCCACGAACACCTGCGCCGACGCGCCGCGCCCGATCGGGGCCAGCAGGCGGTACCGCCCGCCGAGCACCCGACCGACCTGCTCGGTCATGCGGGACGGCGGCACCCCCGGAAGAGTACGGCGTCGGCACCCCCGCTCCCGTGAGGGTCCCCGATCTCTCGTGCTTCGGCGGTGGCTGGCACCATGGCAGGGTGAGCGACGACGACGCCGACGGCACCCTCGCCACCCAGGAGCCCGAGGCCGCCTTCGACCCGTCGACGATCCGCGACCCGCCCCCGCAGCCGCTGTTCTCGCTGCGCCGGCTGGTGATCGTCGCCGTGCTGGGCCTGGCGGTCCTCTGCCTGTACGTGGCCGGTCGCTCCGCCGGCGACACCGACCCGGTCGCCAGCAGCGGCTCCACCGCCATCGAGAGCTACCTGCCCCAGCCGGGTGGGCGGGTGCTGCGCCAGTCCGAGGTCGGCGTCGTCCTGGAGGCGGGCTACGACGGCCGCATCTCGATCGACGGCGTGGCCATCCCCGAGGAGCAGATGGTCGGGGCCGTCGACCCCGACAGCCCCGAGTACGACCCCGAGACCGGCCCCCGGCCCAACAACAAGAGCGTGGTGAAGTTCCAGCCCGGGCCGGGCAAGGCGGTCACCGAGTACGCCACCGGGTCGGTCGAGATCACCGTCCGCTACTGGCGCATCGCCGACGGTCCCTCGACGGCCACGTCGACGACCTACACCGTTCGAGTCTTCTAGCGTGCTGCAACCGGTCGAGCGCCACGAGCTGGCGCCGGCGGACCTCCTCCCGGAGCAGCCCGGGAGCATCCGGGTCGCCATCGCCCTGATGGCGGTCGGCGCCGTCCTGGCGGTGGTCGACGGAGTGGTCAGCGCGGTCGGCCTGGACCGCGACGACGTGCAGCGCCAGCTCGACGAGAGCGGCGTCAACCCGGGCGACGTCGGGGGCTACGTGGCCGTCCTGCGGGTCTTCGGTGTGATCCTGGGCCTGGTGGCGGCGGCCATCTGGGTCGTCCACATCGCGGGTGCCCGCCGGGGCCGGTCCTGGGTGCGACCGTGGGCCACGCTCCTCGGCGGCGTCTTCGTGGTCGGCGGCCTGGCGGCCACGACGCGGGCGGGCTCGGCCCCCGACGCCGCCTACCGGCTGCTCCGGGTGGCGGTGGCCGCCGGCGCCGTCGTCGCCCTGTGGCTGCCCGCCTCCCGGGCCTTCTTCGAGACCCACCGCCCCCGCCGGGGCGGCTAGCCCTCGGGCGGTGCCCCGGCCACCTCGGCGATCAGCTCGTCCAGGTCGGCCCCGTCGAGCAGCCGGCCCAGCGCCGCCTCGTCGAGCACGGGCACGCCCTTGTCCCTGGCCTTGTCGAGCTTGGACCCGGCCTCGGCCCCGGCGACGAGCGCGGCGGTCTTGGCCGAGATGCTCCCGCTGACCTTGGCGCCCATCTCCTCCAGCCGGGCCTTGGCCTCGTCCCGGGTGAGCTCCTCCAGGGTGCCGGTGATGACGAGGGTGCGCCCGGCGAGGGGCAGCTCCTCGACGGCGGCGGGCTCGGGCAGGTCGGTGTCGGTGCGGACGTCGAGGCTCGCCAGCTTGTCGACCAGCTGGGCGTTGCGGGGCGTGGCGAACCAGGTCTCGACGGCCACCGCGATCTTGGGGCCGATGCCCTCGATGCGGGCGATGTCGTCGGCGCTGGCGGTCCGGACGCCGTCGAGGGTCCGCAGGTGGCGGGCCAGCTCCTTGGCCACGGTGGGCCCGACGTGGCGGATGTTCAGGGCGACGAGCAGCCGCTCCAGCGGGCGCTGGGACCCGGCCCGGATGCCGGCGATCAGGTTGTCGACGCTGGTGTCCTTCCAGCCCTTGAGGGCCAGGATCTCGTCGCGCTTCTCCGGCAGCTCGAACACCGCGGCCAGGTCCTCCAGCCACCCGAGCTCGCGGAACTGGCTGACCGTCTTCTCGCCCAGGCCCTCGATGTCGAGGGCGCCGCGGGAGGCGAGGTGGATCAGCGACTCCTTGATGCGGTTGGGGCAGTCGACGTTCTCGCAGAAGTGGTGGCCCTCGCCCTCGGGGCGGACGAGCGGCTGGCCGCACGTCGGGCAGGCGGCGGGCATCGACCACGGGTCGCCGGCCCGGGCCTCGCCGTCGGCGCCGCCGCCGACCCGGCCGACGACCTCGGGGATGACGTCGCCGGCCCGGCGCACGATCACCATGTCGCCCGGCCGCACGTCCTTGGCCTGCACCTGGATCTCGTTGTGGAGGGTCGCCCGGGTGATCGTCACGCCGGCCACCGCGACCGGCTCCAGCACCGCGAAGGGGGTGGCCTTGCCGGTGCGGCCGACGTTGACCTCGATCGCCTCCAGCCTCGTCTGCTGCTCGATCGGCGGCATCTTGTAGGCGATGGCCCACCGGGGCGCCTTGGCCGTCGACCCGAGGGCCCGGCGCTGGGCCATGTCGTCGACCTTGATCACGACGCCGTCGACCTCGAAGCCGAAGCTGTGACGCCGCTCGGTGAAGTCCTCGATCAGGGCCCAGACGTCGTCGATCGAGTCCCGGGTGGTCGACTCGTCGGGCACCGGCAGGCCCACTTCCCGGGCCCAGGCGAGGAAGTCGGAGTAGGCGGCGAACTCCTTGCCCTCGACGAGCCCCATCCCGTGAATCCACAGGGCGAGGGGCCGCTCGCGGACCTTGGCCGGGTCCTTCTGGCGGAGGGCACCCGAGGCCGCGTTGCGGGGGTTCATGAACGCCGGCTCGCCCCGCTCGATGCGCTCCTCGTTCATCTTCTCGAACTTGGCGACCGGGTAGTACACCTCGCCCCGCACCTCGATGGTGGTGGGCGGATCGGGGTCGTCGAGGCGGAAGGGCACGTCGTCGAGGGTCAGCAGCTGGGGCGTGACCGTCTCCCCCACCGTGCCGGTGCCCCGGGTGGCGCCGACCTCGAGCACGCCGCCGCGGTACACGCAGTTGATGGCGGTGCCGTCGATCTTGAGCTCGCAGGCCCAGCGGATCGTCGCCCCCTCGTGGCCGGGCTGGGCGTGGAGCCGCTTGGCCACCCGGTCGGCCCAGGCCTGGAGGTCCTCGCGCCCGAAGACGTTGTCGAGCGACTGCATCGCCTCCAGGTGGGTGAAGGGCGGGAAGGCGTCGTCGAGGGGGGCGCCGACCTGCTGGGTGGGCGAGCCCGGCGTGCGCAGGACCGGGTGCTCCTCCTCGATCGCCTCCAGCTCCCGCATGAGGGCGTCGAAGTCGGCGTCCGGCATGGCCAGGTCGGACAGGACGTAGTACCGGTAGCGGGCGTCGCGCACCGTCCGGGCCAGGTCGTCGTGGCGGGCTCGGGCCTCCTCCAGCTGCACGGGGGCGAGCATACGGACGCCGCCGCACCCCGGGGATTCGACCGCCCTGGGCGGTCGAAGTCCCTCGTTTTCGCCACCGTGCGTGGTAGAAGCCCTCAAGGAGGCCCATCCAGGGCCGATGAGGGTCCGAGTGAAGCCCCGTTCCCGCCCTCACATCGGACTCTGATCACATGGCGCTCAACGGATCCCTCGACGACTACTCCCCGGCCGGGGCCCTGCGCGTCCTCTCCTCCACGGGGAAGACCGGCGCCGTCCGGTTCACGGGGAGCGCCGGCTGCACCGTCTACCTGAACGACGGGCAGCTCTACTTCGCCCGGGGCGAGGGCACCGACGACGCGCTGGCCACCGCCCTGGTCCGCCCCGGGCGGGTCAGCACCGAGGCGTGGAGCCGGGCCGTCGAGGAGGCGGGCGACGCCCCCCGGGTCGGCGAGCTGCTGATCGAGCACGGCGGGATCGACGCCGACCTGATGGCGTCGGTGGTCCTCTCGGTGATCTACGACCCGCTGATCACCCTCTTCCGCGAGGGCGACGGCCGCTTCGACTTCGAGCCCGACACCATGCACTGGATCGGCCCGTCCCGCGGCTTCAACGTCGAGGCCGTCGTCAACGAGGTGCGCCGCCGGTGCCGCCACGTCGACGAGATGAGCGACGTCGTGCCGTCGACCACGGCGTGGGTCAGCCCGGTGCGCACCCTCCCCGACGGCGCCTCCCAGGTGACCCTGCTGCGGGAGGACTGGGAGCTGATCGCCTCGCTGGCCGGTCCCCGCACGATCGACGAGCTGGCCGCGGCGATGGGCCGGGGCCGCTACTCGACCGCCATGGTCGTCCACCGCCTCGCCCGCGCCGGCCTGCTCGAGGTCGTCCCCGAGCCGGTCTTCGCCGAGGAGCACCCGGGCGAGGTCGCCGAGCTGCAGCCCGAGCTCGAGGAGGAGCCCGCCCCCGTCCTCGACCTGGACGACCTCCCGCCGGTCGGCAACCCCTTCGCCCCCGTCACCGACGACGTCCCCGAGGCCTCCGACGACGCCTGGGACTCCTGGAGCGCCGGCAACCCCTTCGAGCACCCGGTGCCCGAGACCGACGAGGACCTGGGCGTCAGCTTCGGCCCCCGCCTCGACGCCGGCGCCGGCCTCGACGGTCCCGAGGCCGCTCCCGACGGCGACCTGCTGCCACGCCGCACCGCCGTGCGGGAGGCCGATCGGCCCACCCACGCCCCGGCGAGCGACCTGGGCGGCGACCTCGCCCCCGGGCTGGCCGGGATCGCCGGGTTCCACGACCCGACCGCGGCGACCGTCGGCCGTCACGACGACGCCCTCGCCGCCGCCACCTCGGACGACCCGGCCATGGACCCCAACGCGGCCTGGCTGGAGAACCTCTACGCCCAGTTCATCGACGACGTCGAGGAGCCCACGGGCAAGAAGGCCAAGAAGGTCGAGGCCCTCGACGTCGCCTTCCAGGCCCCCGAGCAGGGCGACACCGAGAAGGTCGGCACCCTCAAGCGCCTCGCCGCCGCCCTGCGTCGCCTGTAGCGAACCGGCGGCCGGCCCTCGTCCTAGGCGCCGACGGAGAGGCGGACGCCGGCCAGCTGGTCGTGGATCCGCAGGCCGATCGTGCGGGTCAGCTGGTGGACGAGCCCGACCTGGGCGGCGTCGTGCAGGGCCAGCCCGCACGCCGGGGTGACCAGCGCCTGGCGGCGGATCCGCACCGGGTCGCAGCCGGCCTGGACCAGCGAGCACCACTGGGCCGAGAGGTCCCGCCACCAGTGCGACGCCGACTCGCCCAGCGGGCGGTCGGTGGGCACCGCGCCCCAGGCGATCCAGCCGTCGCGCTCGAGGAAGGTGGCCAGGGCGCCGGCGCCGGGGCCGAGGTCGGCGCCGACGGGGGCCGAGAGGATGCGGGGGCCGGCCTGGAGGACGGCCCGCCAGTCGCTCGGCCCGCAGACGTGGACGCCGGTGAGGGCCCGGGGCTCGAGGACGGCCAGGGCGCCCGACACGAGGTCGATCACGGTCTCGGGGTCGGTCAGCTCGGCGGGCGGGCCGCCGACGAGGGCGGGCTCGTCGAGGAAGGCGACGATCGGGGCGTCGGGGGCCACCGCGGCGACGGCGTCGACCACGGCCCGGGCCCGGGCCCGGACGGCGCCCACGGCGACGGCGCAGGCGAGGGCGGGATCGGCACCGGCCCGGTGCAGGGCGGAGGCGAGGGTGACCGGCCCGGTCACCTGGACCTTGACCGGCTCGGTGCGACCGGCGATGGCGGCCACGAACGTGCGGAAGGTGTGGAACGGGGCGCCGGCCAGCTCGGGGTCGCCGACCGGGGCCTCGGGGTCGAGGTCGGCCGGGGTCAGCACCAGCTCGCCGTCGGGCTCGACCTCGACGCCCGCGATGCCCCACGCGGCCTGGGCGATCATCCCCTCCCGCGGGTCGCGGCGGGGCAGGGTCGGGGCGGCGGGCAGCTCGGGCAGCGCGTCGAGGACGAAGGCCACGGCGGCATCGGCGTCGGTGAAGGGCAGGCTGCCCACCGACGTGGGCGTGCCGATGCCGAAGGGCATCGGATCGATGAGGATGTCCCTCCCCCCGTGGGTGGCGTCTCCGCCTTGCACGGCTCCCCCTGGTCGGTGTGGGGCGACCCCGCGGTCGCCTCTTCGGAGGCCCCAAGACTGGCTAGCGACAGCCTCTGTGGGCAAATCTCGGGCCGCCCATGAGCGCCCCCCGACCGACCCCGATCCCCGCCGTCTGGGTCGCCCGCGCCCTCTGGCTGGTCCTGCCGCTGGCCACCGGCCCGGCCCTCGGCGCCGCCCTCGATCCGCGATCGGCCGCGGTGCAGGCCGTCGGCACCGTCCTGGCCTGGGCCGTGTGGGCCGCCGTGCTCGTCGCCCTGCTCGTGCCGCGGGCCAGCAGCCTCACCGTCGTCCGCCTCGGCGCCCCCGCCGCCCTCGTCGCCGCCGGCTGGGCCGCCGGGCCCGGCAGCCCCGACGACGACGTGGCCCGCGCCGTGCTCGCGGTGGCCGCCGCCGCCCTGGCCCTGGCCGCCACCGTCGCCCCGTCGTTCGCCGACGCCTTCGTCGACGGCTCGTCCTACGGCTCGGAGCGGCGCTTCGCCCTCCGCACCCCGCTCCCGCTGCTCCTCCTCGCCACCGCCACGTGGGTGGCCGTGGCCGCCGCCGCGGTGGCCGGCCCGCTCCTCCTCGCCGCCGAGCAGTGGGTGGCCGGTGCCCTGCTGACCCTCGTCGGCGCCGCCGTCGTCTGGTACGGCGCACGGTCGCTCCACGGCCTGGCCCGGCGCTGGCTCGTCCTCGTCCCCTCCGGCGTGGTCGTCCACGACCCGGTCGGCCGGCCCGACTCGGTCATGGCGCCCCGCCCGCTGATCGTCCGCCTCGGCCCGGCCCCGGCCGGCAGCGACGCCCTCGACCTCACCCTCGGCGCCGCCGGGCTGGCGCTGGAGCTGGAGACGTCGGAGGAGCTGCCCGTCACCGTGCGCGAGGGCCGGACCCTCGGCACGCAGACGGCCACGCGGGTCCTGGTCGCCGTGGCCCGACCGGCCGCGGTGCTGGCCGAGGCCGAGGCACGCCGGCTGCCCGTCTCGTAACTTCCGGGCGTGCTCGACGACGCCAAGGTCTCCACGTTCCTCGCCCGGGCCCGACGGGAGGTCGACGACGGCCTGCTGCCGGCGGTCCAGGTCGCCATCGGCCTCGACGGCGAGGTGGTGCTGGACGAGACCTTCGGGGCGCCGCCGGAGAGCCGCTTCGTCCCCTTCAGCTGCACCAAGGCGCTGGTCGGCTCGGCCGCCTGGCAGCTCGTCGGCGAGGGCAGCCTCGACCTCACCCGGCCCGTCGCCGAGTACGTGCCCGCCTTCGGCACCAACGGCAAGGAGGGGATCACCGTCGAGCAGGTGCTGATGCACCTCGGCGGCTTCCCCTACGCCCCGCTCGGGCCCGGCACCTGGGAGACCCGGGAGGGCCGGCTGGAGGCCTTCTCCCGCTGGCGCCTCACCCTCGTCCCCGGTGAGACGTACATGTACCACCCGACCGCAGCGCACTGGGTCGTGGCCGAGATCATCGAGACGCTCGACGGCCGGCCCTACGCCGACGCCGTGCAGGCCCGGGTCACCGACCCCCTCGGCCTCCCCCGGCTGCTGGGCATCCCGCTCGACGAGCAGGGCGACGTCCTCGACGCCGTCGGCGTCGGCGAGCTGCCCACCGAGGACGAGATGGAGGCGGCCCTCGGCATCCGCATCGACATCAGCGCCCTGATCCCGGGCGACGTCGCCCTCGGCTCGCTGCTGACCCTCAACTCGCCCGAGGCCCGGGCCATCGGCGTGCCCGGCGGCGGTGCCGTGGTGCGGGCCGCCGACCTCGCCCTCCTGTACCAGGGCTTCCTCCACGACCCGAAGGGCCTCTGGGACCCGGCCGTGCTGGCCGAGGTCACCGGCAAGCCCCGCAACCACCTCCCCGACCTGTTCGGCGTGCCCGCCAACCGCACCCGCGGCGGGCTGGTCGTGCGGGGCGACGACGGCCTCGGCCACCGCCGGGGCATGGGCCACACCGCCTCGCCCCGGGCCTTCGGCCACGGCGGAGCCGGCGGCCAGGTCGCCTTCGCCGACCCCGAGTCCGGCCTGAGCATCTGCTACCTGACCAACGGCCTCGACCAGCACCTCATCCGCGAGAACCGCCGCGTCACCGCCATCACCAGCCTCGCCGCCGAGCTGCTGCCGTAGCGTCAGGGGCATGCCCTACCTCGACCATGCGGCGAGCACGCCCATGCGACCGGAGGCGGTCGAGGCCATGGTGCCGTTCCTGGTCGAGCACCACGGCAACCCCTCGGGCTCGCACGCCGCCGCCCGCCACGCCCGCCGGGCCGTCGACGACGCCCGCGACGCGGTCGCCACCCTGGTCGGCTGCCGGCCCGGCGAGGTCGTGTTCACGTCGGGCGGCACCGAGGCCGACGTCGCCGCCGTCGTCGGTGCGGCCGGCGCGACGCGGGGGACCGTCGCCGTGTCGTCGATCGAGCACGCCGCCGTGCGGGACACCGCCCGCACCCTCGACGGCGATCGGCTGGTCGAGCTGCCGGTCGATCCGAGGGGCCGGGTCGACCTCGACGCCCTCCCCGCCGATGCCGCCGTCGTGTCCGTCGGCCTGGCCAACAACGAGGTGGGCACGATCCACCCCCTCGACGCGGTGGCCGCCCGCGCCCCCGGCGCCGTCCTCCACACCGACGCCGTCCAGGCCGCGGCCTGGCTCGACCTCCCGGCCCTCGCCGCCCCCGCCCACCTCGTCGCCCTGAGCGCCCACAAGCTGGGCGGGCCCAAGGGCGTGGGCGCCCTGATCGTCCGGGACGGCACGCCGTTCACGCCCCTCGTCACCGGGGGCGGCCAGGAGCGGGGCCGGCGCAGCGGCACCCCCAACGTGCCCGGCATCGTCGCCTTCGGGGTGGCAGCCCGGCTCGCCGTCGAGGAGCGGGCGGCCAAGGCGGCCCGGGTCACCGCCCTGCGGGTCCGGCTCGCCGCCGGGCTCCGGGAGGCGATCCCGGGCGTCGTCGAGACCGTCGTGCCCGACGACGCCGACCGGGCCCACGTCCTGCCCGGCCACCTCCACCTCTGCCTGCCCGGCACCGCCGCCGACGAGGTCCTGTTCCTGCTCGACCAGGAGGGCGTGGCCGCCACCGCGGCGTCGTCGTGCAGCTCGGGGGCGACGAGCCCGTCCCACGTGCTGGCCGGGCTCGGCATCGCCGACGACGTCGCCCGGGGCTCGCTGCGGTTGACCCTCGGCTGGTCGAGCACCGACGCCGACGTCGACCGGGCCCTCGCCGTCGTCCCCCTCGTCGCGGCCAAGGCCAAGACGTGAGGGTCCTGGTCGCCATGTCCGGCGGGGTCGACTCGTCGGTCGCCGCGGCCCGGCTGGTGGCCGACGGCCACGAGGTCGTGGGCGCCACCCTCAAGCTCTGGGGCGGCGCCTCGGACAGCGGGTGCTGCTCGGTGGCCGACGTCGACGACGCCCGCCGGGTCGCCGACCGCCTCGGCATCGACCACCACACCTTCGCCTACGCCGAGGAGTTCGAGGCCGGCGTCGTCGGGCCCTACGTCGCCGCCCACGCCGCCGGGGCCACGCCCAACCCGTGCATGGCCTGCAACCGGGAGGTGAAGTTCGGCGCCCTGCTGGCCCGGGCCGACCGGCTCGGCTTCGCCGCCGTGGCCACCGGGCACCACGCCCGCGTCGTGACCGGTGCCGACGGCGTGCGCCGGGTGGCCCGAGGGGCCGACCGGGCCAAGGACCAGTCCTACGTGCTGGCCGGGCTCGACCACGAGCGGCTCGGCCGGGTCCTGTTCCCGGTGGGCGACTCGTCGAAGGACGACGTGCGGGCCGAGGCCGCCGCCCTCGGCCTGGGCACGGCGGCCAAGCCCGACAGCCAGGACGTCTGCTTCATCACCCGGTCCGAGGGCCGGGAGCGCTTCCTCGGCCGCCGCCTGCCCCTCACGCCCGGCCTCGTCGTCGACACCGACGGCACCGCGGTGGGCACCGTGCCCGCCGTCGAGGCGGTGACGATCGGCCAGCGCCGGGGTCTGGGCCTGCCCGGCGGCACGGCCCCCCGCTACGTCGTGGCCACCGACCCCCGCACCGCGACCGTCGTCGTCGGCACCGAGGCCGACCTGCGGGTCGCCACCCAGCCGGTCACCGCGGTGGACTGGGCCACCGACGACGCCGCCGTCTCGACCGCGGAGCTGGCCTGGCAGGTGAGCGCCCACGGCACGCCCCGGCCCGGCCGGCTGGAGGGCGACCGGGTCCGGTGGACCGACGCCGAGCGCCGGGTCGCCCCCGGCCAGGCCCTGGTGGCCTACCAGGGCGAGACGGTCGTCGGCTGGGCGACGGCGGCAGCGACGGCGGCGGCCGTCCGCTGATGGAGGGCTACGACGCCGCCACCTACGGCGACCGCTTCGCCGACGTCTACGACGACTGGTACGACGACCCGCCCGCCACCGAGGCCACCGTCGCCGCCCTGGTCGAGCGGGCCCGCGTCGCGGCGCAGGGCACCGAGCGGGCCGACCGGCCGGCGGTGCTGGAGCTGGGCGTGGGCACCGGCCGCCTCGCCCTGCCGCTGGCCGCCGCCGGACTGGCCGTCACCGGGGTCGACGCCTCGACGGCGATGCTCGACCGGCTGGCCGCCAAGCCCGACGGTGCCACCGTCACCGCGGTCGTCGGTGACATGGCCGGGCCGCTGCCCGACGGGCCCTTCGACCTCGTCGTGGTGGCCCGCAACACCTTCTACAACCTCACCCCCGAGGCGGCCCAGCAGGCGTGCCTGGCCGAGGTGGCCCGGGTCCTCGCCCCCGGCGGCCGGCTGGTGGTGGAGGCCTTCGTCCCGACCGACGACGACGGCCCGGCCTCCTCGGTCGAGGTCCGCCGCATCACCGCCGACCGGGTCCTCCTCTTCGTCGACCGCCACGACCCCGGCGCCGGCGAGGCGTGGAGCTCGTTCGTCGACATCTCCGCCGACGGCATCCGGCTCCGCCCCTGCCACGTCCGCTACCTGCGCCCGGCCGCCCTCGACGCCCTGGCCGAGGGGTGCGGGCTCGTCCTCGACGACCGAACCGAGGACTGGTCGGGTGCGAACTTCGACGACGCATCCCCCCACCACGTCTCGGTCTACAGGAGGGCCTAGTGGGCAAGGTCAAGGTCGGCATCACCATCGACGCGCCGCCGAAGGACGTGTGGACGGTGGTCGAGCCCGTCGAGCGCCACGTCGACTGGATGGCCGACGCCGTCGCCATCCGCTTCACGTCCCGCTCGCACCGGGGCGTGGGCACCACCTTCGAGTGCGACACCAAGGTCGGCCCCATCAAGCTGACCGACGTCATGGAGATCACCGAGTGGAAGCCCGGCAAGGTGATGGGAGTCCGCCACGTCGGCGTCGTCACCGGCACCGGCCGCTTCACGCTGAAGCGGGCCCGGGGTGGCCGGACCCGCTTCACGTGGGAGGAGCGCCTCCGCTACCCCCGCTGGCTCGGGGGTGCGGTCGGCGGGGTGGTCGGTGACCGGATCATGGGCCAGGTCTGGAAGCGGAACCTCCGCCGGCTCAAGGCCCAGGTCGAGGGGACCGGCTCGTCGAGGGGACCGGGCTAGAGGCCGATGCGGGCCGTCTCGTCGCCGCCCTCGTCGAGGACGACGATCTGCGGCCCGGCCAGCAGGGCGAAGCCGTCGCCGGCGGTGATGACCCGGGTGGCCCCCTCCGTCGTGCGGACCTCGTGGCGGGCCTCCTCGACCAGCTCGCCGCCGGCGGTGCCGACGACCACCACGGCGCTGGTGGTCTCCGCCCGGTAGCTCGTGGCCGGGACGGCGAAGCGCCCGTCGCCCAGGTCGAGGTAGGCGTGGTGGTCGTAGGCGACCGCCGAGTCGTCACCGAGGGCCAGGTCGCCGACCACCTCGGGGGCGGTGGGGTCGGAGACGTCGAACAGCTTGGCCGCCGTGCGCCCGTCGGCCCCGGGCCCGAAGCCCACGACCAGCCCGTCGTCGAGCGGGTGGAGGTAGGAGCTGAACCCGGGCAGCTCGACCTCGCCCACGACCTGCGGGGCGGCCGGGTCGGAGAGGTCGACGACGTAGAACGGGTCGGTCTGCAGGAACGTCACCGCGTAGGCGGTGGTCCCGGCGAAGCGGATGCCGTGCAGCGTCTCGCCCGGGTGGCCGAAGCGCTCGGTGCGACCGATCTCGTCGAGGGCGCCGTCGGTGTCGAGCACGACGATCTCGTTGAGGATCGGGCCCTCCTCCACGACCGTCGGCGGCGGGGCCACGTCCACGGCCACGCCGGCGTCGCCCTCGATCGGGATGGGCCGGCCGACGGCCGGTCCGACGACGCCGAAGCCGCCCTGCTCGGTGACCGCCACCCGCAGGGCGCCGTCGAGCTCGGACATCGAGAACTCGTCGAGCAGCGATCCGGCGACCGAGCCCGAGCCGGTGGCCTCCAGCGTCGCCAGGTCGAAGCGGTGGATGCCCGTGGTCGTGGTCCCGGACTCGTCCCACTGCGGGGTGGCCAGGAAGACGGCCTCGGTGGTGACGTGGACCAGCGAGCCCGAGCCGACCACCTCGGTGGCCCGAACCGGCTCGACCGCGCCGGTGGCGGGGAGGGTCACGATCAGCGTCGCCGCCGGGTCGGACGGACCCTCGGGGTGGAGCACCTCGTCGCACGGCACCGGCCCGCCGTCGAAGGGGATCGTCGTCTCCCGCTCGGTGACGGCGCCACCGCCGCCCGCACCACCCATGTCCTCCTCGACGGCGGCGAAGGCGGGCTGCGCCCAGAAGCCGTCGGTGGCCACGACGTGGAGCTCGTCGCCGACCCGGCGGGCGTCGACCAGGGTGCCGACCGTCGTCCAGGAGCCCTCGGGCTCGAGCCCGTCGACGTCGACCGCGTACCGCTCGACCTGGACACCGCCCTGGTCGGAGTGGCCCACGACCCAGGCGATCCCGGCCTCGGCGTCATGGGTGACCTGAGCGTCCCACGGCACCGCCGCGCCCTCGACCACCTCGCCAGCGGCCAGGTCGACCACCGCCAGGCGGCTCGCCGAGGCCACCAGCACGACGTCCTCGGACAGCCGGTCGACCAGGTCGATCTCGTCGACGCCCTCGACGGCGACGTTGGTCTGGTCGGCGGGAGCGGCCTCGCCGCCCTCGTCCCCCGCCTCGGCCTCGGCCCGGGCGGAGGTGGGCGCCGGGGCGCCCATGTCGGCGTCGGCGGCGCCGGAGGCCGCCCCGCTGTCGTCGATCGCACCGCCGACCTGGTTGAACTGCTCCTCGACCCCGTCGGAGCCGGCGGCGCCGGACAGCTCCTCGGCCCCACCGGCCTCGGCGCCCCACGCCGCCAGGTCGTCGCACGAGGTGAAGGTGGCCAGCTCGACCGCCCCGGCGACCTCGGGCGGGTCGGCCGCCTCGCCGGCGGCGAGGACCAGGGTGGCGGTGAGGGCACCGGCCCCCAGCAGGGCCAGGACGCCGATCACCCCCTTGCGGGGACGGCTGGCGGGGGTCATCGAGGCGTTGGCCATGGGGCCTCCGACGTCGGTCACGACGGTCCTGGTTCCCCTCAGAAGGGGACGACGACCGTGTCGGGGTACTCGGCGACGAGGACGAGGTAGGCCACCACCGCGCTGGCGAGGCCGAGCACGGCCACCGCAGGGGTCGCCAGCCGCTCACCCGTCTTGCCCAGCCGGGCCGGGGCCTCGGTGATCACCAGCGCGCCCAACCCGCCCAGGACCAGGCCGCCGATGTGGCCGCCGATCGAGACCGGTGCGATGAACGTGAAGGCGACCCAGATGCCCAGCGTGGTGAGCAGCCCGGAGCTGCGCAGGTCGATGCCCCGGGACCGGGCCACGACCAGCAGGGCGCCGAGCAGGCCGTAGACACCGCCCGAGGCGCCCACCCCGACGGCGTCCGACTCCACCAGCGCGGCGCCGAGCGAGCCGCCGAGGGTGGCCGCCAGGTAGAGGACGACGAAGCGGGTGCGGCCCAGCGCGGGCTCGAGCATCCGGCCGAAGATGTAGATGCCGTAGGCGTTGAGCCCCAGGTGGATGAAGCCGAAGGGCAGGTCGTAGGAGTGGAGGAAGCCGACCGTGAGCAGGCGCCAGGGCTCGTCGGGCACGGCCGGTCCGTACATCGACCCGTCGGCGTAGAGCCCGACGTCGGTGAAGAAGCGCCGGCCGCCCTCGGTGAAGGGCTGCATCGTCCGGGTGATCAGCTGGACGGCGTAGACCGCCACGTTGATGGCGATCAGCACCTGGGTGGCGATGGGCCGGGTCGTCCAGGAGGCGGCCCCCTGGTACACCTTCTGGCGGCCGGAGCGAGCGCACTCCGGGCAGTGGAAGCCGACCGACGCCTGGTTCATGCAGGCCGGGCAGATCGGCCGCTCGCAGCGCTGGCAGGAGATCCCCGCGACCCGATCGGGGTGCCGGTAGCAGGTGCGCACGTTCGTCGGTGCCGTCATGGTGGCGCGGAGGCTACCGGCCCGCTCCTAACGTCCGGTGAAGGTCGCCTTCCCGGGACCGTGCTCCCGGAAGGACTCGACGCCGATGCGGGCGTCGTCGGTGGCGAAGACCTGGGTGAACAGCTCCTGCTCGAGCTCCAGGCCCGAACCCAGGCTGACGTCGAGGCCACGGTCGATGGCCCGCTTGGCCAGGCCCTGGGCCACGACCGCCCCGGCAGCCAGCTCCGCCGCCCAGGCCAGCGCCGCGTCCTGGACCTCGTCGGCGGGCACGACCCGGTCGACCAGCCCCATGGCCAGGGCTTCCTCGGCGCCCACCTGGCGGCCCGACAGGATCATGTCCTTGGCCCGGGCCGGGCCGACCAGCCGGGCCAGCCGCTGGGTGCCGCCGCCGCCCGGGATGATCCCGAGCAGGATCTCGGGCTGGCCGAAGCGGGCCCGGTCCGAGGCGATCCGCAGGTCGCAGGCCAGGGCCAGCTCGCACCCGCCGCCCAGGGCCACGCCGCTGACGGCGGCGATGACGGCCCGGGGGATGTCGGCCACGGCGTTGAGGGCCCGCAGGAACCGCATCCCGATCGTGCGCGCCTCGTCGGGGCCGGCGAACTCGGAGATGTCGGCGCCGGCGGCGAAGATCCGGTCGCCACCGGTGACCACGACCGCACCGGGAGGCGAGTCGATCAGGGCCTGTGCCGCCCCCTCCAGCTGCTCGAGCAGCCCGGTCGACAGGGCGTTGACCTTGCCGTTCTCGATGCGCAGGACGGCGACGCCGTCGTCCCGGCGCTCGACGGAGACGAGGGGCTGCGAGGAGGACATGGCGGGCGAAACTAGGGGCCCGACGCTCCTAGAGCGAGACGACGCTCTCGCTCTCCAGCTCCATGCCGACGGCCTCGACGGCGGTCACGCCGGGGACCCGGTCCTTCAGGATCCGCTCGACACCGGCCTTGAGGGTGACGGTCGAGGCCGGGCAGCTGACGCAGGCGCCGGTGAGCTCGACGGTGACGACGCCGGTGTCCTCGTCGAAGCCACGCAGCTCGATGTCGCCGTTGTCGGCCTGGATGGCCGGGCGGATCGCCTGGATGGTGGCCTGGAGCTTGTCGAGCATGGTGGAACCGATTCTCCCAGGTGGGGAAGCCTGTTCCACAACCGCGGCGGACCGGGTGGTGTTCCCCCCGTGCCGAGGGTCACAGGGGGGTGCCGGGCGGTCCGACTGCCCGGCGCGACCAGGGCGTCCCTACCATCGGGCCCGTGACGGCGCTGATCCTGGCCCACGGAGCCGCAGGGCTGGCCGGCGACGGCGTTCCCAGCGCCCTGCTCTACGGCATCGTCCTGGCCGGATCGCTGGTGCTGGCCCTGGGGCTGCGGGCCCGTGGCGCCCGGTCCCTCGGCGGGCCGGCGGTGCCGCCGCTCAGCCTCGACGGGGCCGAGACCGGGCCGGTCGGGGCCCGCCGGGTGCCGATCGGCGGGGTGGTCGGCGTCCTGGGCCTGGCCGCCCTGCTCGTCGTCGGGTGGGCCGGGTCCGACCTGAGCGGGCTCAACCCGCTGCCGTCGACCCTCGTCCTCCTGTGGTGGACCGTGCCCCTGCTCGTGCTGCTGCTCGGCGACTGGTGGCGGCTCGTCGACCCCTTCGACGCCGTCGCCGCGGCCCTCGACCGGGTCCGGGGGCCACGCCCGGCGGCGCCGGTGAGCGACGACGGCGAGGAGTACGAGGCCGGTGACTGGTGGGTGCCGGGTCTCCTGCTCGCCACCTTCGCCTGGATGGTGACCTGCTGGCTCGACGGCCAGCGGCCCCGGAACATGGCCATCTGGCTGACCGCCCTCACCGCGGTCATGGTGCTCGGGGCGCTCCTCGGCGGCCGGGCCTGGGTCCGGCGCTCGTCGCCGTTCGCCGTGCTGGCCGGCGCCCTGGGCGCGGCCTCGCCCGTCGACTGGTCGTCGGGCCGGCCCCGGATCCGGTCCCCCTTCGCCGGGCTGGCCGGGCGAGCGGGCGGCCGGCGCACGGCCGGCGTCGTCCTCGTCCTGCTCGGCACCGCCTTCTGGGAGGCGGTCAGCGGGACCCAGTGGTGGGCCGACCTGGTCGGGAGCAGCGGCACCGGCGGCACCGGATCCGCCCTGGCCTGGTCGACCGCCGGGCTGGCCTGGTGCATCCTGCTGGCCGGCGCCGCCTGGGTGGGGACCGGTGCGCTGGCCGAGGCGCTGGCCGAGCGGTCCGGCGCCGCCGCCCTCGACGAGCCCTTCGCCGGCGACGCCGTCGTCGCCCTGGCCCCCCTCGCCGCCGCGGCCCTCACCGCCCACCAGCTCGAGACCCTGCTGATCACGGCGCAGGACGTCCTCTTCTTCTACGCCGCCGACCCGCTGGCCGAGGGGTGGGACCTGACCGGCACCCGCAGCTGGCTCGTCGACGAGACGGTCCTCTCCCCCGCCGTGCTGGCCTGGACCCGCTTCGGGCTGGTGCTGGCCGGGCTGGGCCTCCTGCTGGCCGGCGCCTGGGACCGCCTGGCCGCCCGCACCGGCAAGGCCGTCGTCACCGCCGGCTGGGCCGTCGCCGGCTTCACCGCCTCGGCCGGGAGCCTCGCCCTGTGGCTCCTCCTGGGCGCATGACGTACGTGCTGGCGCACCAGGGCGGGTGGGACGAGATCCTGCTGGTCCTCACCCCCATCGCCCTGTTCGCCGGCCTCCTGTGGCTGGCCAACACCCGGGCCAACCGCGAGCTCCAGCGCCGCAAGGCCGAGGCCGCCGCCGCGGCGGAGACGGAGCCGGACGAGCCGGACGAGCCCGACACGCCCTAGTCGGCGTCGACGTCGGCGCCGACGCTCCTGAGCTTCTCGACGAAGCGGTCGTAGCCCCTGGCCACGTGGTGGGCCTCGGAGATCACCGTCTCGCCGTCGGCCCCGAGGGCGGCCATGGCGATGGCGGCGCCGGCCCTGATGTCGTGGGCCTTGACCGGCGCCCCGGACAGCCGGGGCACGCCCCGGATCAGGGCGTAGTGGTGCTCGACCCGGATGTCGGCGCCCATCCGCACCAGCTCGTCGACGTAGCGGAAGCGGCCGCCGAAGATGTTCTCGGTGGCGATGGCGGGACCGTCGGCCACCGACAGGGCGGCCACCATCAGCGGCAGGTAGTCGGTGGCGATGCCCGGGTACGGGAGGCTGTTGATGTCGACGCCCCGGATCCGCTCCGGCGCCGCCGCCCAGACGCCGTCGGGGTGGGACGACGTCCGCATCCCCATGTCGCCCATCTTGTGCATGAGCATGTCCATGTGCTCCGGGCGGGCGTTCTCGAGCACCAGCTCGCCACCGGCCACGGCCAGGCCGGTCATGAAGGTGGCCGCCTCCAGCCGGTCGGGGATCACGGCGTGGTCGACCGGGTGGAGCTCCTCGACCCCCTCGACGGTCACCGTCGAGCTGCCGGCCCCGATGATGCTGGCGCCCATCCGGTTGAGGAAGGCGGCCAGATCGGCCAGCTCGGGCTCCTTGGCCGCGTTCTCGATCACCGTGGTGCCCTCGGCCAGCACGGCCGCCATCAGCACGTTCTCGGTGGCGCCCACGCTCGGGTACTCGAGGACGATGCGCGTGCCCCGGAGGCGCTCGGCCCGGCCCTCGATGTAGCCGTGCTCGAAGGTGAGCTCGGCACCGAGGCGGCGCAGCCCGTCGAGGTGCATGTCGATCGGGCGCTGGCCGAAGTCGTCGCCGCCCGGCATCGACACCCGGGCCTGGCCGACCCGGGCCAGCAACGGGCCCAGGACGACGATCGAGGCCCGCATGGCCTCGACCAGCTCGTAGGGCGCCTCGGGGGTGATGTCGGCCGGGCGCACGACGGTGAGGACGTCGCCGTCAAGGGTTGCGGTGCAGCCCATCGCCTCCAGCAGCTCGGCCATCAGGCGGACGTCGGTGATGTCGGGGACGTTGCGGATGGTGAAGGTGCCCTCGGCCAGCACCGTCGCCGCCATCAGCTTGAGCACCGAGTTCTTGGCCCCGGAGATGGCGACCCGACCCGAGAGGGGCCCACCGCCCCGGACGAGGATCCGTTCCATCGCCCCGATCTTGCCAGCCCGGGCGCGATGGGCCGGCGCCGGGCCGGCCGGGTCATCATCGAGACGTGCCGAACACCCGCCAGACCCTCGTGGTCGACGCCGCCACGGCCGGCACGCTCCTCGCCCCCCGCTCCGACATCGTCACCGAGCGGCCCTGGACCGAGGAGGACCAGGCGGCGTGGGAGGGCCGCCACCCGGGCGACGACCCGCGGGACGAGGGGTGGACGTCGTTCGCGGTGGAGCGGGGGCCGATGCGGGCCTACCGGCGCGACGTGCACACGGCCGCGGCGCCCGACGGCGGCGTGGAGGTCGAGGAGCGCATCCGCTACCAGCTCGCGCTGGGCGTGTGGTCGGTCGCGGTGGCGTGGGTGTCGAACCGGGCCCTGCGCCGGGTCGACGGGCGGCGCAGCGGCAGGGGGCCGGTGTGGGCCCCGCCCGAGGGCCTGGACGCCCGCTCCGGCACCGTCCTCGGCGTCCTGCTCAGCCTGTCGCTGCTGGCCGGCTACACGGGCACGGTCCTGACCCAGACGATCACCTACGCGGCCGACGAGTTCGACCGGGGCGCCACCGCCCAGGGCAACGTGCTGGCGGTCGTGCGGATCGGCGTCCTCGGCGCCCTCGCCATCGTCGCCCTGTCCGACCGCCGGGGCCGCCGGCGCCTCCTGCTCTGGTCGGTCGGGCTGGCCATCGGGGCCACCGCGGCCGGTGCCTTCGCCCCGACCATCGAGGTCCTGGGCGCCACCCAGATCGTGGCCCAGGCCTTCCAGGGGGCGGTGACGCTGCTGCTCGCCGTGGTGGCCGCCGAGGAGATGCCGGCCGGCAGCCGGGCCTACGCCATCAGCGTGATGACGATGACCGGCGCCCTCGGGGCCGGGGTGGCGGTGTGGGCCCTGCCGCTGGCCGACGTGGGCCTGCAGGGCTGGCGGATCATCTACCTGATCCCGCTGCTCGGCCTGCCGGTGCTGACCCGGGTCGCCCGGACCCTGCCCGAGAGCCAGCGGTTCGTCCGCCCCCACCGGGAGGCGACGGTGCTGCGGGGCCACGCCCGGCGCTTCTGGGCCGTCGGCGCGGCCCTGTTCTGCGCCTCCGCCTTCGCCGCCCCCAGCAGCCAGCTGCTCAACGACTTCCTCAAGGACGAGCGGGGCTTCTCGGCCGCCCAGATCTCGCTGTTCATCATCCTCACCAGCACCCCGGCCGGGCTGGCCCTGGTCGCCGGGGGCCGGCTGGCCGACACCAGGGGCCGGCGCGCCATCGTCGCCATCGGCGTCGCCGGCGGCGCCGTCATCGGGGCGTGGGGCTTCACCACCTACGGCGCCATGCTCTGGTTCGCCAACTTCGCCGGCACCATGCTCGGCGCCCTGAGCGTGCCCGCCCTCGGGATCTACGGCGCCGAGCTGTTCCCCACCGCGGCCCGGGGCAAGGCCAACGGCGTGCTCCGCATCATCTCGGTGACCGGCAGCGCCCTGGGCGTGGTGGTGGCGGGCCGGGCCATCGACCGCACCGGGAACCTCTCCGACGGCATGTTCATGCTGCTGCCCCTCGCCCTGCTCGTCGCCGTGCTGGCCCTGACCGTGTTCCCCGAGACGGCCCGCCGGCCGCTGGAGGACATCAACCCGGAGGACGACCTCACCGTGCCCGGCGAGGGCGAGGTCATCGTCCCCGACCCCCACCGGTAGGCTCGCCCGCCGTGCCATCGGCGCCCGTGACCCGCTCCCGCCTCGTCGCCATCTGGGGTGGCATCGCCTTCGTGGCGATCCTCGTGGTGACCCTGCTGGCCCTGTCCCACCAGGACCCGGAGCTGCGCCCGGCGGCGTCGGTCCCCACCACCACCTCGACCGTGCCCACCTCGTCGGTGCCCGAGAGCATCGTGCCGGGCAGCGACACCGTCCCGACCACGGTCTCGACCCCCACCGAGCTGGCCGCCCTCCCCGCCCGCACCAGCGAGGTGGCCACCGTGCGCGAGGGCGTCGGCGAGGTGCCCGTCCACGACGCCGCCGACGGGGGCTCGGTGACCCAGACCGTCCCGGCCTCCGGCGACTACGGCCAGCGCCAGGTGTTCCTCGTCGCCGGCCGCCAGGGCGACCGCATCGAGGTGCTGCTGCCGGTCCGCCCGAACGGCACGCGGGGCTGGATCGACGCCGACCTGGTCGACGTGGCCAGCCACGACTACCAGATCCAGGTGTCGCTCTCGGGCTTCCGGATGCTGGTGCAGAAGGGCGACGAGGTCGTGATCGACACCCCGATCGGCGTGGGCACCGAGGACACCCCCACCGTCGGCGGCGACTTCTACACCTGGGTGCTGATCGACCCGACCAACTCGGGCTACGGCTCCTACGCCTACGGCCTCTCGGGCTTCTCGACCCTGGAGCAGTTCGCCGGGGGCGACGGCCGGATGGGCATCCACGGCACCGAGGACGCCAGCTCGATCGGCCGCAACGTCAGCCACGGCTGCGTGCGGGTCCCCGACGACGTCGTGGTGCGGATGGTCGAGGAGGTCGGCCTCCCCCTCGGCGTCCCCGTGACCGTCCTGGCCTAGAGGCCCTTCAACCAGTCGGCGATCGCGATGGCGATGGCGGCGTGGCCCTTGGGCGAGTGGTTCCCGTTCACCCACACGTGCGTGACCGGCCCGGCGATGGCGGCGGTGTGGTGCTCGAGCTCCTCGGGCGACCCGAAGGGGTCGGTGGTGCCGCCGATGAAGAGGCAGGGCACGGTGATGTCCGGGAAGTGGTCGATCCGCAGGTTCTCGGGCTTGCCCGGCGGGTGGAGCGGATAGCTCATCAGCACCAGGGCCGCGGCCGGCAGCCCGTCGGCCACCGCCATCGAGCACATCCGCCCGCCCATCGAGCGACCACCGAGGGCCAGGCGGTGCGGGCGGATGCGGGCCGCGACCGTCAGGGCGGCGGCCTCCTCCCGGACCGACTCGATCAGCTTGGGCGCCCGGTCCGGGGCCCGGCGCCCCTCCTTCCGGTACGGGAAGTCCATCCGGGCCACCGGGACCGACACGGCCTCCTCGACGGCGACCAGGGCCGGGCTCTCCCGATCGGCGCCGGCGCCGGGCGCCAGGAGGAGGGCCCCGACGGGGCGGGCGCGACCCATCAGCTGGCCAGGAGGATGCGCCGGGCCTCGGTGAGCTCGGCGATCCGCTCGGCGGCACCGGTGTCGGCTCCGCCGTGGTCGGGGTGGGCGACGCGCAGCAGCTCGCGGAACCGGCGCTGCACGTCCTTGCGCCCGGGGGCGGGGCCGGCCAGGCCGAGGACGGTGAGGGCCCAGGCCTCGGGGTCGGCGTAGCGGGCCGCGGCGGTGACCAGCCCGGAGCCCTGGCCGCTGACCGCGGCGATGATCGAGTCGTCCTGGGCGCCCCGCCAGCGCAGGCCCCGGCGGATCAGCCGCATCACCGGGCCTCGGCTCTCGATCGGCAGCCGGCCGGCAGCGTAGACGACGGCCAGGACCTGCGGCCCGGGCGAGGTGCCCTCGGACAGGTCGAGGTCGAGGTGCAGCCGCTCGCCGTCGCCGGTGAGCCGGTGGACCCGCCGGTTCAGCCCGATGTGGTCGGTCTGGTAGCGGTGGCGCAGACGGGGCTGGGGGATCCGGTGGCCCAGCTCCAGCTGGTGGGTCAGGCGCTCGAGGTCGCCGTGGAGGTCGGGCTCGACCTGGCCGACGAAGGCGGCGGCCACCGCCCCGAGCAGGATCCCCCCGAAGCCGGGCGCGGGCGACACCGGGAGGGTGCAGGAGCCGAGCGCGACCCGCCGGGTCGGGGCGATCGGCCGTGACTGGAAGACCTCCAGCTCGGCCAGGACCATCGGGCCACGGTACCGGGATCGGGCCTAGACCAGCGGGCGGAGGGTGGTGCGGAGGGCGGTGGCGGCCTCGACGACGTCGTCGTCGGTGGACTCGGCGTCGCCCAGGGCGTCGCGCAGGGTGCCGGTCAGCTCGGTGATCTGGCCCCACGTGCCCTCGTCGAAGCCGAACGGGAGCCCCATCGACAGGGCGGACTCGGAGGCGTCGTCGAAGCGGACGGTGGCCGCCCGGTCGGACGGATCGTGCAGGAGCCGGTCGCTGCTCACGAACAGCTCCGACAGGACCTCCTGGGCGTCGGGCCCGTCGAGCTCCTCCTCGGTCGGCTGCTCCTCCTCCCACGCCGCGGTGACCTGCTCGACCAGCTCGTCGACCTTCTCCTCGTCGTCGATCCCGACCGAGACCTCCTGGTAGCCCCGGTTGTGGGGGATCCGGTTCTCGATCAGGAGGTCGAGGAAGCGGTCCTCCAGGCCGGCCGGCCAGTCCTTGACCTCGTAGATGACCGGCTCGACGCCCGGCGGCAGGTCGAGGGCGATGCGCTCCTCGATGTAGTCGATCAGGTCGTCGACCACGTCGGCGTCGGACGCGGCCACGACCAGCGTGCTCGCCTCCCACGCCCGCCGGACCCGGACCGACGCCAGCTCGCTGTCGAGCAGCTGGCGCTCCCGCGCCCCCCAGTCGGCCAGCTCGAACTCGACCTGCCCGGTCCCGTCGTGCTCGCCGTCCTCGTCGTCGCCGCTCTCGGCGTCGTCGTCCTCGGCGGCTTCGGGATCGGCCGGCGACGCCATCAGGGCATCGACCTCGTCGAGCTCCTCCGCCTCGTCGAGCTCCTCGACCTCCTCGGTCTCCTCGACCTCGGTGGCCTCCTCCTCCGTCCGTGACCGCTTGCGCGAGAACAGTCCCATGGCGTCAGCATCACACACCGACGAGCGCGCCCCGGTTGCGACCGGGGTTCACGCCGCGACCAGGGCATCCAGGTCCGGGGGGTGGGATGTTCGTCGTCGGCCCATGGGGTTGGTGACGACGACGGTGGCGTCGGTGAGGAGCTGGATGGTCCAGCCGGGTCGGTGGACCACGCCGTGGTGCCAGCGGCAGAGCAGGACGAGGTTGTCCTCGTTGGTCTCGCCGTGGTCGATCCAGTGCTGGATGTGATGCGCATCGGTGACGTGGCACGGCCGATCGCAGCCCGGGAACCGGCACCCCCGGTCCCGCAGGCACAAGACCATGAACAACGCAGCCGACACCGTCCGCGTCGCCCGCCCGTAGTCCAGGACCGACCCGTCGCCGCGGGTGATGACCCGGTGCACGTTCGCATCACAGGCCATCCGACGAGCGTCGGCGGCGGCGATCGGTGTCCCGTCGTCGAACGTGCCCCGCCCGGCGTTCGCGACCAGAGAATCGAGGCCGACGGTGATGTTGACGTGCGGCCGCCGGTGCCCACCCCGGTGCCCGGTCTGGTGGTCCAGGAAGTGGTGGAACACGTCGGCGAGGGCGTCGTGACGGCGCTGGGCGAGCGTCCGCGGATCGTCATCGGCCTTGGTGCCCAGCGCCAGGCGCAGGGCGGCCTCGGCGGCGTGGAACGCCTCCGGCTCGAGATTCGCGTCGAGCCGTCCGCCCCGGAAGGTGGGCGACAGGTGCGCCGAGCGATCCGGGTCCGGCTCCGCACCGTCGTCGCCCAGCTGCTCTCGCGCATTGGCCGCCCAGTGCCGCATCGCCACATCCGCGGCAGCGACGTCCATCTCCGCCAACACCGGCACCAGGTCGTCCTCGTCGGCGGCGAACAGCGGCGCCGTCCGATCCGACAGCGCAGCCACGACCACCGCCACGTGCCCACCGGAGACGACACCGGCCAGCCACGCCGCCATCAACGTCGGGAGCCCCCGCAACCGACGGGCCGTCCGGGCCAGACGAGCCGCGTCACCCCGGGTCATCCGACCCCGGATCCGCAACCACGCCGCCAGCGACGCGCACCCCTCCTCACGGTCCCACTCGTCGGTGTCGTCGAACGCGCAGACCGCCTCGCACAGCCGCGCCTCGAACCGATCCCGCTCC